>JANOFR010000034.1:0-80263 GCA_031413755.1 Chitinophagaceae bacterium
TTTTTAAACTAAAATCCAAGCCGGTTAAAGCATTAACAGTCAATCCATTTTTTTCTAAAGAGAGTAGTTTTCCGGAAAGATAGGCTGAAGACTGTTTTTTGACCGGCTCTTTTCTGGCATCTATTTCTTTTTTGATCGCTCTTGCTTTCGCTTCAGTCAGGTCATAATTCCGCATTACCCACATGGCTATCAAAGTACCTAAGATCGGGATACCTGAGAAAAAAAGCCGCAATCCTGTAACTGCACCCTCAGCTTGCGTTTCGGCGCCTGCTTTAAAACCTACAATAGACATAATAACGCCGGTTAGCAATCCTGCAATCGCAAAACCAAACTTCACCATCCACCAGTAAATAGCGCCAAAAATCCCTTCCCTTCGTTTACCGGATTCTAACTCATCCATGTCGCAAACATCAGCGGTCATCGACATCATTAAAGTAAACAAACTTCCGATACCAAAGGAGAAGAAAGGCAAAGCAAACAAAAACATATAAGGTTTGCCAGGAATGAAGAGAAACCAAAGCAATAGATATCCAAAAATAGAAATACCCTGGCAAATTAAAAAGGCCCTCTTTTTCTCCATTTTTTTAGATACCCAGGCCACTATGGGTATAACCATAAAAGTAGTAGCTAAAGCACCTATACATCCAAAAAGTGTAGGCCAGATACCCGCATCTGCTGTACTGCCGTTAAAAAGATAATAAACAACAATAAAAAAAGTAAAACCGGCAACCGTATTAAAGGCATTAAAAATTAAGAAGGTAGCAATACAAAGTTTTCTGAAAGGCTTATTACTAAAAGCTTCTTTGAAACTGATCAAAATCTCCTTTAAACTGCCGCCAATTGTTTTATAAGTTAACGGCTTTAAGGTATGGTCATGTTTTGTAGACTTACTTTTAATGAAGATGGCAGGCATCATCGCTAATATCATACACGAAATGCCTACCCATACCGCCAGGGTTCTGGTGGCTGTATCTGCATTGGGAAACCATTTGGGGTCGTACATCACCACCCAAAACCAGGGTGCAATTACCCATGCCCATTGCCCGATCCATTGTGATATGGCCATGATCTGTGTGCGCTCATGAAAATCATCACTCATCTCATACCCCATAGCTACATAAGGAACGCTGAATATGGAAAGCCCGAAATAAAACACGGTCGAAATTATAAGAAAAAAGTAGAAATTATAATTTACCCCGCTATCTCTGTATAGTTGCCACATGACCACAAAGGAAATTCCCATTATGATAGCTCCTATAAACACATACTGTCTTCGCCTTCCCCAAACAGATTTAGTGTTGTCGGAGATAAAACCCATGATAGGATCAAAGAATGCGTCAAATATCCTGGGCAGAAAAAATAAAATACCCCACATCCATGAGGGCATTCCTAAATTTTCAACCAATACCACCATAAAAATACCTAAGGCTGCCGGAAACATCTGGTTGGCTAACATACCTAAACCAAAGGCTATTTTTTGCCCCATAGGAACCACTTTTGCAGGGCTTGAATTATTTGACATATTTAATGAATTTTAAGTGACACATTTAGTTTGGTTTTAAAATTTTAATATTACGGTTTGCAACGCTTTTGCGCTGATAGCAATATTTTTTGTTTTATTATTCAGTTGTATGGATATGTTTTTTACCTGCTCTGTGGGGTTAAAAATAACCAACGCAAAACTACTATCCGGATTTTTTACGGCTGTAGCCAACAGTTCTTTATCACTAATGCTGCAACCTATTTTCACAGCGCCCGGCCTGATGAATTTGCTGAAATGCGCCATCGTATAATACAGGGGTGTAAAATAAACTTCGTCTTTTTCTACATCAACAATAACCGGAGCCGTACACCAATTTTTGAACCAGTTTGGCCCACCCTGTTTATCCAAAACCATATTCCAGTCAACCCAACCATCTACATAATTGTTAAGACATCCGATTATATCTCTGGCATATCGAAATACAGGAACATACTCCGGATGTAAATATTTTTGATTTTCAGGAGCCCAAGTCCAGCCCCAGTCTTTAGCCTTCTTACTCCAATACCAGTTGTCATCCTTCCATACAGGCACCTGAGCATCAATGCAGGCTTCGGTATTTATTAAATACTTTTCCGGTGCGAGCCGGTGAGTATATTGAAGTGATTCAGGAAAATAATCGTAGGTGCTGGCATACCAGTGTATTGCTGTGCCGCCAAAGTACTTTGACGCAACTTTATCTTCAAACATCACTTTCGCCCATTTATTAAGTTCATCTCCGCGGTTTTGGTCGTAGCCCAAAACAGGTATGCTGGCGAACCCATCTTTTTCTAAACGGGGACCGAGAAAGTCACGGACAAAATCCCGCATCTCCTCCGGTGTGAAATGCATGCTCTCCCAGTTTTTGTCGTTTCCCAGGGGTTCGTTTTCAACAGTTACTCCCCAAATATTTATACCTTCTTCTTTATAAGCCTGAATATATTTCGAAAAATATAAAGCCCATGTTTCCCGGTATTCAGGTAATAGTTTTCCGCCACGCCAATCTTTATTGTCTTTCATCCAGGGCGGGGCCGTCCATGGAGAAGCGATGATCTTAAATCCCTCTTTTGAAAATTGCTGCGCATCCTTTATCATAGGTATCAAATCACTCCTGTCTTCTTCAATGCTGAAGTGTTCCAGCTTTTTATCGCCAACAACATTTGCATACCCATAATTGCTTAATGAAAAGTCACAGGAATTGATATGTGTCCTGGTGAGGGAATAATTAGCGCCATCCTCCTGAAAGTATGCCTTGAGTATTTTTTCCCGGTTGCTGCGGCTGAGTTTATTGAGCAGGTAAGCAGAAGCCTCTGTGAAAGAGCCACCAAAACCGGTTATCGTTTGAAATTTTTCATCAGGATTCAGCCTGATCACAAGCGGATCTTTACCTTTTGAAAATGAGGTTATTTTTTTTAGTGAATTTCCCTGTGCAGAAGTTTCAAAAACTTCAATTTCCAAATCCTTTGTTACGTTATTACTATTCAGTGAGAAAGCCATAAAAAAAGGTATTAGCAAAAATTTAAAGGGACCCGTAATAAATTTAAATTTTCCCATTACTTATTATTTTTTAATCAATGTATCCGGAGTTTTAACTTCCAACCACAAGGTTTCTACATTACCATTGTATGTTTTTGTAATGGGCTTGCCATCGCGTGTTAAACCCTTAAAAACGCCCTGGTCAACCATCTCCCAAAGGGTATACTTGGCCTGGGCCTGTACATTGATCAATCCAAAATGATTTTCTGAACCCAATGAATTTTTGCTGTCTTTCCATTGCTCATCAAAAGCTTCAAAGTAAAAAAGAGACATCCTTTCTTTATTTGTCCATTCTCTCATTAATTTATAATACATCGCCGATTTATATTCATCTGTTGCTTTTGAACCGGTATTGCCATAACGCTCATTAGACAAAGTAGCCCAACCGGTTTCACCTATGTGAATTGGCTTTTCTACTCCCAATGATTTCATATAATTTGAAACAGCTTTATACTGCGCAACAGCATAATCTCTTGCCCTGATCATTGCGGCATCTATTTTTTCGCGTTCAGTTAATAGTTTTTCATTCTCCAAAATACCCCAAAATACAGGATTGTAATGGGTATCGTGCATTGGATAGGTGTGCATAGAAATATAATCGACTGCCTTTATTAGTTCCTTTAAGTCTTCTACATGATACTCTTTACCTCCCCCACCCCAGGAAGCAAAATTATCGGAACTGGTTATCCATACATCTTTGGGTAATTTTTGCTGCTTCTTCAAATCCTGTAAATAATTTACCCATTTTAATATGATGCCTGGTTCTACATAATAACTCGATGCCCATTTTACCATCGCTTCGTTACCCACAGCAATAATCTTTACGATCTCAGGGTATTCATTTGCCAATTTCACCGCTTCGGCTATTTCTGTTGGATTACGTTCACTATCCACATTACGAATGGGCGGGTTTTCCGTCCAGGAATTTTTACAATCTATCCAGGCGCCCAACATCACATACATTTCAAAACCAGGATTCTCTTTCTTTAATGCCCTGATGGCTTTTAATAAATCAGAAACTTCAGTATGGTGCACATTATAGGTTCTGAGCACTTTAATTTTCATAGCCGACAGGATCCTTAAATCTTCGGTTATTTGAGAAACTGTAGGTTCGATATCCCTTGTTTTGTCTCTATATCCTCCATAAGAGATGGCTTGATAATTTGAATTACCTAATATTTCTTTGGCTGTGATTTTTTTTGAATTGACACCGGATGCTGTTTTGCTATTGCCCGCTTTTAAGATTGCATCCATCGGTTCAATACTTTTAAAATGATCATTCAGTGAAGTCAAAGTCATTCCATCAGTAAAAGGATTAAACTGATGTACTTCTTTTAAGGTATTATAAGCAGTACGGGGCAATAATTGATATAGGCCCTTAGCATTGGTAGCTCCTTTTGCACAAATGCCAAACCATTCTTCATTCATATTGTTCTTCCCTTTTACAAAGTCAAAACTATATCCCCCATTGGACCAGGAAGCATTTGCATCATGAATGTCTAAATTTTTAGTTTGCGCAAATTTCCACCAACCATCGCTAAATTGAAATGTAAATCCTCCTATACAATTTCCGCTTTTACCTAAACCAGCTGCGTTTTCATAAATTTCTTTCCAATTTCCTTTTAATATAGTTGCCTGTGCATTTTGATCTTCTTTTTGAGAAACAGTGTTAAAAGCATCCGAACCAAATTCTGTAAATAAAACAGGTTTCCCGTATTCCTTTTTCACTCTTTCAAATACATCCCCAAAGGAGATACCCCGATAAACATTGATTCCTAAAATATCTATAGCTGTGCATTCCTTTGCTATCAGATCAAGGGATTGTAAATCGCCATTACAAAGTGCAATTGGATGAGAATGATCAATAGTTTTCATAGCTACTGCAGCCTCATTAAATAATTTATATAGGGCCCGTTTACTTTTTGCAGATTTTCTGTCTGCCTCAGGAATATTCTTTGTTTCTGCTCCTTCCCAAACCAACCCATAATTGTTTTCATTGCCCAATAAAAACAAAAGCAACCCTTTGGTATCTTTATACTCCGCTGTCAGTTGCTTTACTTCTTTCAACAATAATTCACGGGTATCAGCATCCCCATATTCTGTTTGTGCTACCCATGTTCCTTTTAAGGTTAAACCATAACGGCCAAAAGAATGGTTTATCATAGAATAAATGCCATAATTCGTATAAATATACTCCACCCATTTTTTAGGAATACCGGTATAAACCCTTATGGCATTTACACCCATATTTTTAAGCAAAGACATTTCACTATCTAAAGCTTCCTGAATTACAGGGTCTTTTTTATCCCAAAGGTTATAGGTGTAATTTGTTCCAATAGGAAAATAATCCCAGTTCATCCCATTAATCATAAAGTCATTTCCGTTGACTTTAAGTTTAATTCCATTGTTATTCTTTTTTATGGTGACCTTATCTGCCTGGCAATAAGCAGTACATGAATAACTACAAAAGATCATTATAAAAAAAAATATTTTCATAAACTTTCCGTTAATATTTAATTGGTGTTATCAGTAGATGTATTAACCTGAACAACTTTATCTTTTGTAGAAAAAGATGTTGGTTATATTTTACTTTTTGTTGAGAAAAAGCATTGTGAACAGTCAGTAAAATCAGCAGGATAATTGTTTGTTTCATATTTATTTTATATCCTAAAAAAATATTCCACTTAGAAGCTGTCTAAAATCCGATAGCTATCGGATTAAATTTACATTCCCCTTATTGTGGTTGGTGATTACACTAACCGCGGTGCATCGTCCGCCACGGTAGGTGTCCCCACTTACCACTTATACACTTATTTTGGACTCCATTCAATCATCATTAGGCAGTCTTTTAGATTTAATAAAGATTCCAGCCTGAAAACATATTTATTATTCCAATCGTGGTGTAAGATAAACGTCTACCTGTTTTATCAACCCCGTTCTGTTAAATATTTCGTTGCTCTCAAAAGCATTAATTTCAAGTCCTTTCGCTTCCGACAATATTCCGTTTGCATTTGTAATCCTTACTGAATTTTGTTCGGCAATATGATATACAAATGGCACCTGACAATAGGTGAATGCTAAAGTATTAGCCGTTAAGTTGATACTTGTCATTTCTTTTTGAATCGATAGATATTCGAATGCTGCGCCTGATCTAAGGAATTCCGTTTTTCTTAATAATCCGGGATTAAAGGAAATTTTTCCTTCTCCAACTATAATACCAAGTTCTCCGAAGCGGGAAATAATATCCTCTTTCACCTGCCCTGTCATTCCGGGTTGTTGCGCACCCTTGTTGAAAGGTGTGTGTGAATACGGATCGGTTGGAAATGCACCATACAAATGCGGTGGCTTATGAACGCCAATGCCTTCGTTGATGTCGTAGAAATGTGCTACCAGGTCATTAATCATTTCTTCACCGGATCTGTGCTGAATGGCCCTGATACAGGTTTCCATTACAGCAAGCAATAACTTAGAAACCATATGCCAGTAAATAGAGCCCAAACCTTCGTAACCGAAGAAGGTACCCGACCTTCCGGTAAATTCCTTATGGCAAAAAACTTCTTCAAATATCCGGAGTATTAGTGCCCTTTCTTTTTCAACCAAGGTCGTGTAATGCTGGTCTAACTGTTCTAAAGCGGTTTTAACATCATTTGCATTTCTGAAATTTCCGTTGAAATGCAATTCACCATGAATGTCTTTTTCAATAATGCAAAGATTACCGTCTTCCACCAATTGTTTCAGTAGCAAAGAGCTTGCTGCAGACTTTTGCTGTATCGAATTTTTATGTAAAAATTTCGGCAGGTTTTTATTGGGATAAAGGGTATAACTATTCTGGTCCTGCCGGTACAGTGAACTTTTTTTAAGTGCATCCAATAATTTCAAACTCTGTTCTGTTGAAAGAAATCCCGAGCTGAGAACAGCCACTTGCCCTTCCAGCATTTCACTTAAATGAGCAACCTGCACGGAGAGTTCATCATAAGAAATTAAATTATAGGTATGGTACAGGTCATCGTTTCTTTTATTCACTGCGATGGCGTGTTCAAGGAACTCATTGGCCAAACTGATACAATCCAGAATTTGCTTAGCAGAAATGGTTTTCTTTTTACCGCTGAAACCATTTGTATAAACCTGGGTTCTGTAATAGCTGCCTGCTGTACCGAGGGCATCGGTCATTTTTTTTCTCAGGATATCATTTATTTCCCCTGAAAGTATGTCTTTGTAGTGCTCAAATGTTTTTGCAACATGATCAAAGAATGTATATAACTCAGCGGAAATGATCATTTCCGTTGAGGCATTTTTTTCAAAAACAGGTTGAAAGAATTTTAAAAACCTACGGAGATAAGAAAGTGTAACCATGGAAAGGCCGTTGCCCACTAACGCATTATTGGCATCATTCCATTCCGGCCGTTGTGTATTCATCCAGATGCCGCCATCAGGCACAAAATTGGACAGTTTGGACAGTACGGTTGCAAGAAGTTTTTCGCAAAAACTAACGTGGTATATTTCGCCATCGGTATTGGTGAGCAATGAGCCATCGGCGCCAATCCTGCTCATACGTTCATGAATTGACAGGTCTTTTTTATGATCAAACTCAATCGTGTCTTTTGGATTGTGCAGGATATCCTGGTATGGTTTAATTCTATAGGGAACATTGGCGTATACAAAACCATTTTTATTCAACAGCTCCTGAATATGCCCGGGCCGGTGGTTTTCTAAAAATTCAAAAAATTTCAGCAGGTAAATAATCTGGTGATCACCCCAGTAACCAATATACGACCAGGGGTTATCCGGTTCTATTGTTTCCCAGTCAAAGCCATCTTTGGTAACACGATAAGGATTGTACCCATCAAAAGTAGAAGCGTTGAGAAATTTAAAAATCATTCCCTCAATAAATTCAGGATAGGAATATGCCAAAGCTTCCCAATTTTGAAAAATATCACGCCAGTTACCCTGGTAATCTAAAATTTTTGAACCATCTGCTTCACTTCTTGTATTAATTGAAAATTGGTTCCAGGGCCGGCTGGGATCACCATGTCTCCGGCTGAATTTCAGTGGCAGGTATTCTGTAGCTAACCGTAGAAAATTGATATTGTTTATTTTGTCTGCCCTATTTTTCAAAGACTGAACAGTAAAGGTTTCGGGCAGTTGTTGAATAGTTGACTGCGCTTCTTCAAAAACCTGGTGATTGGCTTTTCGCAGGTAATTGCTGAAATCCCATTTTTCGATCTGGTAGTTATCATCAAAAATACCTCCCCGCATGATATTGAATAATACATTGGAAAAATGCCTGGTATCTTTCAAACCGTCGGCAGTATATTGTAAACCGTCAGATGCTGCTGTTAGCTTAACCAAATTTTCAGTGCCAAGCTTAATATCGGCCCATATTTTTTTGGATAGATCTTTATCCGTTTTTATTCTTTCTGAAAGTTGCACAATTGCGGAATGATTCTGATTGACATTCAATACAATCATCCATTCTTTATTTTGATCAGCATAGAGTGTTAATTCACTGACCACGAAATATGCACCGGATTCTCCTTTAATATCTTCTTCCTGTTGAACAACTCCGCTTGCCCTGAAACTTTTTAATTGCAATGAAGAAAGCAGGTATAGGGTATCATCCAATCCGATACAGCAGGCTACATTTGCTTTTAATGCCTCACTTGGTTCCGCCTTATCTACTATTATTGCACTCAGGGCAAAGATGCCCAGACCCGATTGCGGAATGAGTTCAGTACGTTTGTATGCATCAGCCAGGTTACTGGCACTGTTTTGAAGATCGCTGCCCACACCAAAGGGAAGAATATTTTGTACACCATCCAATAACCTGATTTTAACTACTGTATCTGTCAGATTGATTAGGTTAGTTTTTCGTACAAAACCATACTGGTTGCTTGAATTCCACTGATATTGAAAACAAAGTCCCAGATCAGCATTGATCTCTTCAAAAATAATTTTATTACCGAATTTACTTTTGTAAAGGTTCCGGGTATTGTTGAATTTACCCTCGCCTCTTTGGGAAAAGGGCTCCCATACATATTCCTGGTTGTTTTTATAAATCCAAAAAACTGATTTACTTCCTGTAGTTTCTGCAGAACCGGTTATTTTATCATCGGTGTAATACGGAAACAGGGCATGCTGTGCATCTTTTCTTCCGGCTGATACGCCCCCATTGCTTGCAATAAACATCCAGTGATCTGAATCACTGACAATACTCATAAAAAATGGCCGCATGTCATCCACATCAGAAATTTTGTAAAAAATTTCTCCATCAATTTCAACCGGCTTCAGTTTTATTGCTTCGCTTTTCATTATTACTTTTTTATTTCCATATCCATCTTACATAAAAAAGCGGAGGTATCTACCTGGATAAGTGAATACGTTCCGCTTAATAACGATTGCTATATGAGAAAACTAACTGCTACTAATATCTCATATAAAAATCAGCACATTTTTATTTTATTGATAAACCCTTACATAATCTATTTCCATGGTTGCACTGGTAAAAGCCGGATCTACCGGGCCACCAAAGTTTCCCCCCATGGCCATATTTAATAAGATGAAAAAGTTTTGATTAAAGGGAATGGCAGCTGAATTGGATACCGTATGATACAACTGGGCATCTACATAGATCTTAATGGCTGTTGATGACCAATCGACTGTGTACGTATGAAAAGCTGTTGTAGCATCCGGTATTACAATGGTATTGCCATCGGCATTGCCGCCCGAACGGCCGGGGTAATGCAATGTGCCGTATATCCTGTTCAGGTCTCTGCCTAAATGTTCAACAATATCTGTTTCGCCACATGCAGGCCAGCCAACGGTATTAATATTATCGCCTAACATCCAGGCAGCAGGCCATGTACCTACACCGGTAGGAAATTTAGCCCGTACTTCTATCCTGCCGTACTTAAAAGAATATTTGCCTTTTGATAATAACCTGGCTGATGTATAAGCACTGCCACTATAATTTTCTTTAATAGCCGTTATTTTCAATACCCCATTTATTACTACCGCGTTTTCGGGCCTGTTGGTATAATATTGTAACTCATTGTTTCCCCATCCGCCGCTGCCAGTACCTATATCATATCCCCATTTAGAAGCATTGGGCAGGCCATCCACATTAAACTCATCTGAAAAAACAAGACCTGGTGCACTGGGTATAACGTTTACCGTAACCTGCACCGTTTTATTGATCGATAAATTTGAACTGCTTGTTGCTGTAACCTTAACCGTATAGGTATTGCTGCCGGCAAGTGTATATTGATAAGTGGTAACACCGGTGGGTACTGTTAAAATAACCCCATTGCCAAATTCATACACATAAGTAACTGCATTGGTCGCTGTAGCGGTAAAGGATACATTTCCACTTCCATCTGTACTTACAACCGATGTGATCACCAGGTTGCCGGGAGCAGTTTGGGCCGGTCCATTATCTGACCCCCCTTTACTGCAACTGCTTATTATAAAAAACAAGAAACCCAGGACGGCCATTATTTTAAATAATTTCATAAAAATTTACTTTTTAACCAGTTTCTGATACCAGGAGTTACCATCAATACCAATGTTACGCAAATGAATTTGTGTGCTGGAAATTGATAATATTTCATAGGTAGTTCCGCCGGTTCCAAAATTTAGTATCCCATTACCGGGTACCGTAAATTGTATCCTGGTTGATTGTGCCGGGGTTGAATTTGAAGATGCATCCATAAATATGAGCGACCTGATTCCTCCTGTACTAATGGCATAACAACCATCACCGCCTGCAAAACCATAAAATGCGGCAGACGCTCCAATAGAGAAAGATGCCCCTTTATTATCTATCGACAATTTTACGTTATCATTGGCATCCTTTGAAAAAGTAATATCATCATCATACGCACAAGCTTCTCTTGAATTTGGCGTAGCAGAATACCAGATGGGTGCAAACTGGTCATTTGGCCCTACTCCAAAATGACCGTCTGTATCATGATCCGTTATCCAAACCTTGGATGACCCACCTGTTAAATTTTGTAAAATTGCAGCAGGAATTACAAAATTTACAAACACTTTTACCTGTTTACTGATTGTTGAAATAACACCAGCTGTACCAATTGCATTTACGGTAATTGTAAAGGTAGATGTACCGGGGGTACCATACCTGTAGTTGATCACACCGGATGGAACCATTTGGGCTGCAGTTCCATCGCCGAAATCAATCTTATAAGTAAGTGCATTGGCAGCGGTAGCCGAAACATCAACTTTACCGGTACCATTTCCAAACGGATTGGCAGCATTTACACCCTCAATTACCGTTGCAAGAGCAAGACCGCCTGGTGTTGTAATATCACCAAAAGAATATTCATCTTTTTTACAGGCACTGAAACCTATTACAGTGAGCAGTAAAACGATGATGTAAGATTTTTTATTAGTAATCATAATTTTATTTTTAAAATTAATTAAGAGTAATGTCATCAAAATAATAAGTGAAGTTTGCCGAGCCATCGCCTGCTGTTCCCAGGTCAAAAATCAAAACGATCTTTGAATAGAAATTTCCGGCATTGATGGCACTGAAATCAAAGGTCAGTTCTTCCCAAGCATTTGCAGTTGTAGTGGCTACTTCCCTTTCAAAATTGATACCGCCATTGGTTGCATTCTCTACTTTTAACAGCAGCTTGGCTCCTATCCTTGGTGAATACACTTTTACTTTAAATGTTCTTAAAACTGAAAAATTTATAGGGTTTACCATTTCGATAAAACTTCCTCCATATACCTCCGGTGGTCCTTTTACCATTCTACCTACTTTGGTACTCGTATTAATACCCGATGCACTTGGATTATCTACTACAGTTGCATTACCGCCCCCAAAGTTAATAAATGGATAGCCATAAGTTGTTGACTGGAACGTTAAAGGAAGTATTAAATAATTAGGTACTACATTGGCGGATAAAAAAGTTACATCATCCCAATAGAAAATTTTTCCGGAACCTGCAATTCCAAAATCAAAAAACACAGATGCCATATCATAATTATAAGTGAGGTTCAAAGCTGCGGTACCCGAAGACTGGTTGGCAAAATCAAAAACCAGGGTCTCCCAGGTATTTGCTGCCTGTGTCATGGCTTCCGTTTCAACAGACCTGGTATTATTTGTACGGTCTTCTACTTTTAATCTTACCCGAATGCCTGCAGCAGGAGAATAAACCCTGATACTCATTTGAGTGTTAGTGGCTGTAAAAGGAATACGTGCGGTAAAGCCTGCACCAATGGTTGTTCCGGCCCATGTTTCGGCACCATTTACTTTGGTGGTTCTCTTCACATTGTTTCCGGCAGTTACCGGATCAACTGCAGCAACAGTTTGGTTATTTCCAAAATCAGTAACCTCATAATTTACTCCCGGCAGATCGAATGTAACCGGTAATGCCAGTAAACTTACAGGCATCTGGTTGGTAAGCCTGATATCATCAAACAGCCATGTAAAATTAGCTGATCCGTCTCCTGCTGTTCCCAGGTCAAAGATCGTAACCACTTTTTGATACGTATTACCTGTATTTATTGTTCTAAAATCGAATGCCATATCTTCCCAGGTATTGGCTACGGTAGTAAGTACTTCTTTTTCAAAAAAGATACCTCCGTTTGTAATGTTTTCTACCTTAAGTAAAACTTTGGCCCCCACCCTGGGCGAAAAAACTTTCATCCTGAAAACCCTGTTGGCCGAAAAATCAATTGGGGTACCAACTGTTATAAAACTACCCGCCCAAACTTCAGGCGCATTTTTTACCATACGTGCAACATTAGCAGAGGTATTAATACCATTCATCTGTGGGTTGGCTATTTTGGTTGATACACCGCCACCAAAATTGGTAAATGCATAATTAACTGATGGTGATTCGAAGGTTATTGGTATTAAAACGGGATCTACAATTGTAACTGTTGTGGTAAAGGTTGTGGTTGCAGCTCCACCACTTAATGCAACTACTCTAACTGTATAGGTACCAACGGCTGCATATACATGACTGATCGTTTGTCCTTCTAAAAATGATTGAGGTACTTCGTTTGGAACATCTCCAAAATAAACCCTGAAGAAAGTTTCATAAAGTGCAGATGCTGAAACATTTACTTTAAAATTATCTACGGCATCAATGGCAACAGTTACCAGCAGGTTTTCCGGAGCCCGGAAAGAAACGGTTAACTTCTGAATAAGTTCCGTTGTTTTACCATTAACAGTACGTGCGACGATCCTTACATCATACACTCCTTCGGCATACACATGTGTCGTATTTTTTCCGGCAGATAAATTTGCCGGTGTAGCTGTTCCATCACCATAATAAACATCATAATAAATGGCACCCTCACCATTTGGTGTAATGGTTACCAGGCCCGTATTATTTTGTGTAATATCAAAAAGAACTGAAAGCTTGGCAGGAGCTGCTGCGGTATCTACAAAAGAAATATCATCTGTATCAATCTTTTGACAGCCGCCTAACAGTATAAACAAGAACAGGATGCTGTATAAATATTTTATTGCATTCATAAAAATTAATTTAAATAGTTAAAGATTAATAACCCGGATTTTGTGTTAAACCTGATATATCAATTTCCTGTTGTGGTATTGGGAATAATTCATTTTTTCCGGCAATAAATCCGGTAATTTTTGCAACGGCCTGTCCTGTTCTAACCAGGTCATAAAACCTGTCACCTTCCATGGCCAGTTCCAGTCTTCTTTCATCCCAAATGGCCTGCCTTAATGCTGTACCGGTTGCAGTTATGTTGTGCAGCAGATCATTGAAAGCTCTTTGACGAATCCGGTTCAAATAAGTTTGTGCTTTTGTATCATTTGCTGCAGTAGCCCTGTTATTTGCTTCTGCGGCCATTAACAGCACATCGGCATAACGAATGGTTCTGAAATTATTTAAATAATTCAATTCCACCTGGCCCGAAGTTTCTCCTTTGCGGGGATGGTATTTTTGATTGTACAATCCTGTGTTTTTGTAAGGTGCTGTCAAATATGTTATTCCAAAACCGGGATTTGCAGTTTTATAGGCTTCAATATCCAGGATGGTTACTGCTTTTCTTGTGTCACCAGCTGTAAAGGCACTGGCTAAATTTGCAGTTGGTAAATTAGTACTCCAACCCTGTCCATAGGGACTGGTTCCGGTTAAATTTCTGATTCCACAAACCTGTACAGCTAAGTTACCCTGTCCCCTGCCCGGGTTTGCCCAATCGTAAAAAGGGCTGGCATTTGAGTATTGAATTTCAAATACCGACTCCATTCCATTTTCACCAGCCTGTAAGAATATGTTGCCAAAATTTGTATTTAAATTGAAAGGGCCGTTAACCACATTTTCCAACATCGCAGCAGCTGCATCAAATTTATTCTGGTATAATAATACTTTACCTAATAAAGCCTGGGCAGCATATTTGGTTACCCTTCCCTTTTGTACATTGGTAATAGGTAATACGGCTATAGCACCGGTTAGATCAGCTTCAATCTGTCTGTACACATCTTCTTTGGATGATCGTTGAATTTGTCTTGAATCTGAAACGGTTAGCCGCTTATCAACAAATAAAGGAACACCTCCGAAATTTCTAACCAATTCAAAATAGTAAAATGCCCTCAGGAAATAAACTTCGCCATAAAGTGCATCTTTGCCGGCAAAGTCGAGATTGGCTTTATTTTCATGTAAATAATTTGCCCGGTTAATTCCTTCATAGCATGATTTCCATGCTTCGGTCAGGTAACTGTTATTTGCATTGGTCAGATAATCGTCAATTTGCTGAAAGCCGATCTGGTCCGTTGGGTTTTCGCCACCCGATACAGAATTATCAGATGCAACATCTCCAATTACCGTATTGGCCCAAATCCACTGTAATGGTGAGTATGTTCCTACAACCATTTTTTGATAATCATCTGCAGTTTTCAAATAATCAGCAGAGGTGATCTGAAAATCATCCTTAGGATCATAATCAATGAATTTCTCACAGGCTGGTGCAACTAAAATGATTGCAAACAGGCTTATTAATATTTTTATTCTTTTCATAATGTTAATTTTTTTCTGATTAAAATTTAAAATCAATACCTACTGTATATGACCTTGCCTGCGGATATGCACCACGATCAATTCCGGTTTCAAATATTCCTCCTGATATTTCAGGGTCAAAACCGGAATATTTGGTAAACGTGTACAGATTTTTAACCTGGCCAAATACCCTGATTCTTGAAAAAATTTTATTTTTATATACTGAAGAGGGTACGGTGTAACCCAGCTGCATGTCTTTGATCTTTACAAAAGAACCGTCTTCAACATACCTGTCGGAGGCCCTTGTATTTAAATTATCATCAGTAAATGTGTACCTGGGTGTGTTGGCATCATTAGTAGTTCCTTCACCGGTCCACCTGCCCAAAACTGCCCTGTATTTATTGGTCATGGCCAGGTTTCTTTCATAGGCCCTGTAAATATCATTACCAACAGAAGCGTAAAAGAAAGTATTAAAATCAAAGTTTTTGTATTCCAGAGAAAGGTTCCAGCCCATTGTAAAAGTTGGGAAAGGATCTCCTATTTGTTTTCTGTCATCGCCATTGATTTTACCATCTCCATTTAAATCTACAAAGCGTATATCACCTGGTTTTGCAGCATTTTGTGTTGCATGACCTGCTATTTCAGCTTCATTTTGAAATAACCCATCTGTTACATGACCATAAAAATATCCGGGTGTAAATCCTTTTTCGAACCTCGTTACCGTGTAAGAGGGTATGCCATAATAGCCACCTGTGATCAGCCCGTTATTGGTTTCGGTAACTTCGTTTTTAGCTGTTGTAAAAGTTAAGCTGGTATTCATTTTAATACGCTTGAATAAAACTTCCGTATATCCAAGATTCAATTCAAAACCGCTGGTTTTTGTTGTACCGATATTTGCGGTTGGTGCCGCAGCTGTACCCAGGTACAGGGATAAGGAAGGGGTAAACAATAAACCACTGGTATTTCTTTGAAAATATTCTGCAGAAAATGAGATTTTGTTTTTAAGTAACCGCATATCAAATCCCGCATTTAACTGTTTATTGGTTTCCCAGCGCAGGTCATCATTTTTAAATGAAGCAATCGTTGCACCGATAGAAGTAGGATCGTTACCAAAAGTATATCCGGAATTTTGTCCAAGGCCATAGTTATAAATATCTGTAGAAATTCGCTGGAATTGCGGGCTAACATTTTCATTGCCGGTAATACCATAGCTTCCTCTTATTTTTAGATAATCAATAATTTTTGATGTAAAGAACTTTTCATTAGATGCGATCCAGCCTAATGAACCTGCATAAAAATTGGCAAATTTATTATTGGCACCAAAGGCATAAGAACCATCTCTCCTGGCCGAAAAGGATGCTAAATATTTGTTGTTGTAATCATAATTTATCCTGCCAAAATAAGAAAGGTTTCTTCTTTCATACTGAAAAGAACCCAAACTGATTCCGGAAGCCGGTGCAGTACCGGTGGCAGATGATATATCGGCAAATTCCCATGAATTAAAGGGAACATCCTGCCTGGAACCATTTACATTATCACCTGCTATCTTGTTCATGGAATAACCCAGCACAGCATCAAACTGATGATCTTCACGTATTTGAAAATTGTAGTTCGCAAAAGTTTCAAATGTATATGTGAAATAATTGGTTTTAAACTCATACACTGAATTATGAGACCCGGGTTTAGCAGAACCATCAGCATTTAGTGTAGAGTTGATATGTGCTGCCCCGTAATAAGACAGAGGAGTAAAACCTTTTCCGGCTACATCTACATATGTGTAACCATACCTGGAAGTTAATTTCAGGTTTTTCAGTATATCGATCTGCATTTCTACTTTTCCGTAAAACTTATTGGTGTTTGAATAATTGTACGTTTCATCCAGTTGTGTTAACGGATTAAATATTTCGGATAGAATATACTGGCTCGTTGAAAATTTACCATAAGTATTGGGTACCATATTATATAAACCCAGGGTTGGATCAAAATTCAATGCATTTGAAATGACACTGTTTATTGAGTTTTCGGCTACACCGGAACCTTTAATATTATTATAGCTTGTATTGGTTATTAATTTTATTTTGGGATGCAGGGTAAACGAAAGGTTGGCAGTACCATTGATCCTGTTGAAATAAGATTTATCGCCCCCACCAACAATACCCTCCTGGCCAAGATAACCACCAGAAAGGAAATAGGTCATTTTATCACTGCCCCCCTTAGCAGTCAGTCCATAATTCTGAATCGCCGCATTTTGAAATATTTCATCCTGCCAGTTAGTTCCAACGCCTAAGGTTGATAAGTCTGGGAAAATAATATTACCCCCGGAAACGGTGCTTCCTTCATTCACGATGGCACCATATTCAGAAGCATTTAACACGCCTATTTTACCTGCTACCTGCTGTATCCCGTAATTACTATTGAAAGTGAATTGCGTTTTTTGATTTTTTTTGCCACTTTTTGTAGTAACCACAATTACCCCATTGCCACCTTTAACACCATAAATAGCGGTAGTAGCTGCATCTTTCAAAACATTGATAGACTCTATATCTGATGCGCTGATTGAGTTAAGGTCATCTAAAGACTGTAAAACGCCGTCAACCACAACCAGGGTATTATTACCGGTGTAAGAAGGAATACCTCGTATAAGTACAGTAGGTGTTGCACCTGGAGAACCGGTTGACACCACAGTAACTCCGGAAGCTCTACCCTGGATAGCATCTTCAGCCCTTACCGGGTTTAATTTTTCAATATCAGCGCCTTTTACTGTTGAAATAGCACCTGAAACTTTTGTTACCTTTTGTACACCATAACCTATAACAATTACTTCATCCAGGTTTTTTGTAGCCTCCTCCATCTGAATGTTAACAGCACCAGCATTATTAATCTGAATACTAATTGCTGTCATACCGCTAAATGTAATGGCAAGCCTGCCCCCTTTTGGAACAGCTATGGAAAAATTTCCATTCGCATCGGTTGTCGTAATTGTTGTTGTTCCCTGTACTTTTACAGTAGCTCCTGCAAGGGGTTCACCAGTTGTTTTGTTTGTTACTTTACCTGAGGCATTTAAATCCTGCCCTGTGGCTTGTTGAAAAATGGTCCCAAGGAAAATACTGAGACACAGCATAGTAGTTCTTAATTTCATATAGCGCTCGTTTTAGTGAATCAAAAAATGACGTAATTCTGGATTGTAAAAGTATATCCTACCCATACAAACAAAAAATTATCAACCACATCATTACTACATCAGGAAATATAAACTACTGATTTTAAGTGTATATATTATACAACAATACTACATCACAAACATTTTGTATAACTTCACAAACAGTTTAAGAACGAATTATGAAACAATTGATTTTTTTACTTTGTTTGCCTTTGCATACTTTATGTCAAAATACTATAGGATTTCCCGATATACTGAATTATTCGAAACAGGTTTACAAAGCAGGATTGCAAAACTGGGATATTAAGCAGGATAAAAATGGCATTGTTTATTTTGCCAATAATGAAGGCTTACTAAGTTTTGACGGCAAGTACTGGAATAATTATCCTTTACCCAATAAGACCATTGTTAGATCCGTTGAGATCGGTACTGATAACCGTATATATGTAGGCGGACAGGATGAATTGGGATATTTTGCACCGGCAGAAAATGGCAGGTTACAATTTCATTCCTTAATTGAACAAATTGGAGTTAAAGACAGATCTTTTGGTGATGTTTGGGATATCATATCCTTTAAAGGCAACACTTATTTTCGATCCCTTTCTAAAATTTTCAAAATTACAGAACGTACCGTTGTGGTATATAATGCTCCCTCTGAATGGCAGTTTTTAGGTGAATGTAACGGAAAATTATATGCACATGATTATAAAACGGGCCTCATGCAATTTGAAAATGAAGTATGGGCCCCGGTTTTTACAGAAAACCCCCTTCCTGTCAATGACCCTGTTACCGGTATTTTATCTTTACAAAAAGACAGTGCCCTTATAACGACGTTAAAAAATGGATTGTTTATTCTTTCAGATACCCGGATATCAGTTTTAGAATCAGTCAATAATCAGCTTTTTAAAAATGAACGGATCTATGCAGTTACCGCTGTAAAGAAAGAATGGATCGCATTGGCAACGAATAGCAATGGCATTTATATAACCGATTTAAAGGGTAATATTATTCAACAGTTTGCCAAAACGGAAGGTTTACAAAACAATAATGTTCTCAGTATATTTTTAGATAATCAACGTAATTTATGGCTGGGCCTTGATAATGGCATTGATTTAATTACCTATAACAACGCGATCAAACAAATCAGGCCATTATCGCAGGATGGCTCAGGGTATACCGCAATTATGTATGAAAACCGGTTATTCTTAGGTACCTCCAACGGTTTATTCAGTGTGCCCGTACAACCCCTGCAGGATATGAGTTTCAGCAAGGGGATTTTTACAGCGGTTAACAATACCAAAGGACAAACCTGGGGTTTGGCCAAAATAAATAATCAACTGTTGGTGGGACATCATGAAGGAGCTTTTACCATTAAAGAAAATACTGCCATTCCAATCTCGCTCACCAGGGGTTTTTGGAATTTTGTGCCCATTTCAAATACGTTTCCTGCAGGCAGAATTGTAGCAGGCGGATATAACGGGCTTGGACTATTTGATTATAGTAACGGACAATTCAGTTATATAAAATTAATTCCGGGGTTTGATGAATCTTCCCGTTTTGTTGCCATTGATAAAGATGATAATATTTGGGTATCACATCCCTATCATGGCGTTTTTAAAATAGTTAGTGATCCTGACGGTTCCTATGTTACCATTATTTATAAGGAAGATAAAGGACTTCCCTCTTTATTAAACAACCATATCTATACTATAAAAAATGAACTGGTTGTGGCAACAGAGAAGGGCGTATTTGTTTATGATAAACAAAAAGATATTTTTCAGCAATCTTCATTTTACCAAAAATTACTGGGAAATCAAAGTATCCGTTATTTAAAAGAAGATACCGGAGGTAATATCTGGTTCATACATGAAAAAACACTGGGTGTTATTGATTTTTCAAAAAAAGAACCGGTAATCATTTACTTACCTGAACTGAATAGTAAAATGCTGAGTGGATTTGAATTTATTTACCCGGTTAATGAAAGCAACATTTTATTAGGCGGAGAAAAAGGATTTTACCATATTAATTATGAAAAATACAGGCAAACGGTAACACAACTGCGTGCCAACATAAGAACAGTAAGGATCATAAACCAAACAGATAGTATTGTTTTTGGTGGTTATTACAATAATGATAACCAGATCCAGGATGTAGAAAATATACCTTCTATAAATTACAAATGGAAATCAATCCGGTTTGAATATTCTTCTTCGTTTTTTGGAAATCAGTCGAACCTTGAATACAGTTACCGGCTTAAAGGATTTGATAATAACTGGAGTGAATGGACCAACAGGACTGAGAAGGAATACAGCAACCTCCCACCAGGAAATTTTACATTTGAAGTGAAAGTCCGGAATAATTTAGGATCAGAATCTACAATTTCATTGTATACTTTTAAAATGCTGCCGCCCTGGTATAAAACAAACTGGGCAAAAGTATTTTACCTGTTATTGCTTGCTGCCGTCCTGTTTTTTTTATACAGGTTACAAGAGAATAAATTCAAATCCCAACAGGTAAAATATGAAGAAGAGCAAAAAAAATTAAGATACATCCATGAACTTGAAATAAACAAAACGGAAAGTGAAATGGTGGCTTTAAGAAATGAGAAACTGGAGTCAGAGATCAACTATAAAAATTCTGAACTGGCATCTTCTGCCATGCACCTCGTTAAAAAAGGAGAATTGGTTTCAAAAATGAAAACAGAACTCGGGCATGTTATAAAAGGCATCAGTAATCCACAGGCTGAGGCTGAACTTAAAAAAATGATCAGGTCTATCACAGATGATGATAATATGGACCGGGAGTGGGAAAATTTCACCCTGCATTTTGATAAGGTACACAGTGATTTTGTATCCGGCTTAAAAGAAAAACATCCGGGTATATCCAATAATGAAGTTAAGCTTTGTGCCTATTTACGAATGAATTTATCGACCAAAGAAATTGCGCAGTTAATGAGTATATCCGTTAGAGGGGTTGAAGTAAGCAGGTACCGGTTAAGAAAAAAATTAGAGCTGACCACAGAAACAAATTTGTTTGATTATTTGATAAATATTCAATCAAAAAGTTAAGGTACATTAATATTTACCAAAGTTCTTAACTGATGGCCTTCATTTTTTATTTGTGTTAATGGGAGAAAAAATCTGCACAAATCTGTTGTTTCATCTTTCAATAATAAAAGCCCCAATATTTGCGCCGTGGCGTGGCCTCCAACCAGCCACGAAAAGTGAAAAAAAGAGTCGAATGAATTGTCAGTTAAGCCTCAGTTGCCGGTTGGTCGGGAGGCCAGACCTGGGCGTTCGGAAAAAAAATTTTCACTGATAGCATTTATTATTTATCTGTGTAATTCGGTGTAAAAAATCTGTGCAAATCTGTGGTTACATCTTCCCTTAATAAAAAACCCAATATTTAAATTGGGTTTTTATTATTTACTAAAAAATTTTTTTACTTTATTATGGAGCTGTTGGCGATTCCAAATCAGTTGATTCAATAGTCCCAGTTGCCGTTTCATCAACGCCGGCATCTGGCAAATTTACATTTCCCGCTTCATCTGATAAAATTGCATCTTCCACTTCTTTTTCATCCAGTTGTGTAATGGCAGCTATTTCATCCCCTTCATCAACCTTAATCAGTTTAACACCCTGTGTTGCCCGTCCCTGCTCACTGATCTGGTTCACCGGCATACGGATGGTAACGCCGGAAACACAAGTGATCATCAGATCTTCAACTTCTGAAACAGCTAACAATCCAACCAAAGATCCTGTTTTAGCCGTTACACTAATTGTCTTAACGCCTTTACCTCCGCGGTTGGTTATACGGTAGTTGGCTTCGCCTGTTTCAGGGTCATCCAGGAAGGTACGTTTGCCATATCCATTTGCACTTACCACCAATACCGTTTTTGATTTATCTTCTTTATTTACGCAGATCATACCTACCACTTCATCTTTTTCATCATCTACATCAATGCCGCTTACACCAATACCACCACGGCCCGTTGGCCTTACTTTCTGCTCCGGAAAACGAATGGCTCTTCCGCTTTTTACCGCCATCATGATCTCGCAATTGCCATCGGTAAGTTTTGCTTCCAGTAACTGGTCCCCATCTTTAATGTTGATTGCATTGATACCGTTTAGTCTTGGACGGCTGAAATCTTTCAGTCTTGATTTATTGATGATACCCTGTTTGGTACATAACACGATGTAATGATTGTTTACATATGCTTCCTCTTCAAAATTCTTTACATCAATTATGGCCCTTACTTTATCATCCGGAGGAATCTGTATCATATTCTGTAAAGCCCTGCCCTTGCTGGTTTTATCACCTTCGGGTATCTCATACACTTTTAACCAAAAACACCTTCCCATTTCTGTAAAGAATAATAAGGTATGATGTGTACTGGCAACAAAGAGTTTTTCGATATAATCTTCCTGTCGGGTGCTGCTGCCTTTGGCACCACGTCCACCACGCCGTTGCTGGCGGTATTCGGCTGCGGATGTACGTTTGATATAACCCAGATGAGATATGGTGACCACTACATCTTCATCTTCTATAAGGTCAAGCATATTTATTTCATCACCCACATACACAATCTCAGATTTACGCTCATCGCCAAATTTTTCTTTTACTTCTAGCAGTTCTTTTTTAATGATATCGTAGCGCATATCTTCATGGGCAAGTATCTCTTTTAAATGTCCGATAAGTTTCATGATCTCTGCATGCTCTTCACGGATCTTGTTGATCTCCATGCCGGTGAGCCTCTGCAATCGGAGTTCCAGTACTGCTTTTGCCTGTATTTCACTCATCCCGAATTGGGCCATCAAACCTTCCTGGGCAATATTTGGCGTTGATGATTCACGAATGAGTTTAATAACGGCATCCAGGTTATCCAATGCTATAATATAACCTTCTAAAATATGGGCACGTTCTTCTGCCTTACGTAATTCATATTGTGTACGACGTACCACTACCTCATGCCGGAATAAAATAAATTCACTGATGAGGTCTTTTAAATTTAAAACTCTCGGTCTGCCCCTGACCAATGCAACATTATTTACTCCATAAGAAGTTTGTAATTCAGTTTGTTTGTACAGATGATTGATCACTACCTGTGCAACTGCATCCTTTTTCAGGTCTATTACAATACGGGTACCTTCTTTATTGTTGCTTTCATTATTTACATCAGAAACACCTTCAATGGCTTTATCATTAATAAGGTCGCCTATCCTGGCCGTTAAGGTATCCCTGTTTACCTGGTAAGGCACCTGGGTGATGATGATCTTTTCCCTGCCGGCCCTGGTCATCTCAATATCCACTTTACCACGTAACACCACCCTGCCACGACCCGTAATTAAACCTTCTTTAACACCTTCAAATCCGTAAATAACACCACCTGTTGGAAAATCGGGTCCTTTTACATACTTGATCAGTTCCTCACAGGTAATTTCTTTGTTTTCGATATAAGCAATACAGCCATCAATAACCTCACTTAGGTTATGTGGCATCATATTGGTTGCCATACCTACCGCAATACCACTGCTGCCATTAACCAACAACTGCGGAATACGGGTTGGTAAAACGGTTGGTTCTTTTAATGAATCATCAAAGTTTAGCTGGTAATCCACGGTCTCTTTCTCAATGTCTTCCAGCATCGCTTCTGCAAACTTTTGCATACGTACCTCGGTGTATCGCATAGCTGCCGGGGGATCACCATCTTCGCTGCCGAAGTTACCCTGACCATCAATCATTTTATAGCGCATGGCCCAGTCCTGGGCCATACGTACCATCGTATCATAAATGGCTTTATCACCATGGGGATGAAACTTACCCATTACCTCTCCTACAATACGGGCAGATTTTTTATAAGGTTTATTGCTGTTATTACTCAGTTCATTCATTCCGAATAATACACGGCGGTGAACAGGCTTAAGGCCATCCCGCACATCAGGTAGTGCACGTCCAACGATCACACTCATGGAGTAATCGATATAAGAAGACTTCATTTGTTCTTCTATATTAACCGGTATGATACGGCCCCGGTTATTTAAGTCACCCCCCTCTAAAGGCAGGTTTTCATCGTTTAAATTGTCGTTATTTCCCATATATTTTTGTAGTGTGCGAAAGTACCGATTTTAACCCGGTATTCCGCATAAAAAAAGCTCTTTTTAGGGGTTATTTTTACACATACTTTGGGTAGTTGTGGAAAGCCCGATTTATAGATTTGGCAATGGGTTGATCGCAAGATTTTTTTAACCCAATTATCAAATCATCATAACTTGCAAAAAACTTTTTTATTTGAAAACGATTGTACTCATAGGTGCCGGTAAATCGGCCACGGTTTTGATTGATTATTTGATTGGGGAATCTGAAACCAACAACTGGAAATTTATTATTGCAGACAGCAACAGGGAACAGATTCTTTTAAAAACAAACAACTCCGCATTTGCCGAAGCGGTACAACTGGATGTTACCAATGAAAAGCAAAGAGGCGAATTGATACAAAAAGCACATGTGGTGATTTCGATGATGCCCCCGGATCTGCATTTTTTGGTTGCCAAAGATTGTGTGGAATACCGGAAGCATTTATTAACGGCTTCTTATTTGGATGACAAGATGAAGAGTCTGAAAGAAGTGATCAGTAACAGGAAATTATTATTCATCTGTGAGATGGGATTGGACCCGGGCATAGATCATATGAGTGCCATGAAGATCATTGACGACATAAAAGCAAAGGGCGGAAAGATAACTTCTTTTAAAAGTCATTGTGGCGGCCTGGTTGCTCCTGAGAGTGATGATAATCCCTGGCATTATAAAATAAGCTGGAACCCGAGGAATATTGTAATGGCGGGACAGTCAGGTGCAGTTTATAAACTCAATAATGAAACAAAGACCATAAACTACAAAGACCTGTTCGATTGCGCCAATGAAATTGTTTTTGACGGATTGAAAGAGCTTGCCTTTTATCCTAACCGGGATTCGCTGAGTTATATCCCTACTTATAAATTACCCGATACGGCAACTTTTATCAGGACCACCTTACGGCATGTTGATTTTTTTAAAGGATGGAATGCCATCGTTCATGCAGGGCTTACAAATGAAACAGAAGCGATTGATGATAGTGTATTGACCTTTGCAAAATGGTCCTCCCCTGTTTTACCATTTGTGAATGATGAGAATAAAGCGATGCTGCAATTTCTCGGATTGTTTGATGATATCCTGGTTCCTACATCTGCAAAAACATCCTCAGACATTTTACAGTTTTTACTTGAGACCAAATTAAAAATGGAGCCTGCAGATAAAGACATGATTGTAATGCTGCATGAATTTGAATATGAGCTGGAAGGAAAAAGTAAAAGCCTGAAAAGCTGTCTGGTTGTAAAAGGAGAAGACAGCCTTCGTACAGCCATGGCTAAAACTGTTGGATTGCCATTAGGCATTGCTGCTAAATTGATTTTAAATGAAACAATAAAGCTTAAAGGACTGCATATACCCACTGTTAAAGAAATTTATGATCCCGTGTTGGAAGAATTGGAAAAAGAATTAATAAGGTTTAAAGAAAATTAAAAAGCAGATAAGATTCTTATTAGTTCTCCCACTCCTTCAGTTGCGGGCATTTCAATTAATTTCAGATTGTCCTGCTTCTCCGTTACCGGTATTTTTTTATCAATGATAAATTTGGGCAAATAAGGCGGAGCATAATTTAAAAGTGATGCGGCCGGATAAACCTGCAGGGAAGTACCCACCACCACAAAATAATCGCAGTCATGTAAAACAGCAGTCGCTTTTTCCATCATGGGAACCGCTTCGCCAAACCAAACGATATGCGGACGAAGCTGTGTACCATCAACTGCTGTATCCCCCATATTTATATCCCCACGAATTTCAAAAACAGTTTCATCATCCGCAATGCTCCGCATTTTAAATATCTCGCCATGCAAGTGCAACACTTTTGTAGATCCTGCCCTTTCATGCAGGTCATCAATATTTTGTGTGATGATGGTTACATCAAAATCTTTTTCCAGTTCTGCCAGGCCAATATGAGCAGCATTGGGTAAAGCAGCAGCTACATCTCTTCTTCTTGCATTATAAAAGTCAAGTACCAGTTGCGGATCTTTAATCCAGCCCTGTGGCGATGCCACTTCATACACGTCATATCCCATCCACAAGCCATCGCTGTTACGAAAGGTCTTTAACCCGCTTTCGGCGCTAATACCGGCGCCTGATAAAACAACGATGTGCTTTTTATCTTTCATAATAAAAGAACCGTCTAAGTATATTACTGATACCGGTGACCGGAGCTTTCACAGGATCTCTATGCCTCATTGAAGTTCTTTTTATGTGCTTCCAGTTTTTGAAGAGTTGTCTCCAGTCTGCGTTTTTTGGTTTCTTCTTTTTTTGCACTGATGATCCATTCTACATATTCTCTCCGGTGGGTAAATGCCAATGAGTCAAAAAAAGAAGCAGCCGGCTTATTTTTATTAAATAGCTGCTGAAGTTCGGAAGGAACCAGTATGGTACGGTTTTTATAATCGATGCCGGGTGCCGGATTGGTACTGCAGAAAGCGGCCTCTTTTTTTACTTCCTGACCAGGCTTCTTAAAACGGGCAGCACTCCAAACATTGTCCAGTGCTATCATACGAACAGCCTCGAAGCCATAATCAGAAATAAAATCCCAGTTTTTATCCCTGCTAAGATCACTGGAAATTTTTGAAGAGAGTTTCGGATAAGCGATCCAGAATTTAGAATCTTCCTGTAAAAAAGGAATAACATCATCTAAAATACCAGCCAGTTGTCGCTGGTTAAACGCAAAGACCAATGCAAAATCTATTTTGCGTTTTATTAATAAAGGGGTAATAGATTTTGAAAAATTAATTTTTATAAACTGTTTTTCAATGGAAGAAGGTAAACCCTGAATGAGAAGGTTTTTCTCTTCCGCTAATTGTAATTTTTCCAGAATAGATTGAGAAGACATAGCAATGTAGCAGTTAAAGGTTAAAAAAGGATCGCATATTCTTTTAAAACAACAGCCCTGGTATGAAGGCTTTATAAGTTTAACCGGAAACAATCAGGTTTGGTTAATTAAAAGTTCTTATGCTGTTTGAACATTTAAATTTAATCAATATGTTTGGCAGATAAAAATTTTTACATAAAAAAACTCCATAAATAATGGAGTTTTTACAAATTTTATAAATTATTTATTTGCCTATTGGCTTATAATAAGTTAAAGCTTCGGCCATATAGCTTTCTAATTTTGCAATCCTGTTCGCATCAGAAGGATGTGTAGCCAGAAATTCAGGTGGTTTTTCTCCACCAGCCGCTGACATTCTTTGCCAGAATGGAACTGCTTCCCTTGGATTATAACCGGCCATGGCTGCAAAATTTAATCCATAATGGTCAGCTTCATATTCCTGGTTACGGGAATTGGGCAATAAAACGGCAATTTGAGCAGTAGGTGCATATATATTATTGAACAATGAGTTGTATTTAGGATTGTTGGCAGTTGCTATATTACCTACTATTTCTAAACCCTGAGCCAATGCTCCCTGGCTCATACGCTCATTGCCATGATGGGCAACAGCATGAGTAATTTCATGTCCCATTACTACGGCTAAAGCAGCTTCATTTTGAGTAATCCCTAATAATCCGGTATAAACTACCACTTTGCCACCGGGCATACACCAGGCGTTTACATCTTTTGAATCTACCAGGTTAAATTCCCATTTATAGCCATTAAGTTCGCTTGCCAAACCTTTTTGCGTATAATATTCTGTAATGGCTTTGGAAATTCTGAATCCTACCCGCTTAACCATTTCAGCATCTTTGTTAGAACTGCTGTTAACCACTTTATTTTGCGAAAGGAATGACTGGTATTCTGTTATAGCCTGCTGCTGTAAAGTTTCTTCACCAAATAAAGCCAATTGTTTACGGCCGGTTATTGAATTAGTGCTGCAGGCAACAAAAAAAGATATTACCGAAAACAAAAAAATTATTCTTTTCATTTTAGAAAGGGTTTTATATTCTTATATAATCAATTGGCGTACCAATATTTAATATTGGCCTTAATAAATATACAAAAATAAAAACTGTTAAAATAAGAAGGGAGATTTTAAATTCTACCGGCGACGTAACTTTCTTTTGTCACGGTGTTTTAGAATGGGTATTCTGCTTTCTACGCCACGTAAAATGCGGCCAATATTTTTTTGATGAGTTATCACTACCAATATAGCTATTAATAAAGCAAATACCCTGTATAATATTTCATCTTCATTCCATATCCATAAAACACAAATGGGCAAAGCAACAGCAGCCAGAATAGAACTTAAAGAAACGTATCGGGTAAGATAAAGAACCAAAACAAAAACACCAATACAGCTTATAGCAATAACAGGCTGAACGGCTAATATCATTCCAAGTAATGTTGCTACACCCTTACCCCCCTTAAAGCCTGCAAAAATTGGGAAAATATGACCGGCTATTGCCGCCAAACCAAGTCCCAACATTAAATTGGTACGCTCTAAATCATTATGCAAATAATAGGGAATAAAATTAAATAAGGCAACAGCTGCCATTCCTTTTAAAATATCAAACACCATAACCATGGTACCGTAACGGGAACCTAAAACCCTGAAAGTATTAGTAGCCCCCATGTTACCACTGCCATAATCACGTATATCAATACCGAAAAAGCGTTTGCTTATAATCAGTGCTGTTGGAATAGAACCAATTAAATATGCAAAAACAATAAGAATAAGTTCTTTCATCCGTTTCCTAAGCTTGAGTTGAAGTACACAAAATTAACGATTATATACCTTTATCTAACGATAAATTAAAGTTATAGTTATCAGATGTGGATAAACTGATTAAATGGCTGCCTGTCAGTACTTTAAAATACGAATCGTTTAATTCAGTTCAGTTCTGCCAAAAGGCTGATCCATTCACCTCTTTGACAGGTTTTATGATGAATTATCCCGTGTTCATGAAGTGCTTTTAGCAGGACTTCTTCATCAGATTTCAGGAACCCGCTTATTAATAGCTTGCTACCTTTTTTACCAACAGCATTAATGGCGTGCAGGTTTGACTGAATCACATTAAGATTTATATTGGCCAGGATGATATCATAAATTTTGCCCGAAGCAATGCTGTCTGATTTATGAAGCTCTATTTTAAAACAATTATTTGTCGCAATATTTTCTCCGGCATTTTCAATACTCCAGTCATCGTTATCAATGGCATCAACAGCTAAGGCACCCATTTTTTCAGCCAGGATTGCTAACACTGCAGTTCCTGTTCCAAAATCCAGAACAGTTTTATTTTTAAAATCCAAAGTTCCCATCTGCTCAATCATCATGTAACTGGTTGGATGATGCCCCGTTCCAAAACTCATTTTTGGGGTAATGATAATTTCATATTTTACCTGCTGTATAGCCTGATGAAATCCTGCCCTGATGGCAACCCACGGGGTTCTGCGAACAAAATCATTTACTATGATTGGCTCAAAGCTGCTCTCCCACTGTGCATTCCAGTTTTGCTGTGGTGTAACTGTTCTTGTATATTTAACCGGTACAACTTTTAGAATATCTTCTAATACAGCTTCAATAAAGTCAGCTTCTTTTATATAAGCGAGAAGAGAAATTTCTTTTTCCTCAAAACTTTCAAATCCGGCTTCTGTAAGCAAAGCAACAAGAATATCACTTTCGCCTTCTTTCATAGTTTCAAATTCAATTTGCAGATAATTCATGATGGGTTATATTAAAAAACCGCCCCGCCAAAGGCGAGACGGTACTATTTAAATTAATTTTAAATTAAACTTATTACTCACCTTGCTGTGGCTTGGGCTGCATTTCCGGCTTTGGAATTAAAGCTTTACGGCTCAATTTAAACTTGCCTGTTTTTTGATCTACATCAAGCAATTTAACTTTTACCTTATCTCCTTCTTTAAAAATCCCATCCATGGTTTCCAAACGCTTCCAGCTTATTTCACTGATGTGTAATAATCCTTCTTTTTTAGGTAAGAACTCAACGAATGCACCAAATTCCTTTATACTCTTCACAGTACCTTCGTAAGTATCACCCACAACCGGTACTGCAACCAATCCGTTGATCCAGGCCAATGCTCTTTCCAGGCTTGCCTTTTCTTTTGAGAAAATGCTTACTTCACCCCTGTTGTCAACTTCTTCAATATTGATGGTAGCTCCGGTTTCACGCTGAATTTCCTGTATCACTTTACCGCCTGGTCCTATTACTGCACCTATATATTCTTTATCAATGATTATTTTAACCATTCTTGGTGCATGTGGTTTAACCTCTGCTCTTGCAGCAGGTGTACAGGCATACATGGCTTCCAGAATATGCATACGTCCTTTTTTAGCCTGTGCTAAAGCCTGTCGCATTACATCCATACTTAAACCGTCAACTTTTATATCCATCTGCACGCCGCAAATTCCATCACGTGTTCCGGTAACTTTAAAGTCCATATCGCCTAAATGATCTTCATCACCCAGGATATCGGTTAAAATAGCAAAATCATCGCCTTTTTTAATTAACCCCATGGCAACACCGCTAACATGTTTTGCTAAAGGTACTCCAGCATCCATTAATGCCAGTGAACCGGCACAAACTGTAGCCATTGATGATGAACCGTTGCTTTCCAAAATATCGCTTACTACCCTTACTGTATACGGGTAATCTTTACCGGGCATCATTTTCTTTAATGAACGCATGGCCAGGTTACCGTGCCCAACTTCACGACGGCCAACACCTCTCATCATTTTAACCTCACCGGTTGAAAAAGGTGGGAAATTATAATGTAAAAAGAAGTTGGTATAATCTGATTTGTTGGCGCTCTCTACCAGTAACTCATCTAACGGAGTTCCTAAAGTAACCGTTGTAAGTGATTGGGTTTCACCTCTTGTAAATAAAGCAGAACCATGTGGAGTTGGTAAATTATCAATCTCCATTTCCAACTGGCGGATATCTTCTGTACCCCTGCCATCCAAACGCTTTCTGCTATTAAGCACCATATCCCTTACCACATAATATTGTAATTCGCCGGTGTAATGGCCTATCAGTGCCTTGTCTTCATCTGGTAATTCGGCACCTAAAAATTCAACCACTTCCAGGTGTAAAGCTTTATAAGCATCACTTCTTTCGTGTTTGGCAGATGCAGAGGCAGATATAGCCAGCATTTTATCTTTAGCAAATGAGGTGATCTTAGCATTCAGTTCTTCATTACGGTATGGCTTTGCATACTCTCTTTTGGTTGTGTTTCCAACCAAATCTCTTAATTCCTGTTGGGCTTTAACTTGTATTTGTATGGCTGCATGTCCGGTTTCAATGGCTTTGATCAGGTCTTCTTCCTGGCACTCATTACTTTCACCTTCTACCATCATAATATTCTTATCGGTAGCGGCAATGATAAATTCAAAATCAGCTGAAGCCATTTGACTACGGGTTGGATTAACGATCATTTCGCCATTAACCCTGCCGATACGTACTTCTGAGATAATTTCCTGAATGGGAATATCTGAAACAGCTAATGCAGCCGAGGCAGCCAGACAGGCCATTGAATCGGGCATTATTTCATCATCAGATGAAATAAGCGATACCAATACCTGTACCTCACATAAATAATCTTCGGGGAATAAAGGCCTTAAAGCCCTGTCTATTAACCTGGAAGTAAGAATTTCATAATCATTTAAACGGGCTTCTCTTTTAAAGAAAGAACCGGGGATACGACCTGCAGAACCAAATTTTTCCTGGTAATCAACTGATAATGGAAAAAATCCCTGTCCGGGTTTGGGTTCTTTATTTGCAACAACTGTTGCCAGTAAAATGCAATTACCCTGGCGAACGGTAACGGAACCATCGGCCTGACGGGCCATTTTGCCGGTTTCAATGGTTACCATTCGGCCAGCACCTATATCAAACGTAACTGATTTTGGGTTTAATAAAGACATAAATTTAATTTATGATTTGAAACCTGCCTGCCGGCAGGCAGGTTTGCGATTGTAGATTTATTTAAAAACGCAAACCCTGATGATTAAATACTGTATAAAGAATAATTCCCAACTTTAAAATTTAGTTGGGAATTAAAATATTTACATAGCTGGAATAGTTTATTTACGTAAACCTAATTTCTCAATTAAAGCCCTGTAACCGGTAAGGTCGTGCTTGCTGAGGTATGTTAGTAAACGCTTGCGCTGTCCTACCATCATCATTAAGCCTCTTTGTGTAGAGAAATCTTTTTTGTTGGTCTTCAGGTGGTTTGAAATGTGGTTAATACGCTCTGTTAATAAAGCGATCTGACCTTCAATTGAGCCTGTGTTGATTGCTTTTGCTCCAAAACTTGTGAAAATGTCTGCTTTTTTTTCGTTTGATAAATACGGCATCTTTGTTTTTTTAATAACGTCTTTGTTATGTTTCTTTTTTAAATTGGTTGCAAAAGTACATAGAAATATTGATTTTTAAGGGGCAGATTAAGGATTTTTTTTGAATATTGCCGTTATATGCAGGAAATATTTGCATTTGTTGATAACTGTACTCATTTTTCTACTTAATTAACAGCTAAAAAAAACGGTTTTGAAAAGGATAGTTTTTACTGTAACCAACGACCTCAACTACGATCAGCGTATGATTCGTATTTGTACATCGTTGGCTGAAGCCGGATACGATGTTATTCTTATTGGCAGAAAAACAAGAACCTCTACCCTGCTTACTAAAAAAAAATACAGGCAAAAACGCCTGTTAACTTTTTTTAATAAAGGCTTTATTTTTTATGCGGAGTTCAATATCAGGCTGTTTTTTTATTTGCTGTTTGTAAAAGCTGATATGATCTGTTGTATTGATTTGGATACTATGTTGCCTGTTTATATGGCAGGAAAATTAAAAAATGCAAAAAGGGTCTATGATGCACATGAATATTTCTCACAACAAAAAGAAATTATAACCCGGCCAACGGTACATCTTGTCTGGAAATGGATAGAAAGAACCTTTGTTCCAAAATTTAATAACGGATATACTGTTAGTCATAGTATAGCTGCCGAATTCAGAAAATTATACGGAGTAGAATATGAAATTATACAGAATGTGCCTAGATTGAAAACGCTGATTCCCGGTATACAAAAAGGAGAAAAAATTATTCTTTATCAGGGGGCTGTAAATGAAGCCCGCGGCCTGGAATTTCTTATTCCGGCAATGAAAGAAATAGATGCAAAGCTGCATATTTATGGTGATGGGAATTTTATAGAACAAACGAAAACCCTGATTGCCGTAAACATTCTGCAGGAAAAAGTGTTCTTAAAGGGTAAAGTATTACCGGACGAACTGGATACTATAGCACAGTCAGCTTATATGGGAATTAATTTAGTGGAGCATACAGGACTTAATCAATACTATTCATTAGCCAATAAGTTTTTTGATTATATACAGAACGGTTTACCCCAGGTAAGTATGGCTTATCCGGAATATAAAAGAATCAATGATGAATTTGAAGTGGCTCTTTTAATTGATGATCTGCAACCTGTTAAAATTAGTAATATGATCAATAAATTACTGAATGAAGAGAATTTGTATGAACGGCTGCAAAAAAACTGCTTAGTTGCCAGGCAGGTATTCAATTGGCAGAACGAAGAAAAAAAACTAATTGCCTTTTATAACAACATAAATTTATTTTGACCGATAAACATTTGCACATTGTAACCCATGATGTACCATGGCCTGCCGATTATGGCGGTGTCATTGATCTGTTTTACAAAATTAAATCATTGTATAATCAAGGCATAAAAATCCACCTTCATTGCTATACACAGGGGCGCAATCCACAGAAAGAACTTGATAAATATTGCAGCAGTGTGACCTATTACCGCCGAAAAAATAATATCAGCCGCTTTTCTTTTTCACTTCCTTTCATTGTTAACAGCAGGGCAAATAATGATTTGATAACCAACCTGCAAAAAGATAATTACCCGGTTTTACTGGAAGGAATACATTGCACTTATTATTTAAATAACGGACAGCTTAACAACCGGAAAGTTATAGTAAGACTGCACAATACCGAATTTGAATATTACAGGCAACTGGCAAAACATGAAACCGGTTTATTAAAAAAGCTATACTTTTTATACGAAAGCAGGCTTTTAAAAAAGTATGAAAAAGCAATTGCCAACAAAGCTGTTTTTTTAGCTGTCAGCAGTCAGGATGTTAATTTATATGATCGGGTTTTGTCTGCAAAAAATATTCATTACCTGCCGGTTTTTTTACCATACACAATGTCAATAGGTAAAGAAGGCAAAGGTTGTTATTGCCTCTACCATGGCAACTTAAGCATTAATGAAAATGAAGAAGCGGCCATTTGGTTGTTGAAAAATGTTTTCAGCAAAATTGCAATACCGTTTGTAATTGCAGGAAAAGATCCTTCGAAAAAATTAGAACAGCTTGCTCATGAACAGCAGCATACCTGTTTAGTAGCTAACCCATCTGACAAAGAAATGCAGGATATGATTTATAAAGCCCACATACATGTACTGCCTTCATTAAATAAAACCGGTATCAAATTAAAATTATTGAATGCGTTTTTTAATGGAAGGCATTGCCTGATAAATAAAGCCGGGGTTGAAGGATCGGGGCTGGCATCATTTTGTCATTTAGCGGAAGATGCTGAATCCTTTCAACAAAAAATTCAGGAACTATATCTGCAACCCTTTACAGAGCAGGAGATTCAGCAGCGGCAAGGCTTATTGAATACCACTTTTAATAATGAAGTAAATGCCCGGGCACTTATGACATTTCTATGGTAGCATTATCCCAAACCTTACCTATCTCTGTTTTAATTGTACGGGCCGGAAACTTTTTAATTACCAGATAATCATGTGTAGCCATGATGATCGTAGTGTTATAATCCTTGCAGATATGAAAAAGCAGCTGCATTATTTCATCACTCGTTTCCGGATCAAGGTTTCCGGTTGGCTCATCGGCCAATATTAATTTAGGAGAATTTAATAAGGCCCTGGCAATGTCCATACGCTGTTGCTCACCACCACTTAATTCAAAAGGCATTTTAAAACCTTTTGTTTTTAATCCAACTTTTTCAAGCACATCAGCAATTTTCTCGTCCATTAATTTTTCATCTTTCCAGCCGGTGGCTTTTAATACAAACTTCATATTCTCATTTACATTCCTGTCTGTCAGTAATTGAAAATCCTGAAAAACCACGCCCAGGTTACGGCGCAGAAAAGGAACCGTCTTCCAGGTTAATTCTTTTAAATTATGGCCCACAACCCAACCCTCGCCTTCTTTCAACTGCAAATCACCATACATCGTTTTTAGTAAACTACTCTTGCCGGTTCCGGTTTTACCCACTAAATAAACAAACTCACCCTTTTCTACCGAAATATTTATATCGCTTAAAATAAGGCTGTTACTCTGGTAAATATTTACGTTCCTTAATTCAACTATTGATTGAGACATATTTTATTTTGAGTTTTCCCCTATCTCCGCCGCGGCGGATAATCGGGAAGATTATGTTTTGTTTTTTGCCTTAGAAATTTCAGTGCTTCTGTGTTTCCGTGGCAATTCCTGCAAATTTAACTTTTACCACTTCAGTATTAAAAATTAATTTCTTCACCAATTGTTAAATAATGTGAATTTGCCTGCCGGCAGATAGATAACTAAAATAATAGTTGTAAAACTAAATAATTAGTTTTACATTTACCTTATCAAGTATAAAACAATACTACAATGAAAATTTTAACCAAGGCCGAAGAGCAGATCATGCAGGTGATCTGGAAGCTGGATAAAGCTTTTCTAAGGGAGATTATTGACGAATTACCTGTACCCAAACCACACAACAATACGGTAGCCACCATTATAAAAATTCTGGTTGACAAGGATTTTGTTGGTATTACTGTTTTTGGAAGAACACACCAGTATTTTCCAATTGTTAGTAAAGAAGCTTACAGCAAAACCACCATGAAGAGTTTTGTAAAGGGATATTTTGAAGGTTCGTTCAGTAATGCAGTGTCCTTTATGGTAAAAGAAAATAATTTAAGTGTAGATGATCTGGAGATGCTGTTGAAACAGTTGAAGAAAAAATAGTTAATCCGTTGCTTGTTTTTCGTTTCTCGTTTGGCCAATGCGATTTGCAGAGACTTATGAACAAGAAACAAAGAACGAGAAACCAGAAACACAATAAAAAAAGTTAACAATATAAAATAATCTTATGCTGCCTTTCTTCTGGTATTTGCTTAAAGTAATTATTTGTTCCGGCATTTTATTTGGTTATTACTGGTTGTTTTTACGTAATAAAATATTTCACCGGTACAACCGGTTTTATTTGTTGGCCGCTATGTCGTTATCACTTTTATTACCCTTACTTAAAATAAATTTTTGGCAACATGCTACGGATTCAAACCAGGCTATACGTTTATTACAGGCTGTATCTGTTGGCGATGAATACATGAATAATATTGTTCTGACAGCTAAAAAAAGCAATTGGAGTATAGAGCAATTGTATCCAGTTGTTTACCTACTTGTTTCCCTTATTTTCCTTTTTGTAATGCTGCGTACTTTATACCTGATCCATACCCTGTTAAAAAAGTATCCTATTCAGTTATTAGAAGAGATAGCTTTTATAAATACACAGGAAGACAGTACACCATTTTCATTTTTAAAATACATTTTCTGGAACAGCAGTATTGATATAGACACAACAACCGGCAGGCAAATTTTTAAACACGAAGTAGCCCATATACAGGAAAAACATACTTACGATAAACTCTTTGTAAACATCGCGCTTATCTTTTGCTGGTGTAATCCCTTCTTTTGGCTGTACCGCAAAGAGCTGAACATGATACATGAATTTATTGCCGATAAAAAAGCCGTGGAAGACAGCAATACGGCAGCTTTTGCAGCTATGATCTTACAGGCTGCATATCCCAGGCACCGGTTTGAACTTGCCAACAATTTTTTCTATTCACCTATAAAACGCAGACTTCTTATGCTAACTAAAATTGATAACCCCCGCTTTAGTTATTTTGCCAGGTTAATGGTTTTGCCTCTGGCAGTATTGGTTTTTGCTGCCTTTACATTTAAGGCGAAATCCAACAAAGAAAATTTTTTCCCATCACCCGAAAAAAAACAGAATACCGACAATGTTTTTGTTCATGCTACTGGTTCATCAGTAAATGCAGAACAAATTAATATGACAAAAGTCAAAGACACCGTTCCTGATAATGCACCAATAGACCCCGAAAAGGCTTTACTGATCGTAAACGGAAAAAATATTGGTAAGGGTAAAAAAGCTACAACCGAATACAATAATCTTATTGCTCAATCAGTATCAGTTAAATGGTTAAAAAGAAGTGAAGCCATTGCAAAATATGGTACCCAAGGTGCTGATGGCGCTTGTGAAGTAAATTATAAAGAAGGTGCTGTTTTCACTACTACTTTCGTTGATTCTGATAAAATGAGTGTTTTCTATATAGGTACGAATAACCCATTTTCTGTTTCTGTACCAAATGTAAAACCTGAAGACCTTGTTGTGTATATGTCGCAAGGATCAAAAAGCGGCAACCGTGGCAACTATATTGCCAGGGTTACGGCTATTGGAGAACTTACAATTACACTATCAAAAAGAGATGGAACAAAAATACCTGCAAGTTTTACAGTTAAGGTAAAAAGATTGCCCGACCCAACTGATCCAAATTTTCCCGCTGAACTCAGAAAGAATCTAAAAATTGACAGCACCGGTATCCCAAAAATAAAACAAAAAATTATTCAGGAGCAGCAGGCTAAAGCAGAAATGGATTATGCAGAAAAGCAATTACAATATAAGAGTGCCAAAGCTGCCTATGAAAATGCTATTATTGAAAAAAAACTAAATGACCAGGATTTACATGAATTAAAACAAAAATTGCAGTTGCAACAGCAAAATAAAGAAAAACTGGATATTGAAATAAAACAAGCTGCAGCGAATGATGTTGATTTAACAGTTAACAGGAATATTCTTCAGGAGAAAGAACTTCAGGCCCAAAAAAACAGTATGGTATTTACACAGGTGGAAATAAATCCGCAATTTACAGGTGGCGAAGAAGCATGGAAAAAATACCTTAGAGAAAATATAAAAGCATCAACACCTGTTGAGGAAGGATGGAAAGAAGGTAAGTACCCTGTTACCGTTAAATTTATTGTACACACTGATGGAACTGTATCAAATGTAACTACAGAAAAATATAAAGGCAGTAAAACAGCCCAGCATTGTATTGAAGTCATAAAAAATGCTCCTAAGTGGCAACCTGCCGTGCAAAACGGAAGAAAAGTAAATGCATATCATAAACAGCCGATCACCTTTGTAATAGAATAACCGTCATTGAAAAATTGTAGTTACAGAGATGACATCTTTTAAAAAGATGTCATCTTTGTAAAATCAGTACCTGATCTCTTCATCCTTCAACTTAATTACCAATTCCTTTTTATCATGATCCTCTACCCTGCCAATAACCTGGGCTGCAATTCCAAATTTATTTGCAGCTTCAATCATAGTGCCGGCATCCGCAGCATTACAATAAATTTCAAGGCGGCAACCCATGTTAAACACTTCATACATTTCTTTATTACTGCTGCCACTGTTTTGCCGGATGATATTGAAAATTTCCGGCACATCAAATAAATTATCCTTTATCACTTTAAAATTACCGGGTAAATATTTCATACACTTGGTTTGCCCACCGCCACTGCAATGTATAAGCCCATGTATCTTATCAAAATGATTTTCCAGCAAGACTTTCATTACAGGGGCGTAGGTTCTGGTAGGGCTTAAAAGAAGTTGGCCAATGGTAGTCGAGAGTTGTGAGTCGTGAGTCGTGAGTTGAATGCTGTCTGTTAATTTCTGTTTACCGATGTAAACAACATCATCTAGCAGATTATTATCGAAACTTTCTTTAAAATTATCTGCATAAAATTTACTCAGCACATCATGTCGTGCACTGGTTAGGCCATTGCTGCCAATGCCGCTGTTATAAACCGTTTCGTAAGTTGATTGTCCGTAACTGGCAAAACCAACGATCACATCTCCTGCTTTAATTCCTTGCCTACCGGCAGGCAGGTTTTCGTTACTGATGATCTTATGCTTTGGCCAACGGCAGGTCATGGTGCCATTTACAGCAATGGTACGTACCACATCTCCCACATCGGCCGTTTCGCCTCCGAGGTAATGTATATGTATACCAAAGCTTTTCAACTGATCAAAGAGTTCCTGTGAACCAGTAATGATCTGTTCCAGTACTTCACCGGGTATCAGGTTCTTATTACGGTCAATGGTGCTGTTAAAAACGATATGATCATAAATACCCACACATAACAGGTCATCAAGGTTCATTATGATGGCATCCTGGGCAATACCCTTCCAAACAGAGATATCACCGGTTTCTTTCCAGTATAAATAAGCTAAAATACTTTTAGTACCTGCCCCATCTGCATGCATAATGTTTACAAAAGCATCATCGCCACCCAAAAAATCGGGATAGACTTTGCAGAATGCATGGGGATAAAGGCCCTGATCGAGATTTTTAACCGCAGCATGTACTTCTTCTTTTTGGGCCGAAACGCCACGTTTGGAGTAAAGAGACATTAAGAATGATAAATTATGAATTATGATTAATGAGCCGCAAATTACAAAGCAATTATCCAATATCCATTATAAAATTATCAATTAGATTTGCACCCTGTCTGCCGTCAGGCAGTTTCGTAATTATGCAAATACACCGAGACATAACAAAGTTGCCCCAATTTAAAAATGCCGTTATCACCATCGGCACTTTCGACGGGGTTCATCTTGGCCATCAACAAATTATCGACAGTTTAGTTGAAGAAGCATCCACGGTTAATGGAGAATCTGTCATCATTACTTTTCATCCCCATCCCCGCAAAGTTGTTTCGTCCGTAATTACCGGTGTACGGCTGATAAACACGTTACCGGAAAGGATTGAATTATTACAGAAGACCGGCATTGATCACCTGGTTATTGTTCCTTTCACCGATTTTTTTGCCAACCAGGCAGCTGAAGCATATATACGGGATTTCCTTGTTGCGAAATTCAAACCACATACCATTATCATAGGTTATGATCATCGATTTGGAAAAGAACGGTGCGGAGATTATAAATTAATGGAAGAAAAAGCGATGATTTATAATTACCGGCTTAAAGAGATACCCGAACATATCCTTAATGCCATTAAAGTAAGCAGTACAAATATCCGCAATGCCATTTTGCACAGCCATATTGAAGAAGCCAATAATTTTTTAGGTTATCATTTTTTCTTTGAGGGTGAAGTTTTTCATGGTGATAAAATTGGCCGTGAAATTGGTTACCCTACTGCAAATTTAAAAAGCACTGATGAAGAGAAGATCGTTTTGGGAGATGGTATTTATGCCGTATATGCTGATGTGGAAGATAAAACCTATAAAGGTATGATGAGTATTGGTTTCAGGCCAACTGTAAATGGTAAAATAAGGGTTACAGAAGTAAATCTTTTTGATTTTTCCAAAGAGATATATGGCAAAAAGATCAGGATTTCTGTAAAAAAATATTTACGCAGTGAAGTGAAGTTTGATGGGCTTGAAGCATTGAAAGAACAATTGCATAAGGATAAGGAAGATAGTTTAGCATGTTTGTAAGCATTCGCTTTTTGGCGAATTCTGATTCTGAACACGCCAAAAGGCCTGCCCTTACCTGGTGATCATCTTAACCACCATTTCCTTCATAAGTGAGGCATCAGAAGTTCCTGTATCCCCTACTCCCACTGCTTTTAAATTATAATGATGAAGCAAAAGTAAAATCCTTTCAATGCCATCATAACCATAATTCTTTATAGTTTCCATCGCATTCTTAACAGCATTTCCATTAAAATAAAAATGTGGTTTCAGGGCTGCTTCACTCTGGTCTTTCATTCCAAAAACTGTGTATACTTTACTAAATCCGGCATACAATGCAGGTAAAACCATTTGTATGGGCGCTGCTTTGGGGTTGCCTTCAAAATACTGAATGATCTTTATTGCGCTGGCCAAATCCTGCTTTGCAATGGCAGCCTGTAACTCAAATACATTATAATCCTTACTGATGCCGATATACTTTTCAATATCATCTTCGGTAATATCCTGCCTGCCGGCAGGCAGGTCTTTTTTCCCCTTTAAATTTAAAGCCAGCTTTTCAATTTCATTTACAATGCGGTTAAGGTCATTACCAATATGCTCATCAAGCAGGCTAATGGCTTTTGCATTTATTTTATATCCCTGCGATCTAACATATTCACCTATCCATTCCTGAAGTTTATAATCCTTAATTTTTTCTGAATTAAATATTTCGGCAGATTTCTTAAGAAGCTTATGCAGTTTCGATCTTTTATCAAGTGTTTTTTCTTTATGCCCTACAACAAATATGGTGGATTTAAGTGGGTTCTCCACATAACTTTCCAGTTTATCAAGATCTTTCATCTGTTGAGCCTCTTTCAGTAAAACGACCTGTCGTTCTGCAAACATGGGATATCTTTTACAGGCATTTACAACACTTGCCCAATCAGCATCTTTTCCATAAAAAACGGTCAAATTAAATCCAGCTTCTGCTTCATCCAATATTTTATGCTCGGCATAATCCATCAATACATCAATATAATAATCCTCCTCTCCTTCAAGCCAATACAGGCTTTTAAAACTCCGCTTTTCCCAGTCACTGATAATTTTTTCTGCACTCATAGGTTCAAAGATACTATATCAGTATTTACAATTTTACTTACCGCAACATATCCGATCTGTAAAACAGCTATTGAGCCAGGTTCAGCCTGCTGAAAACCAATGACCACAGGTGTATTTTTTATTAAAAAGTTTTTAACACAGCAATAACGGTACAATTAAGGCGTTTTTTACAGCCGGGGTTTACCTTTGGCACAATTTTAGATTACCTGATAACGCTATAATTTCGAATATAATTACCAACTGATAACACTGAATTGCTATTGGTAAATACTTACAGAATTATTAATTTTGTTTATGAAAATCCTAATATATGACTTTTGAAAATTTACCACAACCGGTAATTCAACAACCAAAAAAAAATTGGCGGAACGTATTGACTATCGGTTTGGTTATTGCACTTTTAGGTACCTGGGCCTATATTATATGGGATAAAAACAGGACCAAAGAAACGATTCAGCAAAAAGATCTGGTTATTTCTACCACTTCCTCTCAAAGGGATCAGTTACAAAAGGAACTGGAAGATGCAACTATGCGTTATGACATGATCAAAACCAGCAGTGCTGATATGGTACATACTAAGGATAGTGTCATTTCTACACAGGACCGTGATATCTCTCAAAAGAGGATCAAAATACAGCAATTGTTATCAAAAATAAATGCTACGCAGGAAGAATTGACACTGGCTAAAAGTTTAATTGCTTCGCTCAATGGAGATATACTTGGCTATAAGACAAAAGTTGAAACACTGGAGGCTGAAAAAACATTACTAAACCAGGAGAAAAATTTAGTGATCGAAAATCGCGATAAAATTCAGAAGGATTTTGATTCAGCTAAAAACGTAATAAAACAAAAAGAAGAAGTTATTGATATAGCTACTACACTTCATGCATCTAATTTTTCTATTTTGGGTATCAATGAAAAAGGTAATGGCCAGGAAAAAGAAACAACGGTTGCCCGGAGAGTTGATAAACTTCGTATTTCATTTGACCTTGATGAGAACCGTATTGCTCAATCGGGATCTAAAAATATTTATGTATGTATAACGGGTCCAGATGGAAAACCGCTTACTGTGGAGGCATTGGGTTCGGGAAAATTTGATACCAGAGAGGGAGAAGAAAAATTTTATACCCAAAAAATTGATGTAAACTATACACAGGGGCAGCGCCAAACATTAAGTATCGACTGGAAACAGAATTCAACTTTTATAACCGGTGATTATAAGATTGAAGTTTATAACAACGGATTTAAAATTGGTGAAGGCATCAGGAGTTTAAAAAAAGGTGGATTATTCAGCTGAATTATCAGATCGATTTAGTAAAGAGATGTTTAAAAACATCTTTTTTTTATGCAGTTATTTTTCTGCTTAGAAAATGGCTCTTATAGATGCCCTTCCAATATGAACCGTTCTGGAAGCTCCTGCTTTTCTTCCGTCATACTGCATACTTAATTCAATATTGCCGGCAAGCCTTTTTGTAAATTCTATATTCCACAGATAATTTTTCCCGGGTAATAAACCGTCTAACAGGATATAACCAACTGTTGTATTTGCTGCACCGGTATAACCTTTAAAATCAATTTGATTTATAGAAAATCTTGCATTCAGCGTACTGCTGGAAAGAATATTATACCGCATATCAAACGTTAATAAATGATTGGTGGCTTTCTCCAGCGAATCAATGGTATTTCTTTTTTGTCCGTATGAATATGTTAAACCGGCCCTGAAATTGGTTTTATAAACATAAGATAAAGCAGGCTCAAAAATATTTTGTAAAACAAGATAATTCCGGTTATTGAATTTAGGGCCGTTAGTATTTAACCCATTTTTAATCTGCTTATAACTCAGCGTGGTTACAAAATTCCTGCTTATATTCCACCTTAGTTTACCGATAAAATTACGCAGTTTACGGCTTTCAAAACCATAACTCAATAATGCTTTACCATTATTGATACTATGCGTTATATCAAACCCCCATTTAATATTACTCCGGTTAAAATAGAACGTATTTGATAAAAATGAATTTAAAGTGATCAGTGTGGTATCAACCAGCTTGTTGCTGAAGGGGTTAAACTGAAAACTGCCTGTTGAAATATCTTTTTTATTTATCTGCAATGCTGAACTGGTACTTGATCGGGACAATATTTTCATAAGCCCCCTTAAAGAAGTTGATTTTATAATTGCTTTAGGATTCAATGAAAAGCTGTAATTGAACTGTATATAATTTGCCTTTACATACTGGTTACTGGGTGTAAATACCCTGATGTATTTTTTTTGGTCCTGGAAAACGGCAATCTCAAATTCGTTCAGTTCCGGAATTGAATTACTGTTATAATCAATCCAGGTATATTCTCCCTGGCCAGCAGGTACTTCTACATAAGTATATTCCCTTTTTTGTTCCTGCCCTGATCCCAATTCGTACAAAACATTTCCAACCAGGAAACCTTTCCATTCATTTACATAATACTCTGCCCTGCCCAACAGGCTTTTATCTGCTTTTTGACTGCTGATGCTGCTGTTGGCAATGTGCAGCTTTCTGTAAGTTAAATTGAGTTTAAACTGGTGTTCTTCATTCTTCAATAATTCTGTAAAGAAATTATAATTATCACTCCGGTCAGCCTGCTCAAGTTTTGATTTTACAGGGTACAGATCATTCCGGGTAAAATAGGATACGCCCCATCTGTTTGCTTTTTCAGGATTTGATTTGAGGTATACCTGCCAAACATTAAATGCATAACTTAAGGGGCTTAATGTATCTGCAATTTTATTACGAAGTTTATTGTGTTCACTGTTGTACTTTAAGCCGATCTGCATTTTTCTGATCCGGCTAAGTTCTTTATTTAAATCAATGTTTGGCCTGAAAAAAGTGCCTTGTTGAATTTTATTGTTGATGGTTGTTAAACCAATCAGATTGGAAAGTTTCCAGCCACCAAAATTATTATAACTATTCAATTGCTGCCGCAAGCCATTATATTTATCACTGCGGTTATAACTGGTAAATTCATACTGTATAAAATTACTTTTATTATCGCCTAGTTTTATTGCTGCAGTGGTAATATTTTCATCCGCATTGGCAACATCGAAAGGCAGACTCCAGTCACGCAGAAATTCAATATTTCTTAACCGCTCAATTGGCTTAAACCGGCTTTGCACAAATTCATACCCAATTTTTATTTGCATTAATAAAGACTTTTTTAAAAGATGAACTTTTGTATCATCATTTTGAAACAGCATTTTTACGGCAAATCCCTTGTCATTCGATTTATCTTTGCCGGAAAATAAATTAATATCATAATTACTCATCGCCACTTCAGCTTTAAGTTTTGTTTTTAGATTGAATACATACTCAGCCCCTGCTGTTATCAATTGTAATTTTTTGGGCGACACCAATAAGATCACCGGAGCATAATCTCCCCGTTTCACATTATTTATATCAGGCTGAACCCAGGCAAAAACTTTTCCATTAGCTGCATTCTGCAGTGGCGTATAATCCCCTTTTCCGGGGCCCAGGTATGTAAACCCAAGGCTGTACAATACATCATTGGGATCAACAGAATAAACAAATATGGAATCATGGAGCGTTGTATTATAGAGTGTATCTATTTTTTTGTATAAAATTTTCCCCGGCGAAAGGGTGTCTCTGATGGCGTTTACATAATAGGCTGAATCAATACCATCACCGATATCTGCTAAAAATTGTTTTTGTTTGGTATCCAGTACCTGATTTATGGAAGAATTTTTTGCATCAGCATTATTATAAAAACCAATGTTTAAAAATAATTTATTTTTAAGATTTACTTCGTCACTTACATACACCTGTGAGTTTAAAAAATTCCTGTCTGCATACTCAAACTCCACCTGTATCCTTTTATCTTTAGTAACCAGCCGTTTTTGTGTAAAGGTCAATTCAGCAGCATTATAATTTATTATATAATCCTGGTCTTCGCCACGCTGCAATAATTCACCATCCATAAAAACCCTTTCAGTTCCGGCCAGGATTACAAAATAAAGTTCGAAGTTGGGATTGGTTAACCGATATGGCCCCTGGTTACCTTCAAAAGGCGTTACTATATTCCTGGTAAATTTTCCCTTGGCAACAGCACCGCTTAACAACAATGAATTGGAACTGTTTTTATTGAGTCTGTTATCAGTGATAAAAGAAACACCCTGGAGGCGTTTATAAAAATTGAGAAAATAATTTTTGCTTTGGCGGATATCAATATCTCCAAAATTAGCCTGCCATCCTTTTTTCTTAACCTGAAGAAAGATACGGTCAAAGTCGCGAAGATCCTGTGTATTACCATCGGGTTGAACAGGTATATTGTTATCGGTGATGGCAGCAGTCAGTTCAAGGCTGTCCCCGATAAATCCGTTCAATTGTAAATTCAGGCTGGAACTTACAACAGCATCCTGGCTGTTACCGAATGAAATGCCCCTGCCAAAGCTACCTTCCGATTTAATATTTCCAAAATCCATTAAAGGGCTTGTTTGTTTTGCGCCAACTTTAATAGTAAAAGGGTTGGTGCTGATAAAATTATTGCGGATGCTGTCGTAATTATAATGCCTTACTGCCGCATTCAATTTATAAGGGAATACCCGGTAAGTTACTGTTACCCTTTCTTTAGCTGGTTTCTCCAGCCAGGTAATGGTTGCATTTACGGCATCAACCGTATAATAAAAAGAAGAAACAGCTTCAATTATTACAGAACCGGGAACCAAACTCAGTGAATCGAGCTTAGCAGTCTGTTCTTTAGTACTGATCGTTATTTTCCGGAGATTTGAATTCGACGGTGGATTTATTTGTGCATAAAGAAACTGCACAATGAAATTAAACAGCAGGAGTAAGTATATCCTTTTAAGCTTCAATAGTTCTTTGGGATTAGTAATGCATAAATTTAGTATTTATTGTGCAGGCTGTAAAAATTGCTTTAGTTAAAAGTTAAATTACAAACCCGAAAATGGCAGCTCATAAATAATAGAGTCAATTCCATAAAATCCGCAGTTACATCTTTTGTTCATAAACTTCACATGTAATATTTTAGTATTTTCACCAAATGTTTATATCTAAACTGATACAAGTATTACTGTTTATCCCGGCTGTTTTTTTTATTACAGCATCCTTTGCACAGGATTATCAGGGTATTTATATTGTAAAGAAAAGCCTTGTTTCATTTCATTCCAATACAAAATCTGAACTGATTAAAGCATCTTCTACAGAACTTAGAGGCGTTATAGATATAAAAATGAGAACCTTTGCTTTTTCAGTTGATATGAAAACTTTTGATGGCTTTAACAGCCCTTTACAGAAAGAACATTTTAATGAAAATTATATGGAAAGCAACAGGTATTTTGCTGCAAGTTTTTCAGGACATATAATTGAAGAGGATGATTTTACAAAAGATGGAACTTACAATGTGAGGGCTAAAGGGAAATTTAAAATTCATGGTGTGGAACAGGAAAGGATACTGCAGGGAGATTTAACCGTTAAAAATAATGTCATAAAACTGGCCTGTAACTTCACGGTCTTTCTTTCGGATCATGATATAAAGATACCCCGGGTAGTACATGAAAAGCTGGCCTCAGAAATAAAAGTGGAAATGAATGCTGAATTTATAAAAAAATGAAACGCTTAATTCTTTTTCTTTTATTATGTATACCTTTTAATCAGGTAACAGCGCAATACCCTTTTTCAAAAAAAACAGATATTGAAGAAGAAAATCTGACAATAAAAGCAACTGTATTAATTCGGGATCACCTGGGATTTATTTGGATTGGTACTTCTACAGGTATATACAAATACAATTCAACTGTTCCCGAGAATATTACTGCTAATCTTAACGAAAAACCTTACATAACTTCTTTGTATGAAGAACCGGGAGGAACAATCTGGGCAGGATGTAAAAATGGACAGATCCTGAAAATAAACAATAACCAGGTTTCGTTTTTTAACCCGGCAGCAGGGTTACCTAAGGTAGCCATTACCGCAATTTTCCAGGATGCAAAAAAAAGCCTATGGTTTGGTACTGCCGGCGAAGGAATTTATTATTACAACAATATTCAGTTGAAATATCTTACTGAAAAAGACGGACTTAGTGATGACTATGTAAATTGTATATACAGTCTGGATGGTAAAGAGATAATAGCAGGAACCGACAGAGGTTTATCTTTTATAAGTTTTGAAGGGCCTAAAAAAAATATATTCATCTTTACTTCAAAAAATGGACTACCTGATAATATAGTCCGATGCATAAGCGAAAGCAGTAAAAAAAATACAATATGGGTAGGGATGCATTCAAAAGGAGGCTTACTTTTTTCAGTTGATACCAAAAAAATACTTGATGTTACCACTAAAAATAACATCTGGGATTATGGCCAGGTTAATGATATCATTGAAGTAAACCAAGCTGTTTTTATTGCAACCGAACAATACGGTATCATTGGATATGATAAAGAAACAAAAAGGATTAAAGAAAGAGTCCTACAGGATACCCTGTTTCCAAAAAGGATCGCAGATTTACAACCGGATAATGAAGGGAATATCTGGGCCGGTTCTGAAAATAAATTAGTAAGTTTTACGGGTGAATACTTAAAATACTGGTATAGTGCAAAAGAAGTTAATCTCATTAAAGTACATACCATTCTTGCTGATGATGAAAATAAATTATGGTTTACCCCTGACCTGCGCTTATTTGAATGCCCGAAGGATGATTTAGGCAACAATGATTTGAAAAGCTATGATATTACCCCACCACAGGATCACATTGATATTACCGGCCTGTATAAAGACAGGCTTGGTTTTCTGTGGATCGGAACTATGGGAGAAGGGTTATTCAGAATGAATATTGAAACTGGTAAATGGAGGCGTATTACTGAAAATCCAATTGCGTTTTTTGGTAACATTTTAAGCGTTACCGGTAAAGATAACCAGGTCTGGATCTCAACACTGAACGGGGTATCCAGGTTTATATTAAATGATAGTAATTATGAACTGAATGCAAAAATACAATTCAGTAATTACAGCAAAAAAGATGGGTTGGGCAGTGATTATATCTATCATATTCTGATTGATAAAAAAAACAGGGTTTGGTTTGCCACAGACGGAGCAGGCGTGGCAGTATTTGATAATAATTCATTTGTGAATTATTATATCAATGGCCAATTCCCGTCAACTGTCACATATTCACTTGCCGAAGACAATAATCAACATATATGGATAAGCACTTACAATGAGGGCCTTTTTGAATATGACGGCACTAAATTCATTCAATATGGAATTAAAAACGGGCTTACCGATTTAGCCATAACTTCTGTAATTGTTGATGAATTTAATAATGTAATTGCCGTAAATAAAAAAGGAATTGATATCCTGGATCCTGTTAAAAAAATAGTGCAGCATTATGGAGCAGAGTCAGGTTTCAATGAGCTGCAGCCCAACTTAAATTCAATAACAAAAGGTAAGGATGGCAAAATCTGGATTGGCACTGATAATGGAATTGTTTGTTTAAATACCTACGCAGGTATTTCTTCTTACATGCCTGTTGCCGTTATTGAGCATGTAAATTTGTTCAATAAGCCTGTTGACACTGCTTTAAGGAAAACCTTTTCATACGACGAAAACAATTTCAGTTTTAAACTTGCGGCCGCCTATTACAAATCCCCAGAAAAAGTAAAATTCCAGTATTGGCTTGAGGGATACAGTAAAAACTGGGATATAACCGGAGACCGGGTTATCAGTTTCCCCAGATTGCGGCCGGGTAAATATGTATTGAAGATCAGGGCATCGGCAAATAATAATTTTGATACTGCCCCAATTGCATTTTACAAGTTTTCAATATCAAAATCATTCTGGACAACCTGGTGGTTTTACCTTTTTACATTTTTATTTATTTCGGCAATTTTATATTGGTCATTAAAGCAAAGAATAAAATCAATCAAAAAAGTAAAATATTCTGAACATGAAAAATTTCAATTACAATACGATGCATTAAAAAACCAGGTTAACCCCCATTTTCTTTTTAACAGCTTTAATGCCTTAATGAATATTGTGGAGGATGACCCCAAAGAAGCATCTGTACTCATCAAGCACTTATCACAGTTTTACCGTAAGATGACTTCATATAGTCAAAAAGAATTAATCACCCTGGAAGAAGAACTGGAACTGCTTGATTCCTATTTATTCATTCAGAAGAAAAGATACGGGAGTGCCCTGCAAATTTCCATAAACATTGACCCTGCATTAAATAAATCAACTTTTATCCCACCCCTGGTTTTGCAATTATTAGCTGAAAATGCCGTTAAACACAATATAATCAGTAAAGAAAAACCCTTGCACCTTACTATTTTTTCGGAACATGATTTGATAGTTATGAAAAATAATATCAATTATAAAACAGAAAAAGAAGAAAGTGAAGGAGTAGGTTTACAAAATATTAAGAACAGGTATAAACTTTTAACCCAAAGGGAAGTTTTACTATTTGAGAATGATGCTGAATTTATTATAAAGCTGCCCTTAATATATTCGAATTAAATATGCAGATACTTATTCTGGAAGATGAAGAACAGGCCTTAAACCGTCTTCAGAAAATTATTTTAAAGGTTGTGCCGGATGCACATATAACCGGAGCAATAACCAGTGTAGAGGAAACCCTTAACTGGCTAAGGCATAATCCAATGCCCGAATTAATTTTTATGGATATTCAGTTGGCTGATGGAAACAGTTTCCAGTTGTTTCATAAAATAAAAATAACCTGCCCGGTAATATTTACCACGGCTTACGAATCTTATGCTTTACAGGCTTTTAAAGTTAATAGTGTAGATTACCTGTTGAAACCAATTGATGAAACTGATGTAAAAAGAGCCATTGATAAACTAAAATCACTGCAAGGCTCCGGGTCTTTTGCAGTTGATTACTCCGAAATTTTAAACTCCATTCAGCAGCCAAAAAAAAATTATAAGGACCGTTTTATTATTAAATTGGGCGATACCATCAAATCCCTGCGGATTGCTGATATTGCCTATTTCTATACGGAAAACAAATCAAATTTTGTTTGTACCAATGAAGGAAAACGTTTTCCCTTGGATTTTAATCTTGACCAGATAGAACAAATGCTCAACCCTAAAAATTTCTTTCGTATTAACCGGCAATTTATCATTGGCCACCATGCTATAGAAGAAATGAAAGCCCACACCCGTTCCCGAATTATTGTTAAACTATCTCCAGCCTCAAAATTAGACACTGTTGTAGCCATCGACAGGTCTCATGATTTCAAAAACTGGCTTTCGGAATAACCTGTTTACCCAGTCTATTTCACCATTTACATCTTCAGCAACCATATATACAGATTCAGCAGGGTTTTACATGATTTTTACATTCCTTGGCTTAATTTTTCGTTTTAATAAAGCAATTCAAATTAACCCCCCTATCAGTAAATAAATAAAAGTATTAACCCTGCTTTTTAACAACCAATTTATTAACTTAATGCCAATTTTTTATGAAAACCCGTATTACTATTAAAATTGCAGGCTTGCTGGTATTGTTTATTGTACTATTTCAATTTGCCTGTAAGCACGAAATTCCAATTCCTTCCTGCGATGGAAGTACTTTTACAGTAACAGCCATACAAACACCCGCTACTTTAAATCAAAATAATGGGACTATCACTGCTACCGCAACCGGTGGCTCCGGTTTTAAATTCAGTCTAAATGGGGGCCCATACCAGGACAGCGGTTATTTTTCGGGGCTTGAGCCATTTAGAAATTATAATCTGGTTGGTAAGAATTCATTTGGCTGTACAGATACGGTTGAAGTACAAATAGGCTCATTTGATCCCTGCCAGGGCGTTACCATTATTGTATCACTTACAAAAACAGATGCTTCACCAAATCAATCAAACGGTTCTGTAACAGCTACGGCAACTGGCGGCATCGGTTTCACATACAGCATTAACAGCGGACCATTTCAATCCGGTCGTATATTTTCAAATTTAGCTGCAGGCAATTATGTTGTTGCTGCTAAAAGTGCTGCAGGATGTATAGGCATAAATCAAATTACCATTGGTACCAACAATCCCTGTGCAGGAATCTCTGTTGTAATTACCACTACAGTAGTTCAACCCACAACCGGCCAAAGTAATGGTTCAATTACAGCAACAGCAACCGGGGGTACCGGATTTACTTACAGTTTAAATAACGGGGCTTTTCAGGCAAGTGGCACATTTACCGGATTAGCTGCAGGCAATTACAGCATTACAGCTAAAAATTCAAATGGCTGTACCGGTGTTACAACAGTTGCCTTAGGCTCCACTAATCCATGTTCAGGAATTACAGTAGTTGTTTCAGCTACAAGTGTAAACCCTACAACCGGGCAAAGCAATGGTTCAATAACAGCATCAGCTACAGGCGGCACAGGTTTTACGTATAGTTTAAATAATGGGGCATACCAGGCAAGTGGAACTTTCTTAAACCTTGCAGCAGGTACTTATACAATTACCGCAAAAAATTCAAATGGCTGTTTAGGCAGCAAGCAGGTAATATTAACAGCTACAGGCGGATGCAACAGTGTAAACATAATCATTACAACTGTTGTGGTAAATACAACGCCTTGTATAACTCCAACTGCCAATGGAAGTATTACAGTAACTGCTACAGGATCTACAGGTTTCACCTATAATATTAATGGTGGTGCATACCAAACCAGCAATGTATTTGCCAATTTAAATGCCGGCACTTTTTTACTTGGAGTAAAAGATGCTGCCGGATGTACAAAAACACAATCCCAGATTGTAGGAGTGGTACCAAAAGGGCCTTTGTTTACAAATATGAGAACACTTATTTCAACAAGGTGCAGTGGAAGCGGATGTCATATGAACGGAACAACGACAGCAGGATATAATTTTGATGCCGATTGCAGTATTGTAACAAAGTGGAGCCAGATTAACGGAGCCTGTGTTACTTATACACTTAAGAAAATGCCTATAAGCCCGCAATCATTATTAAATGCAACAGAGAAAGCAATGATTACCAACTGGATTAATGCTGGGCACAGGTATACTGATTAAGTTAAATGTTTAACTAAATGAAGATTTGAAAAACTAACCTGCTGCCTTGTTTAAAATATAAATTAAACAATCCAGCAGGTTTAAATACAGGTTCAGCAGATGTTTACAATTTTTTAAGTGAGTATGGTATAATTTTAGTTCAGATAAATAAATTGATATATTATGAAAAAGAGCAAAAAACAAATAATTACCTGGGGCTTGTTATCAGTTTTGCTGTTAATAACAGCCGGAGGGCTTGTAGGATATCAAATGTACACGAAACCGCACCGTAATGTTGAGCAGATAAAAGCAATAAAAGTTTCTGCCTTTGATTTGGTTACCGCTTATGAAAATAATGAAGCCGAAGCAAATGCTGCATACCTTGATAAGGTGCTGGAAATAAACGGAGAAATAAATGAGGTATCAAAAAATCAAAAAGGAAAACCTGTAATTACGCTTAAGGGTACAGATTTAAGTGGTTTAATATGTACCCTTGATGGTACTGCCCCATCAGGGATTAAACCGAACTCATCTGTAATTATTAAAGGGATCTGTACAGGTTTTCTTACAGATGTGGTTTTGGTAAGCTGTATTATTCAGGATAAATAAAATATTAATACTTTTTTAAGAACGAATTTTTAAAACCCCTAACCAGAAAAATGAGCTACAAAAGAATATTATTATTTACTGTACCGGGCATTATTTTATTACTGTCACTAAACTCATGCAAACATGATATTCCTGTTTCAGAAATAGATGTTCCGGTTTCAGGTGGTACACAAACCTGCAGTACCGATACCGTTTATTTTCAAAATAAGGTATTACCCTTATTAAATTCCGGCTGTGCCATGAGCGGGTGTCACGATGCAATAACGCAAAAAGATGGCGTTAATTTAACAAGCTATTCAAAAATAGTATCTACAGGTGGTGTAAGGCCCGGAGATCCGGCAAATAGTAAATTATACAAAGTATTAAATCAAAGTGGCAGCGACAGAATGCCGCCACCACCTGCAGCTGCTTTTACCCAGTCACAAAAAGACATTATTTATAAATGGATCTTACAGGGTGCAAAAAATAATGCCTGTAACGATTGTGATTCAACTGTATTTTCTTATTCAGGCGCTGTGGCACCTTTAATGAATACGTACTGCAAAGGATGTCATAACCCCACTTCATTGGGCGGAGGTATTGATGTAAGCACTTTTGCAAATGTGAAAAGTATTGCACTAAATGGGAAACTTATGGGAAGTATTACCCATGCTGCAGGATTTATTGCAATGCCCCAGGGTAGTACAAAGTTATCGGATTGCAAAATTGAACAGCTCAGAAAATGGATAGCCGCAGGAACTTTAAACAATTAAATAAAAAATCATTATGAAGAATGTATTGATGTTATTAGTTATAATTTCTCTTATTGCTGTCATATCATTTGAAAGTTGCTATTATGATAAAGCAGATTTATTATACCCGGATGGCAAACTGCCCTGTGATACATCAATTGTTGCAAAATTTTCAAGTGACGTATTACCGGTCATGAATGCCAGTTGTAATGCAGGTGGGTGCCACAATACTGTTGATGCGGCCAGTGGCGTAATTCTTGATACTTATACGGGTATAAAAACCCAGGCATTAAATGGCAGGTTAATGGGCTCCACTAATCTGATCAACGGCAATATGCCAAAAGCTGGCGCAAAATTACCCAGTTGCACACTTGCAAAAATTCAACAATGGATAAATTCAGGTACTCCTAATAATTAAAATTACTAACTATGAAAAAAGTATTTTTTGGTTTCTTGTTCTGTATGCTTGTATCATTTGCTGATGCACAGACTATTTACATGACAAAAACAGGTAAGGTTTCTTTTAGCTCACAGGCTAAATCGCCCGAAAAAGTTGAAGCAGATAATAATGAGGTTTCCAGTGTATTTAATTCGCAATCAGGCGAAATGGTTTTTGCCATTTTAGTTAAAAGTTTTCATTTTGCAAGTGCATTAATGGAAGAGCATTTTAATGAAAATTATGCAGAAAGTAATAAATACCCCAAATCTACTTTCAAAGGAAAGATTAATAACCTTTCCGCTGTAAACTTTTCGAAAGACGGTGCTTACCCTGTAAACATAGAAGGTGATTTAACATTTCATGGGGTTACTAAAAAAGTTATCTCAACGGGTTCATTAACTATAAAAGCAGGGAAGATAAATGCGTTTTCAAAGTTCCAGTTGAAACTCAAGGATTTTAAAGTGAGCATTCCATCTTTGGTTGCTGATAAAATTTCAGAAGAAATTGACATTGTCGTTGAATGCAATTACGAATTAAAAAAATAAAACTTAAACCCTGATTGATGAAAAAACTTATTCTGTTTATTCTATTAGTGAGCATTACTTTACCAAAAGTTTATGCACAGGATGATTTAATGAAAATGCTTGATAATGAAACCAGGAATGATAAAAAGAAAAGAGATTACGCTACTGCAACTTTTAAAACAAGCAGGCTTATTAATGGCCATTCAATTGAAAATGTTGCTGCCGGAGTTTTAGACTTTAAAATATCACACCGTTTTGGTATGGTTAACAAAGGCAGTTATGAACTCTTTGGATTGGATCAGGCTACGATGCGCATGGGACTGGATTATGGCCTGTCGAACCGATTAATGATTGGTGTTGGGCGAAGCACCTTTCAGAAACAATATGATGCTTTTGGCAAGTTTAAAATACTGCGGCAGGCAACAGGCGGAAGATCACCCTCTCCAATTTCTATCAGCGCTGTATCAACTGTGATGCTTAAAACTTTAAAATGGGAAGATCCAAAGCGTAAGAATTATTACACTTCCCGTCTATCTTATTCGCATCAGTTAATCATTGCCAGAAAATTCAGCGAAGGGCTTTCCTTACAGCTTATGCCATCTTTTGTACATGCTAACTTAGCCAGGGAAGTAACTGAACCTAATGATTTTTTTGCTTTAGGTGCAGGCGGACGGATAAAATTATCCAAACGTTTAAGTTTTAATGTGGAGTATTATCATGTTTTGCCGATATCATTAGTTGAAGGCGAAAGTTATAGGATCACCGGAACAAAAAATTCATTAGCAGTTGGATTTGATATCGAAACCGGCGGTCACGTTTTTCAATTGCATTTTACCAACTCTACCGGTATGACAGAAAAAACTTTTATAACAGAAACAACCGGTGATTTCTTTAAAGGAGACATCCATTTTGGTTTCAATATATCGAGGGTGTTTACAATAAAAAAGAAAAAGAAATAAACAGGCAGATGTTTTAGCGGCTCTGGCAATAATAAATTCCTTACACCCCATGTAAAAGGATTATTTGTATCATATTTATTTCCCTGTGAATCATTTTAGGCCTTATCTTTATACCCGTTATTCAGTACTAATTGAAACTGCAAAAGAGTATTAACTTTCAAACCAATTTTACGAAAAGCTGACAGGCATTGTATTTATTATAAACCATATAGTGCTTATATAATTTAAATACAGAAATATGAGTTTAGCTTTTACCATCAAAAATAATAAATTGATCATCCTGACTGCGTTTGCAGTTCTTCAACTTATATATCCAACCGTCATTTCAGCACAAACCCCGCCTGTTTTAATTTTTAATCCTATTATTTCTTCCGGCTTAATTTCGCCTGTTGATATTGTAAATGCAGGCGATGGAAGCAACCGCCTTTTTATTGTTGAACAGGACGGAACTATAAAAATTTTAAACGGCGGTACACTTTTGCCTGGCAATTTTTTAGATATCCCTGACAGCCTTTCTCTCGGAGGAGAATTGGGTTTGCTAAGTCTTGCTTTTCATCCAAACTATGAAAACAACAGGTACTTTTTTATTTACTACACCAATACTGACGGAGATATAACTATTGCCCGCTTTCAAACACAGGCTGCCAACCCCAATGCCGCAGATGAAGCAACCGGAGTGGTTTTATTAAATATCGCAAAACCTTCTTCAAATCATAACGGCGGGAAATTGCTCTTTGGTCCCGATGGCAATTTATATTTTGGAACCGGTGATGGCGGCAGCGGTGGCGACCCAAGTAATTTTGCTCAAAATGGCAATTCACTTTTAGGTAAAATGATGCGGCTTAATGTTGATGCTTTTTCCATTCCGCCTTATTACAGCATTCCACCGGATAACCCTTATGTAGGCGACCCGCTGGTAAGAGATGAAATTTTTGCAATTGGTTTGCGAAACCCCTGGCGCTGGAGTTTTGACAGGTTTAACAATGACATATGGATAGCAGATGTAGGGCAAAATGCCTGGGAAGAATTAAATAACCGCAACTTTGTATCAGCGGGTGGTATTAATTATGGCTGGCGTTGTTATGAAGGAAATGCAGCCTATAATACAGCAGGTTGCCTGCCGCCTGTTAATTATATTTCGCCGGTTTTTGAATACCCGCATAATTTTGCTTCCGGCGGATTTTCTATTACAGGCGGTTATGTTTACCGTGGTGCAGAATTCCCTGCAATGTATGGTTATTATATCTGTTCAGATTTTATATCTGCCAATGCCTGGTTATTAAAATCAGATGGTATGGGTGGGTTTACAGTAACACTGCAGGCAGGTTTACCCGGTTCCATTGCAGGTTTTGGTGAAGCAGAAAATGGCGACCTGTATGCAGTTGGACTGGACGGTATTATTTACAAAATTACAACAAACAGTGTGTTGCCTGTTACCTTAAAACAGTTTACTGTAAGGGCTTATAACACATACAATGAAATTAAATGGGAAACAGCAAACGAGCTTAATATGGCCGTTTACGAAATTGAATACAGCATTGATGGGGTTAATTATGAAAAGGCAGGAAGTGTAAATGCCCTGAACAATGGCATTGAAAATAATTACAAATTTCAACACAGTATTGCCGTGTTTACAAAACTGTTTTACAAACTTAAAATTACTGATAAAAATGGCCGGGTAACCTATTCACCTGTTGCTGTGGTTACTAAAAAAGCCAACAGTGCTGTAAAGATATATCCCATGCCGGTTACTGATGACAGGTGTACCATTATTTCGGATAAATCGATTGAGCAGATAGTTCTTTACAGTATAGAAGGCAACATGGTCTTTACAAAAAATATGAACAATGTATCCGGCACGGTTAACATTGCGCTGCCACATTTACAAAACGGAGTTTATATTATGAAGCTGAAATTAAAAGATGAATTTGTAAATGAGAAAATCCTGATTCAACGGGAATACTAATTAATTAATCTTCTGTGCTTAATCCTGCTTTCAAATACTCCCTGTTCATCCTGGCAATATTTGAAACGGAAATACCTTTGGGACATTCCGCTTCGCAGGCATACGTATTGGTACAATTGCCAAACCCTTCTTTATCCATTTGTGCAACCATATTCAAAACCCTGGAGTTTCTTTCAGGCTGGCCCTGCGGCAATAAAGCAAGTTGAGAAACTTTAGCACTTACAAATAACATGGCACTGCTGTTTTTACATACTGCCACACAGGCTCCACAGCCAATACAGGAAGCAGCATCTAAAGCAGCATCTGCATCTTTTTTATCAACAGGCAATGCATTGGCATCAACCGCATTGCCGGTATTAACTGAAATAAATCCACCTGCCTGAATGATCCTGTCGAATGCAGCACGGTCAACCACTAAATCCTTTATAACAGGGAAAGCCGCAGAACGCCATGGTTCTACTACAATGGTATCGCCATCCTTAAAGGCCCGCATATGCAGCTGGCAGGTTGTATTTTTTGTCCACGGACCATGCGCACGGCCGTTAATATACATACTGCACATACCACAAATACCTTCCCTGCAATCATGGTCAAATGCAATGGGATCTTTACCGGCTTTTATAAGCTGTTCATTCAGCACATCAAACATTTCAAGAAAAGACATTTCAGATGAAATATCCTGTACCTGGTAAGTTTCAAAACCACCTCTTATTTTAGTGTTTTTTTGTTTCCACACTTTCAGTGTGAGATTCATGTTATAATGTTCCATACTTCTTAAATTCTTTTATAATTTTTGTATTCAACCGGACAGCATCCAAAATTCTGTCATAAAAAATATAAGGCCCGGTGTTTTATATTTTTAGAATTGGTAATACTGATTATATTGATTCTGCCAAAGTATAACCATATTCATAGCATCTTTTACAAAAGTGAGTCTACCTACTTTACAACCCCGGACTCTACCGAACAACGAACTTAAATTTAAAGCTGATTACTTATTTCATGAAACATTTAAATAACCTGCTGATCAATTTTTATACAAACTATTTCAATATCCTTTAAGTTGGTTTGAGGGTATTCTATTTGTATGATCGCTGCGTAGGTTTAACAATTTCAAAAGTTAAAGCCTCCTTATTCAGTTGCCAGTTGCTTTCGCCTTTATACGCCCAGGCTGATACATAACTGTAATGATCATCGTCACGTTTTGCTTCACCATCTTCTGTTTGTGATTCTTCCCTGAAGTGTCCGCCACAACTTTCATTTCTATTCAACGCATCTTTACACATGAGTTCGCCCAGCTCAATAAAATCTGCTACCCTGCCGGCTTTATCAAGCTCGGGATTCATTTCATTAATATCACCGGGGATTTTAACATCACTCCAAAATTCTTTTTTCAATGCCTGAATTTCATCAATAGCTTCCTGTAATGATATTGCATTACGGGCCATGCCACATTTATCCCACATTATTTTTCCCAACCGTTTGTGAAAACTTTCTACGGTTTGGTTTCCTTTAATGTTCATCAGGTTATTGATCCGGTCACTTACCGTTTTCTCTGCTTCTTCAAACGCCTGGTGTGACGTTGGTATAGATGCAGTACGGATATCATCAGCCAGATAATTGCCTAAAGTGTATGGAATTACAAAATAGCCATCTGCCAATCCCTGCATTAAAGCACTTGCACCCAAACGATTTGCCCCATGATCACTAAAGTTTGCTTCCCCAAGTGCATATAATCCGTCGATGGTGGTTTTTAATTCATAATCAACCCACAAACCACCCATCGTATAATGTACCGCAGGAAAGATCCGCATCGGCATTTCGTAAGGATTTTCACCGGTTATCTTTTCATACATTTCAAAAAGATTACCATATTTTTCTGCAACAACCGCTTTACCCATTTTTATTATAGTAGATTCATCAACCTGATCAAGCCCCTGTTTGCCGGCTGCAATTTTTCCATAACGCAATATGGCATCTGCAAAGTCAAGATACACGGCCATTTTTGTTGTACCAACGCCATAACCTTCATCACATCTTTCCTTTGCAGCTCTTGAAGCCACATCACGGGGAACAAGATTTCCAAATGCCGGATATCGCCGCTCTAAATAATAATCTCTTTCTGCTTCGGGTATATCAACCGCTTTTCTTTTTTCATCTTTTTGTTTAGGAACCCATATCCTGCCGTCATTACGTAAACTCTCACTCATCAATGTTAATTTACTCTGATGATCGCCACTTACCGGTATGCAGGTTGGGTGAATCTGTGTGAAACAGGGATTGCCAAAAAAAGCACCTTGTTTATGGGCTTTCCAGGCTGCTGTTACATTACTGCCCATGGCATTGGTACTTAAATAAAATACATTACCATATCCACCGCTGCATAATAATACTGCATGTCCAAAATGTCTTTCTAAATTCCCGTTTATCAGATCCCGGGCAATAATTCCCCTGGCCCTGCCCTCAATTTTTACAATATCCAGCATTTCATGCCTGCTGTGCATAGTTACATTACCCAATGCCACCTGTCTTTCCAAAGCACTATAAGCGCCTAACAATAATTGCTGACCGGTTTGTCCGGCTGCATAAAATGTACGTTGTACCTGTGTACCGCCAAAACTGCGGTTGCTTAATAAGCCTCCATACTCTCTAGCAAAAGGTACTCCCTGTGCTACGCAATGATCAATAATGGCTGCACTAACTTCGGCAAGGCGGTGAACGTTAGCTTCTCTTGCCCGGTAATCTCCGCCCTTTACTGTATCGTAAAATAACCGGAAAACAGAGTCTCCATCATTCTGATAATTTTTTGCGGCATTAATACCCCCCTGTGCTGCAATGCTATGTGCCCGGCGTGGACTATCCTGAAAACAAAATGCTTTTACTTTATAACCCATCTCTCCTAAAGAAGCTGCAGCAGAGGCACCGGCTAAACCTGTACCTACAACAATTATTTCGAGCTTACGCTTATTGGCCGGGTTAACAAGTTTTACATGGCCCTTATAATCGGTCCACTTTTCATCCATTTCACCTTGTGGTATTTTTGAATTTAAAGACATATCTTTTATTATGAATTATAAATTTTAGTTTATTCTTAATTTGTCCTTACAAAATATCGTACCTGGATAACCTGTACAACTTTTGACCAATACTTCTTCAAAATTTAAATCATCCGAAAAGCTATACAGGCTGAAATGCTTATGATTACAGAAGCATTTAAAACCTGCATCTGCTAGAACATGGAACAGTATTGCTTTTTTTTGGTTCATATACCTATAAACTAATTACAACAACTATATCCAGCCAAAATAAAATGCAATTGGCATCAAGGCAAATAAAATACAAACTACAACCGAATAGCCAACTCCAATAGTTTTAATTATGGGTGTGTATTTTTTATGGTTTATCCCAAATGTTTGAAACGCACTTTGAAAGCCATGCAGCAAATGCCAGAATAATGAAATAACACCTAAAATATAAATAATAACTATCCACCATTTTTGAAACTCTTCCTTCATCTCCAGAAATAAATTATGGGTGGCATCATTTGCACCACCATCTGCATACATGGCGATTTTGGTATCAATAAAGAATTTTGAAATGTGAATGACTAAAAAGAAAAGGAGCAATGTGCCGAGTAAACCCATGGAACGGCTATACCATTTACTATTTTCAGTAGCTGCATTTACCGTGTATTTTACCGGTCGTGCAGCGCTGTTCTGTTTCCATAATAAAAGCCCCTGCACTATATGAAGAATGAGCCCTGCAAATAAGCCAAGCTCCATGATCCGTATCAGCCAGTTATGACTCATAAAATGAGCGGCGGCATTAAAAGTTTCACCGCCATCATTAACGAAAATGCAGGAGTTTACGCCAACATGCACCACTAAGAATGTGACTAAAAAAAGACCTGTAAGGCCCATTGTCAATTTCTTACCAATTGAAGAAGTGAAAAAAATTTTCCAGGTCATATTGAAAAAATTAGAGTTAATATCGCGGCACAAAAATACGACAGGTCAGTGCAAAAACAATCTTCTATTATAAATTTTATAGTAAAAACCTGTACTGCTGATCATTCTTAATGTTATTCATTCGCGTGTAGCCTTCGGATCATCATATCATCCAGTTGCTGAAAAACGATTTCAGGTTTAAGTGTACGCCATTGTGGAAAATCAACCAACCCCAGATAATTGGTTAACCTGGCTTGCACAAAATCATATTGGCTCTGTGCGGGCATATCAACAAGCACTACCCATCCTCCCACATCCTCCAGTTGCTCCCGCCAGTCCTCATAATAACTGTCATCGCTGCTGTGAAAGTTTAACACATTTTCAGCGATCAGGATATATTTAGTAATTCCCTGCAGGAACATAATATCAGTAATATCTCTCCGCAGTGTCATGATATCATTCTCTATCGCATCATTCCATTCGCCCAGTAACTCAATAATGGTAAAGCTTTGTTCGTAATCTACAAACAGGATCTTCATGTATAATGTCCTGGATCCAAAATCATCCCACTGCGGATGAATATAAAAATTATAAACCGTATTGGAGAACTCAAATTCGCTGTATTCACGCCCAAAAAAAGGGGATAACTTATCGTCTTCAGCTATGTATAAATGCCGCCAGTTGTAATATGGTTCTATATCCTGCAAATAAAAATAATTATCCGGTTAACTATATATCTGCAAATTTCCGACAATTCATTGAAATGAAATCATTCAGCTGGTTAAATACAAAAAAAAAGGTTGTCAAAATTTGACAACCCCTTACACTTAATAACTGTAATATTTTTATTGTACCACTATCCTTTCAGTAAAAATAAATTTATTGTTGGCATCGGTAACCTTTACCATATAAATACCCTTTGCAAAACTCCTGTTTAACGATACTGTTTCTATTTGTGTTTTAGCATTAACAGTAACAACCCTGTTCATTACAGGTTTGCCGGAAAGATCAGTAACAGTAACATTATATTTACCCGGCTGCTGTCCGTCAAAAGAAACTTTAAACTCACCGGTTGTTACAGGGTTAGGATAAATATGTGCTTCGTTGGTTATACCTGGTATTACAGGCTTAAAGTCAGCCGTTCCAAAATTTCTTTCTGCATCTGCTTCTTTCTGCAATAACAGGTTACCATTGGCAAGGTCAGATGCATTATAAACCATATCCGAACCTTCTATTTTAACTGCTGCAAAATCTTTCAGGCTAAATTTGTAATACCCGGCAAATGTATTGGCACTCGATACAACTACATTACCATCCTTATCAACTGCAGCACCATTAGTACTGTAATTGGAAGGTAAGTCATTGATGAAGCCAATATATTTTGCAACGTTGGTTTTTACATCTACAGTAAATACATAATGATTGGCAGAAATGATATATAATTTATTGTATGCATCAGCTATCATATCCCCTCCCCAGCTTGTACATTTATTATGGATTGAAACTGTTTTGTTTGATTCATCATCAATAAGAGAACCCATATCAGATATGGTTACTTTTTTACCTGTTGTGAATTTCAGCAACCGTGTTGCATCATTAGTAAGTGCATAACCATTTCCATCGGCCGCAATCACCATGCGGGTAAAATGATTAGCTTCGTTATTTAATGCATCACTTGTATATAACAGGTTTGACTTAACTGTATAAAATTTCTGAGCATCACCTCTGGCACCTAAATCAAGCCAGCGTAATTCCCCGATCCGCATAGGGGTAAAAAATAATTTATTTTGATTTTTATCATAAGCGGCAGCTGCAACCATCGTTGCTGTTGGCCGTTGTTGTGACAATGACTGATTTTTTGTATCAGCATCCATCATAACAAAAGCTGTTTTTTCCCTTTGATATACATCCTGAATAATTTTACCCGTTGTTATATCAACCTGGCGTATGTTCATCCACATAAAATCGCCATGGCCATCGCCTGTAATGGCATAAGTTTTATTAGCATCCTGGGCCTGGGAAACCAAGCTTGTAACAATAAGTGTTGTTGAGAGTAAAAGTTTAATATTCATAAGAGGAGTTTTAATTATATTTAAGATATCTAAATTAATAAAATTACATAAATCATCCAATATTTTTTTATAAGTGGCGGTTTTCAGCCGCTTTTTTAACACTGCCGGTCTTCAAAAGCAGCTTTTTAGCAGTTTCATAATCAGCTGAATTTATTTTCTCCATCAGCATCTTTACGCCCCTGTCAACCAATTTGTCATTAGTAAGCTGCATATTGACCATTTTATTATCTTCTACCCTTCCTAATTGTATCATTACTGTGGTAGAAATCATATTTAAAATCAATTTTTGTGCCGTGCCGCTTTTCATACGGGTGCTTCCCGTTACAAACTCAGGCCCAACCACAATTTCTATTGGGTGATCAGAGGCAGCACTTAATGGGGCATTTGGATTACAACAGATGCTCCCGGTTACAATATTGCCTTCCCTGCATTTATTCAGGGCACCTATCACATAGGGCGTAGTTCCGCTTGCCGCTATACCAATTACTACATCTTTATCATTCACCTGTTGAGCTTGCAGATCGGTCCAGCCCTGTTTAGCATCATCCTCTGCAAACTCAACGGCTTCTGTTATTGCTTTATTGCCCCCGGCTATAATTCCTATCACTAAACCATATGGCACTCCATAGGTTGGAGGACATTCACTCGCATCTACAATTCCCAGCCGCCCACTGGTGCCGGCCCCTATATAAAATAAACGCCCCCCCATCAGCATTTTATCTACCACTACATTAACTAAAGCTTCAATTTGAGGAATTACTTTTGCAATGGCATTGGGAACCGTTATATCCTCTTGATTTATATTAGTCAATATTTCTTCTACAGTCATTTTTTCAAGATGCCTGTAATGTGATTCAGATTCAGTTATTTGTTTAAATGACATATATTATTATGTATGAAAATTAACCAACCCATCCATTGGTTTTTTAATTACTTTACCCAGTTGCAATTCATAAGAACGGCACATTTCTTTTAAAACATCTCTAAACCCATAAGCTACACTGCCGGTAAAATGGATGGGCATTGTCCAGCTTTCACGGTATTTATAAATATGATTAAAAAAGAAATCATTAAACCCATCTTCAATTATATTTTCGATCATATAATGCCCCCTGTTTTCGGCTAAAAAGATCGCAAATGATGCCAGGTACCTGTTTGGCAAAGGTTTTTTATAGACCGAAGTCAGAATTTCATCGTTGCCGGTATTAAATTTTGCCTTAAACCTGTCCATCAGATCTTCATCAAAAGTATTATATAAAAAATACTGAATTACTTTTTTGCCCAGGTAGGCCCCACTCCCTTCATCGCCTAAAACATAGCCCAGGCCGGGACTATTCTTTACTATTTTTTTCCCATTATAATAGCAGGAATTGGAGCCGGTACCTAAAATACAGGCAATGCCTTTTTCATGGCCACAAAGCCCCCTGGCAGCGCCCATCAGGTCATGATCAACAAAAACATCTGCCTGTACAAAAACTTTTTGAATGGCTTTTTTTACCAATTTCACATTATCCGCATTACTGCAACCTGTGCCATAAAAGTAAATTTCTTCCGGTTTAATTTTTAGTTTGGGATAAAGCTCTTTTTCAAGTATATCCTGAAATTGAACGGCTGAAAGAAAATAAGGGCTCAAGCCTTGTGTAAAATAGGTTTTTGAAGTCTTTTCATTTATCAAACACCATTCCGTTTTTGTAGAACCACTGTCAGCAATTAATTTGATCGACATTATATTGTATTGTAATTATAATTTGAAGTTAGTTTATTTTGCTAATAATTGTAATATAAAAGTAACTCCGGTCAGGCATCATCAGATAGATTTTGTTTCAACAATACTTTTATTGGGTAACAATACCGGTTTAACTGTTTGTATAACATCAACATTAAGGATTTGCTGCAGCAGTATGTATTTTCCCTAGCTGCTTCTGCGTATCTTCGCAAAATGAATAAGAATAAAATTCAGGTTTGGTTACCCCTTCTTTTTAGTATAACAATGATTATTGGAATGTACCTGGGCTATAAAATGAAGGATAATATGCCCGGTAAAAGTTTCTTTTTTACTGAAAAACGCAGGCCGATTCAGGAAATAATGGACCTGATAAATAACAGGTATGTTGATGTGGTAAAAATGGATTCACTGGCAGATACAGGTATCCAGGCGATGCTTAATAAATTAGACCCACACTCTGTATTTATTCCGGCAGAAGAACTCCAACAGGTGAATGAAGACCTTGCCGGTAAATTTTTCGGAATCGGTATAGAGTTCAATATTTTTAATGATACACTTCATGTAATTAATGTTTTAACAGATGGTCCGGGCTTTAAAGCAGGATTATTAACAGGCGATAAATTTATTAAAGTTGGTGAGGATATTATTGCCGGTAAAAAAACAAATGCTGAAACTTACAGAAAGTTACTTCGTGGAAACCGGGGTACTAAAGTAACCGTTACTTTTTTACGTGGCCAGGAACAAAAGCAGGTAAAGATTACCAGGGATGCGATCCCTTTAAGCAGTGTTGATGCCAGTTATATGATCAACCCTCAAACCGGTTATATCCGGCTTAATAAATTCTCTTCGCAAACCTATCGTGAATTTATGGAATCACTGGAAGCCCTGAAGAAAGCAGGTTTGCAAAACTTAGTCCTTGATTTGAGAGGAAATGGCGGTGGTATTTTAGATGAAGCTGTTGAAATTGCCGATGAGTTTTTAGAAGCGGATAAATTAATTACTTATACCGAAGGAAAGCATGTAGAAAAAAAAGAATACCGATGCAGGAGAAACGGACAATTTGAAAAAGGACCCTTAGTTGTTTTGGCAGATGAAGGAACCGCCAGTGCAAGCGAAGTGCTGATCGGTGCTTTACAGGATTGGGACAGGGCCACCATAATTGGGAGGCGTTCATTTGGTAAAGGTTTGGTACAGGAACAATTTGACCTCAGTGATAAAAGCGCCCTTCGTTTAACTGTTGCTCGCTATTTTACACCTACTGGCCGCAGTATTCAAAGGCCTTATACAAACGGGGAAAAAGCATATTATGATGAAATTAATAACCGCATTCATGATGGTGAATCACAAAATTTGAATACTGTAAAAAAGGATACCGGCAAGGTATACAAAACCAATGGAGGCAAAAAGGTTTATGGAAAAGGAGGAATTACCCCGGATTACTTTATTGCCATGGATACTGCAGGTTTGAGCAAAATGGCTTCGCTGATTTACAGTAAAGGAACCATTGGTAACTTTGCTTATTACTTTTATCTTCAAAACGCATCGTTGCTGAAAATTTATAAAAAACCCAATGACTTTATTAATGGATTTACTTTTACCGAAGATAACTGGAAACAATTTTTACTTACAGCAGCCAAAGACTCTATTGATATTTCAACAGTTTCTCCAAAAGAAAAAGTAGATCTTACAGAACGTATAAAAGCATCCATTGCCAGGCAGTTATGGCGGAATGAAGGCTTTTTTGAGGTTATTAATTCAACAGATGAGGCAATTAAAAGATCACTCGAGATTTTAAGAAAATAACAGGCCTCTTTTCAAATGCTTAAAATAAATAAAAAAACTGCTGAATTTTAACAGCTTCATTTTTTATTTCTTAAAAGATTAAGCTGCCTTCGTATAGATAATTACGGTATTCTCCTGTTATTTTTTTTAGGAGGCATAGAACTACCCATTGATGGCCCTTATATGATTACTTACTATGGAAATTGAAATGACAGCCAGTTGAAATTACGCTTTGTAACGGTTTTAATCTAACGCATTATCCCGTCATCGCATTTTCTTACCTTTGCCGCAAATAAAAGAAATTATGTGGCTGAATAATATTTTGGAAACTATTGGCAATACACCGTTGATCAAACTCAATAAGATCACTAAAAACCTGCCCTGCACTGTTTTGGCAAAAGTTGAATATTTTAATCCGGGTAATTCAATAAAAGACCGCATGGCTTTAAAAATGCTGGAAGTTGCTGAAAAGGAGGGTAAAATAAAACCCGGAGGTACCATCATTGAGGGTACAAGTGGAAATACAGGTATGGGTCTGGCACTGGCTGCCTGTGTAAAAGGATATAAATGTATTTTCACTACAACAGATAAACAATCAAAGGAAAAAGCTGATATTTTAAAAGCTGTAGGAGCTGAAGTTATTGTTTGCCCAACTAATGTTGAGCCTGAAGATCCACGCAGTTATTACTCCGTTTCCAAAAGACTGGCAAGCGAAGTACCCAATAGCTGGTATGTAAACCAATACGATAACCTGGCTAACCGGGATGCCCATTACGAACAAACTGGTCCAGAGATCTGGGAACAAACAGAAGGTAAAGTAACGCACCTGGTTGTGGCAACAGGTACCGGAGGAACCATAGTTGGTACAGGCAAATACCTTAAAGAAAAAAATCCGAATATAAAAGTATGGGCCATTGACAGTTATGGCTCTTTGTTAAAAAAATATTTTGAAACCGGTGAACTGGACCAAAAGGAAGTATACCCATATATCAGTGAAGGCTTTGGTGAAGATTTTGTACCTGCCAATTATGATATGAGTGTAATTGATGTATTTACAAAAGTTACAGATAAGGACGGCGCAGTAATGGCAAGGCGTATTGCCAAAGAAGAAGGAATGTTTTGTGGTTATAGCGCAGGCAGTTGTTTACAGGGTATGATGCAACTGAAAGACCAGTTAAAAAAAGATGACGTGGTTGTTTTAATTTTTCATGACCATGGCAGCCGTTATGTAGGCAAGGTATATAATGACCAGTGGATGCTGGAAAGAGGGTTTTTAGAGGTAAAGACTTTTAAAGACTTAATAAGTGGCAGAGGGGTACAGAAATTAATCAATTTAAGTGCTGATGATACTGTTGCTGATGCAATAGAACTGATGAAAAAATATGATATTGAGCATATTCCGGTAATGGAAAAAGATTTGAATATTGGTGCCATTTCTGCAAGTGGGTTATTCAATAAAATTTTAACCAATCCGGATATAAAGTCACAAACTATTAAATCTGTAATGGAAAAAGCTTACCCGGAAGTTGCATTTGAAACACCTGTTGAAAGATTAAGTACGTTTATTAATAAAGAAAACGGGGCTGTTTTAAGTAAAGATGAAAGCGGAATATTTCATATTGTAACCAAATACGATATTATACAAAGCCTCACAAAATAAACCAAACGTTAATTTACGAACAAGTGAAATATAGTACAGTGCTGCATTTGATGAATGCAGCACTTTTAATATAAGGGAATACCTGCATCCCATACACGTAATATTACGATGCTTGATTACGTAAGACTTCCATAACCTTACATGAATATTTACTATCGTTGCAGTAAAAGCAGTATGTTAAAAAAAGGGGAATACCGCTCTATAAAAAACTAAATAACTGCCGCATCTTTGTTTTAGAAGTTGATTGATAGAGATTAAATATCAATCATTATCCAAAATCCTGATTAAAGCCAAAAAAGTTAAATCCAATGTTTGTGAAGAATCAACAAACAATCCAATATCAGTCAACTTCTTTTTAAATTTTTGAACCAATATTCGCTTTAAGATCTTGTCCATTAGAAAAACCAACAGGTCTTAAGAAAAAACCAATATCCGGCCTATGCTTTAAAAAGCGATGATGGCTGAAAAACCAAAAAAACCAATATCCTGCCTATGCTGTAAAAAGCGATGATGGCTACATTGAAAAACACTGAAACACCAGGATGAAATTATTTAAGGCTCTCTGCATAATAAGTTAACCCCTTAAGAAAGCAGATCCATTGAATCCTGAAAAACCGACTTGTGCTTAGTTGGTTTAAAAAAATCAAACTCCCACTGTTACCTGATTCGTCAGGTTTACATGGGAGTTTTTTTTTGTTCCTAAACCTGCGCTTCTTCTTATTTTTATAACATGATTCTGCAAAAAACGGCTGACCTGGGTTATATACCTAAAAAGATTGTTTCATTAGTCCCCTCGCAAACAGAATTGCTATACTATTTTGGATTGGAAACAGAAACCATTGGTATTACCGGATTTTGTGTTCATCCGGAAAATTGGTTTAAAACTAAAACAAGGGTTGGAGGTACAAAAACGATCAACAAAAACATCATTGACCAAATACAACCCGATCTTATTATAGCCAATAAAGAAGAAAACATAAAAGAGCAGGTTGAAAAACTGGCCTTAAATTACCCAATATGGTTAACTGATGTAAATAATATAGAGGATGCAAAATCCATGATAACAGAGATTGGTGAATTAACCGGAAAATCAAAAAATGCGGTTTCCCTCGTTACTCAAATTAATAAATTATTTGTGCTGATTTCAACTCCTGAAAAACCAATAAAAACTGCATATTTGATCTGGCGAAACCCGTACATGACCATTGGCGGTGATACTTTTATTAATGATATGCTCTTAAAGGGTGGATTTATTAATGCCTTTGCAGATAAAAAAAGATACCCTGAAGTGGGTATTACCGATCTGCAAAATGCAAACTGCCAACTGCTGCTTCTTTCCAGTGAGCCCTACCCCTTTAAACAAAAGCATATTGATACATTGGCAGCTGCGCTACCGGATTGTAAAATAGTTTTAGCAGATGGAGAAATGTTCAGTTGGTATGGAAGCAGGCTGCTCCTTGCGCCGGCTTATATTAAAAAACTTATGAACAACATCAAATAAGTAAATGACCGGTTCTGCACTCAATCAGCCATTTTATATTAAATTTGCTCAAAATCAAAAAAATATGGCGAATAAAAAAATCATTGAATTACTTGGTGACCAGGCCGAAAATTTGTTGAACCATGAGTGTAAAACCATTACCAGTAAAGAGATTTCACTTCCGGGTGCAGATCATTTGGATAAGATCTGGAGTTTAAGCAACAGAAGTAATCAAACATTAAAAAGTTTGCAGAATATTTTAGATAAAGGCCGCCTTGGCGGCACAGGTTATGTTTCGATATTACCTGTTGACCAGGGTATAGAACATAGTGCGGGAGCCTCTTTTGCCCCAAATCCAATTTATTTTGATCCTGAAAATATTGTTAAACTGGCTATCGAAGGCGGTTGTAATGCAGTAGCATCAACCTTTGGCGTTTTGGGGATCGTGAGCCGTAAATATGCCCATAAGATACCAATGATGGTTAAGATAAACCACAATGAATTTTTAAGTATGCCGAATAGATTTGATCAAATTATGTTTGGTAAGATCAAAGATGCCTGGAATATGGGGGCCACAGCAATTGGGGCTACCATCTATTTTGGCAGTGCCGAAAGCACAAGGCAGATTCAGGAAGTTTCGACTGCATTTGAAATGGCTCACGAATTGGGTATGACTACTGTTTTATGGTGTTATACCCGTAACAATGGCTTTAAAGTTGATGGCGTTGATTATCATACATCAGCTGATTTAACCGGGCAGGCAAACCACCTTGGCGTAACAATTCAGGCAGATATTATTAAACAAAAACTACCTACAAATAATGGCGGTTATAATGCAACCAAACATGGTAAAACTTCCCCATTGGTTTATTCAAAATTAACTACCGATCACCCGATCGACCTAACCCGTTACCAGGTAGCCAATTGTTATATGGGCCGAGTAGGTTTAATAAACAGCGGCGGTGAAAGTAAAGGTGCAACAGATCTGGCTGAAGCCGTACAAACTGCAGTAATTAATAAACGCGCCGGTGGTATGGGTTTGATCAGTGGGCGTAAAGCTTTTCAAAAGCCAATGAAAGATGGTATTGAATTATTAAATACCATTCAGGATGTATATTTGGATAAAAGTATCAGGATAGCTTAATAAAGTACCACTTAATTCATGATGGGTTTTAGATCAGATTTCTGTTCATAAATTCATTTTCTTAATTTAAGAATCACAACTTCAATAAGCATGAGACAAGAAGAAGACTTTGATGCTAACCTTGCCGGTGAAGAAGGAACGGCAGAAGAATTAAGGGCCAGCTGGTTTAAGAGAATGAAAAAAGGCATCCTTACTTCTACTAAAGATAAAAAAGATGCACCGGAAGGTTTATGGTCTAAATGTCAATCCTGTAAATACACCTGCACAATCTCCGAATTACAGGAAAATAAATTTGTTTGCCCTAAATGTGATTACCATCACCGTATTGGCAGTGAAGAATATTTTGAGATATTGTTTGATAATAATGAATACACCGAACTGTTTGCCAATATAAGATCAAAAGATTTCTTACATTTTGTAGACCTTAAAGCTTATGGAAAACGTTTGGAAGAGACCTATGCCAAAACCGGCCTTCATGATTCCATAACCGTGGCTCACGGAAAAGTAAATGATCATGAACTTGTAATTGCCTGTATGGATTTTGAATTTATTGGTGGAAGTCTTGGCAGTGTGATGGGAGAAAAAATATGCAGGGCCTGCGATTATTGTATTAAGCACAAAGTACCTTTTATGATCATTAATAAAAGTGGAGGTGCCCGGATGATGGAAAGTGCTTTCTCTTTAATGCAACTGGCAAAAACATCAGGCAAGTTATCGCAACTCAGCGATGCAAAATTACCTTATATCTCTTTGTGTACCGATCCTACTTTTGGAGGTACTACTGCTTCTTTTGCCATGCTCGGCGATGTTATTTGTGCCGAACCTGATGCACTGATCGGCTTTGCAGGCCCCAGGGTTATAAAAGAAACCATTAAAAAAGATCTTCCTGAAGGTTTTCAGCGAAGTGAATTTTTACTCGAACATGGATTTTTAGACTTCATTGTTCACCGTAAGCATCTCAAGGAAAAATTGAGTACTTTGCTGGTAATCTTTAAAGGATAAAACGTTACAACTTTCCGGTAATTTTATTTTATTTTCTAATGCTCATACTCTGTAAATTCCATTACAAAACATAAATACTGCCAAAATTTTTAACTGTAAAAGAAAATATACTAAAGGCAATACCTTTGCACTAAATCAACCGTTTGGAACTTACTAACAGAAAAGCTCATTACGAATATTTTTTTGAAGCAACCTATATTGCCGGGCTGGTTCTTAGTGGTACCGAAATAAAATCTTTACGGGCGGGTAAAGCAAGTTTTAACGACAGCTATTGTGTTTTTCATAAAGGTGAACTGTTTGTAAAAAGTCTGCACATATCCGAATATTCTTTTGGTACACACAGTAACCACGAACCCCTGCAGGAAAGAAAACTTTTGCTCAATAAAAGAGAACTGCGAAAGCTTGAAGGTAAGATCAAAGAAAAAGGTTACTCTATCATACCATTAAGAATGTTCCTGGCTGAATCCGGATATTTTAAAATGGAAATTGGTTTGGGTAAGGGGAAAAAAATATACGACAAAAGAGATAGTATCAAAGAAAGAGAAACAGACAGGGATATAAAACGTAAATACGGAGTCTGACAATTGACTATTTATCATTTACTTTTAGGATTAACTTCAACCGCATACTTCAATCGTAAATAGTCAATGGTAAATAAGGTCTAGCATTCTGAAAGACTTAACGGTACATTTACTGCCAGGCCCCCATCAGCTGTTTCTTTGTATTTACTGTTCATATCCAAAGCTGTTTCCCACATGGTCTTTATCACTTCATCAAGACTTACTTTAGCATAATCAGGTGAACTTTGTAATGCCAGTTGACTGGCAGTTATTGCTTTTATTGCGCCCATCGTATTTCTTTCGATACAAGGTATTTGTACCAGGCCGCCTATCGGGTCGCATGTCATGCCCAGGTGATGTTCCATAGCAATCTCAGCAGCCATTAAAGCCTGGCGTTGTGTACCCCCCAAACATTCTGTAAGTGCTGCAGCAGCCATGGCACTGCTTACCCCGATCTCTGCCTGGCAACCACCCATGGCTGCTGATATGGTAGCGCCTTTTTTAAATATACTTCCAACTTCCGAAGCTGTTAATAAAAACTGGATTATTTTTTCGTTTGAATCACCATCACAAAAAGCAATATAATATTGTAATACTGCCGGTATTACACCTGCAGCACCATTGGTAGGTGCAGTTACTACCCTTCCAAAACTTGCATTCTCTTCGTTAACGGCAAGTGCAAAGCAACTTACCCAGTCAAGTATATACGTAAAATTATTGCCCCCCTGTTTTACCAGGCTTAACCAACTGTCATAGTTTATATATAATCTTCCGTTTATTAATTTTTTATTCAGGCCCGCACCACGGCGTTTAACCTGTAACCCTCCCGGTAAAATACCTTCAGCATGGCAACCCCTGTAAATACATTCCTTCATCACCCGCCATATATTTAAAATACCCTTTTGGGTTTCCAGTTCACTTCGCCATGTACTTTCATTTTCAAGTACTACATCACTAATATTCATACCTGTCTTCATACACCAGTGCAGTAACTCGTCAGCTGTATTAACAGGGAAAGGAAGGCTTACTTCTGAAGTACCTGTCTCAACCTCTCCTTCTTTAATCACAAAACCGCCGCCAACAGAATAATAGGTTTCGGATAACGTATCGCCATTAATGAGCGTAACTAAAAAACTTAAGGCATTGGGATGAAAGGGTAATGATTCGCTCATCAGAAATTCAATATCTTCTGCCGGATCAAAATCAACTTCATGTTTTCCGGAAAGCAATATTTTCTTCATTATGCCTATATCATTGATCTTGGCATGTATATTATTTACTTCAAAAGTTACCGGATCATCGCCGCTTAAACCCAGTTGAACAGCAATATCGGTACCGTGCCCCATGCCTGTTTTGGCTAATGAACCATAAAGAATTACACGGATTTCTTTAACCTCATTTAAAAGATCTTTATCAAAAAGTGATTTGGTAAACCGTTGCGCTGCACGCCAGGGGCCAAGTGTATGGCTGCTGGATGGACCTACACCGATCTTAAACATATCAAAAACCGAAATGGCTTCGTGGCTCAATAGTTATTTGTTTTAAGAAAATTCATTCTTTATCATACCGGACAGGAACACTTATACTTTATTGTACATCCAGTAATTGAATGGAAAAAATAAGAATGGAATTTGCCGGAATACTACCTACAGCAGTACCTCCATATCCCAGAGAGGGGGGTAAATATAAATTTATTGAACCGCCTTCTTTTATTAAAGGGAGTCCCCTTTGCCAACCAACGATCAATTGCCCCAGTGTAAAAGTTATACCGGAAACGCTTTCATCGAATTTAAATCCATTGGTTAAATAACCCGCATAGGTTATAGTAATATTTGAACAAACGGCCGGGGTTACCGTTCCGGTACCGGGCGACATAATTTCATAGTAAAACCCACCGGGATGCAGAACTGCTGAAGGACGGTTAGCAGCAACATAAGTTTGTAAATTTGTCAGTTCAGAAGCGGGCACTGTAATATTAGAATCGGTGTAATTACAGACATTGGTATTAGTTGATTTAAGGCATGAGCCCAGAAAAATACTAAATGAAAAAAGAATAATTAATCTGCTGAGCATAATAGAGATTTAAATGTTTAAGAATTTAATGATGATTTATCTGTTTGATCCGTTTTACCGGCTTTATTTGTTAATTCCCTGTAAAGTTGCTCATTCATCTCCCATTTATAATGCATTCTGAAATAAGCATAAAAGAGAATACACAAAAATAATGCAATTATTATGGTTATAAAACTTCCCGAAGACGTATTGGAAATTTTTATGTACCATTCCGGTAAAAAAATACGGACAGTAAAAATAAATAACAGGATTGGAAGGCAGAAAATTATGGCCATGGGCAACCCGTTTCTTATTTTCATATAAGTGCTGTTCTCCTTCTCCCTTACCCTTTCCCAATACACTATAAATTGTTTTTCCTTTTCAGATAGCATTAAACAAAATTAAGATAAAATGACTGTACTTGGGTACATTTCAAATTGTAACAACTGATTAATGACAGGTGAACCTTTACAATTTTATTTAAAGCTGAATTTAGCTTATTAAAGGCCGGTAACCGTTTTGACAATTTGAAATGAAGCCCGGCACTTTGCCATGTAACGAATATCATGTAGGTTTGTCTTCCTCAACCTTCCATAATGAAAATAGAACAACTGCTGGTTCAGCATTTTTATAATACCAAAAAAGTGACGCTACAGGGTATGGGAACCTTTACCCTATCCCCCGATTTTGTAATTCCAATGGAAAATGATAAAGAAGCGGTAATACCCGAAAATGCCATTTCTTTTCAATATGAACCAAAGGCTGACGAAGATGATGCACTCATTACATTTATTGTTCAGCAGACCCGTAAAATTAAACCCCTGGCCTCTGCCGATCTCGATTCTTACCTTACGCTTGGTAAGCAATTTTTAAATATCGGTAAACCCTTTAAAATTGAAGGAATGGGGCTTTTGGTAAAAAATCAACAGGGAGAATATGAATTTTCACAAAGCTATTCGCTTAATTCAAGATTTGAAGCTGTTGCTGCTGCTGTAAAAGACAAACCCGAAAATGAAGAAATTTCATTTTCATCAGATACCAAAACCAAAGCTTCAGGTAATAAAGTAATAAAAATAGCAGCCCTTTTCATTGGTATTGGCATGGCAGGATTTGGGGCCTGGTACTTTTTTAAGCCAGCTAAAACAAATAAAGAAAAAGCCATTAATATCCTGCCGGTTAAACCTGATACACTTGCAGCAGAAACAATTAAACCGGATTCTGTTTCATTAAAACCGGATTCTATCAATACAATAATAATAACACCAAAATCAGGAGATGATTATACATTTAAAGTGGTATTTAAAGTAACCAGGAATATGCAATCTGCTATAGCCAGGATGAATGTGCTCACCATTAGAGGGCATAAAATAATTATGTACACAAAGGATTCTGTTTACTATAAACTGGCAGAGCCTTTTACACTTCCGTTATCTGATACTACGAGGATAAAAGATTCTTTAAACAGTTTTTATTATTTAGGCTCTGCATTTATAGAATTGAAATAATGATCAATCAATTTATGCTGCACCCACTACAAAAAAAATTAAAGTTTGCTTTTTGGCTCCTGTCGCTGCTGGATGTTACTGCCCTTATTTCTGATTTTAATATTCTGCATTTTGCGGTTAAGCCACTACTGATACCTGTTTTAATATTATGCCTTTTTTTTACGGATTCCCAGGTAACCGGAAAAAATTTATTGACAGCCGGGTTATTTTTTTCATGGATGGGAGATGTTTTTCTGTTGTTTGAAAACAAGCATGCCCTGTTTTTTATTTTTGGCCTTGTTAGTTTTTTAACCACCCACATTTTTTATATTTTTTATTTTCTGAGAATTAAATCTCCGGGTATTTCCCTGTTAAAAAAGCAACCCCTGCTTATTGCCCTGGTGCTTGCCTATGGTGTAACGCTGGTTTGGCAACTCTTTCCTTATCTGAACGATTTAAAATTACCCGTAATAGTTTACGCAGCTGTTATTTGTACCATGTTGCTGTGCAGCCTTCACATTGTGCTGAAAGTAAATAAAAAAGCTGCCGGGTATTATTTGTCAGGGGCAACAGCTTTTGTAGTTTCCGATTCTTTACTGGCTATAAATAAATTTTATCAGCCTTTTGACTATGCAGGAGCATTCATCATGCTCACCTATTGTATGGCTCAATACTTTATTATTCGTGGATATATAGAACAAAAATAATGACCAAAGAAGAATTATTAAATGAACTGGCCCGTAATACCTGGGTAATGATAAAACCCTCTCCTATTGAAGGTATTGGCGTGTTTGCCCTGCAGGATATTTATAAAGGCTGCCGCTCCATGTTTTCCAGAACTGAAAAAGATGAAGTATGGATCAACGTTTTAAAAACTGAAGTAGAAAAATTACCCGAACATGCCAAAGCTTTAATTGAAAACTATTGCCTGTACGATGAAGAAAATTATTTTGTACCCGGCTATGGTTTTAAAAAAATGGACCTGGTGAATTTTTTAAACCATTCCGAAACACCTAATATCATCTCTATAAATGATGGCGAATTTTTTGAAGCCATCCGGGAAATAAAAAAAGGTGAAGAATTGGTTATTGATTATGGAGAAATTGTGGATGGGGAATAATTGTAAAAGACAATAAATTTTAATACCGGTGATTTCCTGTTATCTCAACATTGTTTGTACCAGTTAAAATGAAGAAATTTTTTTACCCCATATTGCTTGTTTTGATGTCCCTTGCATTAGCTGCAATAGTTTGCCAATACAAAGGCGATGCCTGGGAAGAAAAAGTAAGGCAGGCTGTGTATTCGCTTAAGAATGATTCTATTCCTAACTATGCAAAAATCATTGTAGATGAAAAAGGAATACCCTATGTACACTATGTTGCTTATAACGATATAAAAGCGGGCGACCAATACAATGCAACCATCGTAGCAAATTATGCTATTGACTATTATAAATTGATCACCGAAAATAATGATTCAGCCACAAAAGATAAATTTCTCCATTGTATTGAATGGCTTGCCGGTAATATGAGTTATAAAGATCAGTATGCTTTATTTGAATTCAAATGGCAACAGCCTTATTATGATTCCGTTTTAGTTCCCTGGACATCTGGAATGACGTCCGGCCGCGCTATTGAAGCATTTACTGGTGCTTTCAAACTGTATCATTCGCAAAAATACCTGGATAATGCAATGGCCCTGCTCCGCGGTTTTTATCAACCCATTCAGTCGGGCGGATTTACATATAAAGAGGCAAAAGGTTGGTGGTATGAAGAATATGCTGATACAAACATGCATACACCAAGAGTGCTGGATGGACATATATTTGCAATACTTGGGGTACATAAATTCTGGCTGGCTACAAAAACAGATTCTGCTGCATTCATAGTACAAGAGGGCATCCTTTCATTAAAAAACCATTTGCCGGGTTATGATATTGGAAACGGATGGAGCTATTATGATGCTTACCATAAAAAAACGGATAAAAAATACCACCAGTTGCTTACTTCTATGATGAAAGAACTTGCAGCTACAACGAATGATCCCTTGTTTATGCAATATTACCATTCCTGGAATGCCCCGCTTATAAAACCTTATCTCTACCGTATCATTAAAGAAAAAAACCGCTCAGGGTTGGTTTTGTTTTTTTTGATGAGTGCCTTCTTTTTTACCATACTGTTCTCCGGCTATGTTTTAATTTCAAAAAAAACAGGAAGGAAAACAGCTGTGTTTTGAAACAGTGAAATAATATTCCCTGTTTACTTGCATTACTCCTGCATAAAACTTACTTTTAATCCCCCTAATCATATTTCACTTTCTGATTTTATTTAAAACTTAAAAACATTTTAAAAATGAAGCAATTCAGAATTTTAGCCCCAATTGCAATTGGGGTATGTATGACCACCCTCCTTTTTTCCTGTAATTCGGGAGAAGAAAAAAAAGCAGATGAATCCGCTGTGGATACAATTGCAGCAAAGGCACCGGAGCCACCCGCCGCCCCTGCCAAACCGGCTAACATAATGATCGTTATTCACAAGGTTGCCAACTTTACGAAATTTTTACCCGTGTATGAAGCACATGATTCTTTTCGCCTGGCTTACGGACTGCACAGTTCTATGCTGGCAAGGGGAACAAAGGATACAAACATGGTAATGGTAGTTTTACGGATGGATGATGCAGCCAAGGCCAAAGAATTTGCAGCCTTACCAGGCCTCAAAGTCGCGATGAAGAAAAGCGGTGTAATGGGCGCCCCAACCATCAGCTACCTGGATATGCAGATGCTTGATACCACCATAAATGGAGTTTCCCGTGTGCTGATCAGCCACAAAGTAAAGGACTGGGATGCATGGAAGAAGGTATTTGAGGCTGACAAGCCAAACCGTATGGCTGCCGGGCTTGCTGACAGGGCGGTGGGATACAGTGTGGGCGACAATCACTCGGTGACCATGGCCTTAGTTATAAGCGATATGAAAAAAGCTGAGGATTTCTCTAAATCCCCTGAGTTGAAAAAGAAAATGGAAGAAGCCGGTGTAGAAGGCCCTCCTGCATTCTTTTACTATACTGTGGTGAAAAGATATTAAGGTTTTTCTGTAATAAAAGCTGTCCCGCCTGAGGCGGGACAGCTTTTATATTTTTAAGCTTTGAGTTCTGC
>JANOFR010000035.1:0-38738 GCA_031413755.1 Chitinophagaceae bacterium
CAAAGCCATCAGCCTGAAGGCTGATGGCTTTGCTTATTACAAATTTTAAAACTTTTATTTCAATACTTCCCGGCTGATCACCAGTTTTTGAATTTCACTGGTTCCCTCACCGATAGTACAAAGTTTACTATCCCTGTAAAATTTCTCAACCGGAAAATCTTTGGTATACCCATACCCACCAAATATCTGTACGGCATCTGTACTCACCCGTACAGCTACTTCGCTGGAATAATATTTAGCCATTGCAGCCTCCTTAGTCATGGGTAACCCCCTCATTTTTAAATCGCAGGCCTGTTTAATTAAAAGATCAGCAGCTTCAATTTCTGTTGCCATATCAGCCAGTTTAAAACTAATACCCTGAAAATTGGCAATGGGTTGGTCAAACTGCTGTCGCTCTTTTGAATATTGAAGTGAAGCCTCATAAGCTCCTTTAGCAATACCTAATCCTAATGCAGCTATTGAAATCCTGCCGCCATCCAGTACTTTCATACTTTGTTTAAATCCCTGTCCTACTTCACCCATGCGGTTGGCATCCGGTATACGGCAATTATCAAAGATCATTTCGGCGGTTTCACTGGCCCGCATGCCCAGTTTATTTTCTTTTTTACCCGCACTAAAGCCGGCAGTACCCCTTTCTACTATAAATGTGGTTGAATTATCTTTTGTTCGGGGTTCACCTGTTCTGCAAATAACAACAGCAATATCGCCGCTTTTACCATGGGTGATCCAGCATTTGGTTCCATTCAATATCCAGTCATTACCGTCTTTTACTGCCGTGGTCTTCATATTGCCGGCATCGCTTCCGGTGTTTGCTTCAGTTAATCCCCATGCACCAATATGTTCTGCGGTTGCTAATTTGGGCAAAAACCTTTTCTTTTGTTCTTCACTTCCAAAAGTCAATATATGCCCGGTACAAAGTGAGTTATGAGCCGCCAATGATAACCCAATGGATCCACAAACTTTTGCTATTTCCTGGATGATGGTATTGTATTCATAATATCCCATGCCACTGCCGCCATATTCATGAGGAACTAAAACTCCCATTAAACCCGATTTGCCCATCTCTTTAAATATATGCACCGGAAATTCCTGGCTTTCATCCCATTCCATCAAATGTGGCTTAATATACCGGATGGCAAAATCCCTTGCTGTTTGTGCAACCTGTTCTGTAAGTTCTGTTGTTGTAAAATTCATTATAATGCCCTTCGTTGAAGCCGCAATTTACTACATTTTAAAGTACTAACAATTGTTAGTATATCAGTTGATAATAAGGTATGGGGCTGCTTTATTGTAAATATCATCAGTGATCAGCATTATTTTCTTTAACTCCTGTAAAAAAGAAAAGTTGCCATGCTGTATTCGGTATTGCACTATGGCGTTTGCAATATTGTACCGGAGATATGGATGCATTTTTAATTCATCTAAACTAGCCGTGTTGATGTTCATTTTTTTAACTTCAGTATTGGATATGATCAGTTTATTTTTTATTTTTTGAAAAGTTGAGTCTGGTAAAGCATAGGTTTCAGCAACCTGTTCAACTTTATAAAAACCACCTAACTTTTCCCGGAATGCTATAATGCGGCCTGCCAGTTTACCGCCAATACCCGGTAACGCAATAAAAGCCGATGTATCTGCTTTATTAATATCTACTGATGCTGTTGTGTATTTTGTTTTTTCATAAGCTTTGTATGACAAGGATGGTTTTGAAGTATTAAAATTGATTGGCGGCTTTGCTTCAATCCGTACATAAGGTATCAGCCTGTTTACCTGATCCTGGTGCAGTCCCCATATTTTACCCATATCTTCCGGTTTATTAAACCTGCCGCCTTTTGAAATATAATGCTGAATGGTGTTTACAGTTTTCTCTTTAACACCCAGTTTTATCCAGCCATCTGATGATAAGGTATTGGGATCAAAAAAAAACAGATCACCTTTAGCGGGAGTTGGGTAATATTTTTTTTCTGCCGGCTGATAATTTTGATCATCATCATAATTCAGTTTTGCAAATCCTTTACTGCTATCCTGTTCCTTTATATTAAGTTCCGCGATCGCTTTTACAAATGCAGTATGGTCAGCAGGTTTTGGTTTAATAAAAAAGGGGAATAAAAAAGGCAGGATGGTAAACATGAGGATCAATACAACCAATACAATGATTCCGGTACGCTCTTTACGGGTAAAGGAAAGATAATCGGGTACATATTTTTTAGGTTGGGCCACGGTGCACCCAAGATAGATTTATGAATTATTAAATTCATGTGAAAAAGACCGGTAAAAAACGGGGAAATCCTCAAGGTTCAGTTAAACCAAAATAGTATTCCATTATAGACAATTTGATTCCGTGTAGTAATTTTCTATTGCTCAAAGTTTAGCAACTCGGTAACCGGAACATTTAATTTTTCGGCAATTAATTTTAAATATGAAATTGAAAAATTTACCTTCCCAAGTTCCATTCTGTTGATTTGTGAAAAATCGGCATAATCACATTCAAAAGCTAAATTTTCCTGCGACATTCCTTTTTGAAGGCGCAATTGCCTGATACGCAGTCCAATTTTTTTTAAGAACAATTCATCACGGTAATATTTTTTTCTTTCTCTTTTTGGCACATGCCAAAGGGAGAAGAAAATAACATTGCTCTATAAGGATAATTATCCTTATTTTTAATTTATAATATGATCCCCGCTAAAAGTATCACTTATGACTAAATCCATAAAATCCTCATTAAAATTACTATTAGTATTTAGTGCTTTAAGTTAAATTGGCAATTCCTGTAAAAAAATGGATATAGCTACTCCAGTTTTGCATGAAGAAAATTTTGCTGAAAAATTCTTTGCAACAAAAGCAACATTTAGCAAAGAAGTAACAGAAGCCATAGAAGTGTTAAAGCAAGAGAATAAGAAAACTGGTTTTATAAATACGCTCCCGGCAAATTGTGGGCTGCCGGTTTGGGATAAAGTTATATTATCAAAACCTATTCCATTTACAACCGGCAATCCTATATCTCATGATATAATATTACCGCTTACAATAACTGGCAAAAACCTTGCGTCAATAATAGTAGCTCATAAGCACGGAGATAATTACGACATAACTTATTATTCAACAGATGAGCTTTATCAGGTAACACATAAACAAAATTTTACACCTGCAGAAATAAAAAAAGCAGAAAATAATTTACGCCTGTTTTTCTTTTTAGAAAACCGTGTTTTTGGCACTACAACATTTTATCATATCCCGGCAAAATTATTTGCAGATAATACAACATTAGATGCAGATGGAAATAAAACTATAGAAATTAGAAAATCTGCCACTACAAATGGAGCAAATAGTGTTTATTATCCGTGTACAGAATGGGAGGTTTGGTACAACCCCGATGGGGATGCATGTTTTTGCAGCGGCGACGAATACGATACAGGTGAAAGATTATGGACCGGAGATTGTGACCCATATTTACCTGAACCCGTCAGTACACAAATAATTTACGTTGGTGGCAATGGTGGTTGCACTTGGTGTATTCCACCTCCCGGCAGTGGAGGAGGAGGAGGAGGTGGTGGTGGTGGCACAAACTGCAATGGGCCTTTTTATATAGAAAATCCTAACCCTTGTAACCCAACTCCACCACCTCCGCCGCCACCTCAACCAGACCCTTGTACATTGGCTAACCAATTAGCACAAAACCAAGAATTTAAAAATGATATGCAATACTTAAAGAGTCGAGTTAATGACAGTTTGGAATATGGAATAATGTATCAAATGAACAATGCGGGTCAAATGTTTGTTGAATCTGTAAATCTTGGTGTACCTAAGAAACTTCGAATAACTATACCCTCACCTCAATATGCACAAGACGGTTTTTTACATAGCCATTACGCTGATACAAATGCGTTGCCAGTTTTTTCGGCAGGTGATATTCAGGCATTTTGCGAACTTTACAGAACCAACCGCATGAAAAATCCTTTAACATTTACTGCTGGTTTGGTAACAGCAAGTGGAACCCAGTATTTGCTTAAAATTGAAAATCTTACAGATTTTAATAACTTCGCTAATTCAATGGCGGGAGCTACTGACGAGCAGTTTGGAGCTTCTTACAGGGATATGTATAAAATAAAACCAACGAATACTGTTGCCTTAAATGAAAAAAAGTTTTTACAATATCTGCAACAGAATCATTCTGGCTTAAAACTTTTTAGGGGAAATGCTGATTTTACACAATGGACGCCTTTAGGCATTGACCAAAATAATAATGTAACCACTTACCCTTGTGGGCAATTATAAAAATTTTAAAATCACAAAAATGAAAGCGATTAAAAATAAAATAATACTAATAGTTTTACTAATCATATTTAGTAAAATTGTAACAGCTCAATATATAATTCCTGGCTCTTACAATATAAATAATACACTTACCCGTTTTGAAGGTACCTGGCGTTGGACAAGTGGCACAGACACAGTATGGCTGAATATGCAAAAACAAAAAGTACATTTTTCACGCATACCTTGTGATAGAGACTTAATTGTTGGATGGCATAAGTACAAAAAGGGAAATACAATCATTGAGAGTAATTTTCAATTCATCGGTGTTCAATATGCCCCTTCAACGCATCTTAACATTTCAATATTTGGCGGTAATGACCCAACTGATAATATTAGTCTTTTTGATGGCACAATAAAAGATATTTCAAAGAATAAAACTATAGACTTAACGCTTACCATTAATGCTGTACAAAATCAAATAGTTTGGAAATCAAAAGATACCGACGGCACTCACATATCGTCTCCATCAAAACCGTTTATAGAGGGTTTTACATTGCCGAATTTAATGACATTTATAAAACAGTAAGTTTTTATAAGCGAAATATAGCAAAAAAGTACAAGAGGTAATATTAAAAGGTTAATTCCATTCCATCCCACCCCAATTCAATTCCTTTGTGTAAAGAAGCATTCACATCATCATGTTTCCCTAACTGGTGGCTGATATGAGTAAAATAGCCTCTTGGTACATCCAGCTCCTGCACCATGGCAACAGCTTCACCCAGGTTAAAATGGGAAATATGTTTTTCATTACGCAATGCATTAAGCACAATGACTTCACTGCCTTTTATTTTTTCTTTTTCGTCAGCATCAATTTTATTGGCATCGGTTATATAAGTAAACTTTCCGAACCTGAAACCCAATACCGGCATTTTTAAATGCCATACTAAAATTGGAACAACCGGTATATCGCCAATTTTAAAAATATTTTCATCAATGGTATTTAAATTCAGATCAGGTATGCCCGGATACCTTTTATCAGAAAATGCATATGCAAATTCCCGTTTTATGGCTTCCTCTGTCAAAGAGTTGGCATAAAGGTCCATTGGTTTTTTCTGAAAATAATTAAAGGCCCTTACATCATCAAGCCCGGCTATATGATCTTTGTGCGGGTGTGTAAATAAAACAGCATCCAGTTTTTTTACCCCTGCCCTTAACATCTGGTATCTGAAATCGGGCGTAGTATCTACAACAATTGAAGTGGTTTCACTCTCCACAAGAATACTTGAACGTAACCGTTTGTCTTTTTTATTGGAAGAAGTACAAACTTCACAATTACAGCCGATCATGGGTACACCAATGCTGGTACCGGTACCCAGAAATGTTATTTTTAAAGGAGGGCATTGCATCATGTAAAAATAGGCAATTGGCAATACACAATAAGCAATGGGCAATTCACAATAGGCAATGGGCAATAAGCAATTGGCAATGGTTATTTAACTTATGTGGATGTAAGCCGGGTTTGTAAGTATAATGAATGTTGAATTTGGCAGAACACAAATTGCTTATTGCCCTTTGGCAATTGCCTATTTATTATTTGTAACACTCATCACTTCATCATACATCTTCTGACTTTCATGTGTGAGGGCATCGATATTTATCTCTAATTGCGGCATCAGGTCTATCAGGGTATTCATCCTGCCTTCGGTTTGAAAAAACTTATTAATAACCACCACTTTTCTATCCTGTAATATGCAGTAACCACTTTGAAAAGTACCTCTTTCATAGCGGATAACATAACCGCATTCTTCGGCAATTTTTTCTATCTTATCTAAATTATGTTGTGTGTATTTCATACCCCAAACCCCTAAAGGGACTTTTAAAGTTTTTAATTTTAATGCAATTTCACTTAAATAAAGAGTAATTAAAAAATCTTTTTCAACAACCGTTGATAAATAAAGTACCCACCCGATACTCAATATAATTTCTTTATACAGATAACTCTTCCAGGGTTCCCCCTTTAGGGGGCGGAGGGGGCTACTTATTCGTCATTCTAATCACCGGCACAATCATCTCTTCCAGGCTGATACCCCCATGTTGAAATGTATTGCGGTAATAATTTGCAAAGTGGTTATAATTATTAGGATAACACAGATACAGATCCCCTTTAGCAAATATAAAAGAAGAATTTACATTAGGCACAGGTAACCCGGCTTCCCGGGGATCCCTGAAAGCCAATACTTCTTTGGCTTCATAATTTAAATTTCTGCCATGTTTATATCGAAGGTTGGCGGTTGTTTGTTTATCACCAATAACCCTTGCCGGTGTTTTTACCCGTACGCTGCCATGATCGGTTGCCACGATCATCGTTAATTTTTTATCAGCAATTTTTTTAAGCGCCTGGTGCAAAGGTGAATGTGCAAACCAGCTTTCGGTTATACTGCGGTAACTGGTTTCATCACCGGCCAGTTCTTTCAGTACTTCCATTTCTGTACGGGCATGGCTGAGCATGTCCACAAAATTATACACAATGATATTAATATCATTTTCCATCATGTTGTGAATATTATCCACCAGCTTTTGACCATCATGATTATTGGTGATCTTTGTATAAGAATATTTTAAATCCCCTTTACCGATTCGTTTTAACTGTCCTTTAAAAAACTCTTCTTCAAACATATTCTTTCCCCCTTCCTCATCATCATTTTTCCATTGCGTTGGAAACTGTTTTTCAATATCAACAGGCATCAACCCTCCAAATATGGCATTACGGGCATATTGTGTAGCGGTAGGAAGTATGGCGTAAAAGGTTTCCTCTTCCTGAATGCGAAAACTTTCTGCAAACATGGGCTGAATGGTTTTCCATTGATCAAACCGTAAATTATCAATCAACACAAAAAATAAAGGGGTGCCTTTTTCCAAATGCGGAAACACTTTAAATTTCATCAGGTTATGGCTCATAATAGGCCCCTCACCACTTTTAGGGCCAACCCATGATGCATAATTTTTAGAAATGAATTTAAAAAATTCGGTATTGGCTTCACTCTTTTGTGTTTGAAAAACTTCCTGCATCTCCGGACTATCGCTTTTTTTCATTTCCAGTTCCCAATAAACCAGTTTCCGGTAAATATCCATCCATTCATTATAGTCAGGATTACTGTTCAGCGCCATAAATAAACTACGGAACTCCTGTTGGTATGCTGAGGTCGTTTTTTCAGCCACCAACCTTTTATTGTCAATTATTTTTTTCAAACTCAGCCAAACCTGGTTTGGATTAACCGGCTTGATTAAATAATCACTTATCTGTGAGCCAATGGCTTCATCCATTATATTTTCCGCTTCATTCTTGGTAATCAGCACAACCGGCAAATTACTGTTCACTTCTTTTATCTGTTGCAAAGTTTGCAGGCCGGTAATACCAGGCATGGTCTCATCCAGCAACACTACATCAACAATATTAGCTTTTACATATTCCACTGCATCAAACCCATTGGTTTTGGTTTGCACTTCATATCCCTTATTTTCCAAAAACATAATTTGCGATGTAAGGCTGTCTATTTCATCATCAACCCAAAGTATTCTGGCTATACTCATTCTTTTTTTTTAAGATTTGATAATCCAATTTCTACAAATTTAATTTTTTATACCAATGCTGATGAGCTTTATTTAGCTTTGTACATCTTTTAACAAATATGGGTTTATGGTAACGGTATAACCCAATACCACAAACTACAAACGATCAATGCCTTTCAGAAAAATAATAAATGACCCGGTTTATGGTTTTATAACAGTTGATGATGAACTCATTTACCAGGTAATTGCCCATCCATATTTTCAGCGCCTGCGCCGTATTAATCAAATGGCCATGGCAAACCTTGTTTACCCGGGTGCTGTTCACAGCAGGCTGCACCATGCATTAGGCGCATATCACTTAATAAGCAATGCACTTGGCGAACTGAAAAATAAGGGCATTGAAATTACTCATGAGGAAGAACAGGCCACAAAAATTGCAATTCTGCTGCACGATATCGGGCATGGACCATTTAGCCATGCCCTGGAACATGTGTTGATCGAAGGAATGCATCATGAAGAAATTTCTTTACTGATCATAAAAGAACTAAACAAACAATTTAAGGGAAAACTGGAACTCAGTTTGCAGATCTTTACAGATCAATATCCAAAAAAATTCCTGTACCAGCTCATCAGCGGCCAGCTTGATGTAGACCGTTTGGACTATTTAAACAGGGATAGTTTTTTTACAGGAGTAAATGAAGGGGTGATTGGTTATGACCGGATAATAAAAATGCTAACAGTGCACGATGGCGAATTAATGGTGGAAGAAAAAGGTATTTATTCTATTGAAAAATTTTTAGTGGCACGCCGGCTTATGTATTGGCAGGTTTACCTTCATAAAACAGTTTTATGTGCCGAGCAAATGCTGAAACGGGTTATTAAAAGAGCAAAATATATAAAGGCTGCTACGCATCTGCCTTTGCATAATTTTATAACACAACCCATACAGACTGTTACACTCGAAGCGTTTTGTAACCTGGATGACTATGATGTAATGGCCGCAATAAAGGGCTGGTGCCTGCATGAAGATAAAATTTTATCATGGCTCTGCAATGGGATCATAAACCGGCAATTACTTAAAGTTCAGTACTTTGCTAATCCTGTGGATAAAAAAATGCTTGAAGAAAAAATTGCAGAAGCCTGTAAAAAGTTAAATTTAAATACTGAAGAAGCCGGCTGGCTTGTTTTCGCCGGAGAAGTTAGCAGCAGTACCTATAATCTCGAAGAAGAACATATTCATATTCTTTTTAAAGATGGTACTGTAAAAGATATTTCTGAAGTGGATAATGCCCTGATAAATCAAAACCTTATGGGCAAGGTTAAAAAATATTACATTTGTTACTTAAGATAGCATCAAGCTATAAGCTTTTAGCCTCAAGTATTTGCCCCGCTAATGGCTAGTAGCTAAAACCTAAAAGCTTTATATGCAATTTACCGCAGCACAGATAGCGATGATGATCAACGGCAAAGTGGAAGGCGATCCCGGGGTTGCAGTAGCTTCATTTGGTAAAATTGAAGAGGCTCAAAACGGGCAATTGGCTTTTTTAGCCAATCCAAAATACGAAGAGTATTTATACCTTACCAGGGCCAGTATCATAATTATTAATGAAGCGCAGGAATTAAAACAAAAAATTAATGCTACGCTGATAAAAGTTCCGGATGCTTATTCAGCTTTTGCTACCCTGCTGGATAAATACCAACAAATACAAAAGCAGCAATTAATCGGTATACAGGAACCGGTATATATTGCAACTACCGCTAAAATCGGTAAAAATGTTTTTATTGGCGCTTTTGCTTATATAGGAGAAAATGCAGTGGTTGCCGATGGTGCAAAAATTTATCCAAATGCTTATTTAGGAAATAATGCGGTGGTTGGAGAAAATTCAATCATTCATCCCGGTGTAATAATTTATCATGATTGTATCATTGGTAAAAACGTAGCCATTCATGCAGGCACCGTTATTGGCAGTGATGGTTTTGGTTTTGCCCCGCAGGCCGACGGTTCCTTAAAAAAAGTGCCGCAGATTGGTAATGTGATCATTGAAGATGGTGTGGAAATAGGTGCCAATGCCACTATTGACCGGGCTACTATTGGCAGTACACTTATAAAGTCAGGTGCTAAATTAGATAACCTTTTACAAATTGCACATAATGTTGAAGTAGGAAATAACTCTGTAATTGCAGCACAAAGCGGTATCAGTGGCAGTACAAAAGTTGGTAACAATGTAATGATTGGCGGACAGGTAGGCATTGTTGGCCATATAAAAATTGCTGATGGTACTAAGATCAATGCGCAAAGCGGAGTCAGCAAATCTATTAAAACCCCTAATTCTGCAGTTACCGGTTCTCCTGCTTTTGACTATACTTCTGCTTTAAGAAGCCAGGCTGCAAGCCGCAATTTACCGGGTCTTGAAAAAAGGGTATCGGATCTTGAAAAGAAACTGAAAGAAATGATGGAGAAAAACAGTATTTAATTTTGCTTACTGAATTTTTTATCCCAGGTCATTGTCAGGTAACCCACACCTTGTAATGCTTAACATAATCTTAAGCTGATTGGTTTTAAAATAAAATATATTTGCAGGCTTTAATACAAGTACAGTTATGCTTTTGTAAAACAGAAATTCCATACCCAAAGCTTAAAATCATATGTTGCATATTTTCAGGTACATCATAACGTTTTTACTTGTTTTTTTTATTACAGCCGTTGCTATAAGCCAATCCATTACTATATCCGGGAAAATAATTGATGGCCATACCAAAGAACCGGTAAGTTATGCTTCAGTATATTTTATCAAAACTGGCATCGGAAAATCTTCTGACAGTACAGGCAATTTTTCTTTTTACTTTAATAACTTCAGTAATGACACATTGGTTGTAAGCTTTACCGGATTTGCTTTATTTAAAATTCCAATAACCAGGTTAAATAATGAAAAACCGCTTACCATACAATTAGAAAGAGGTGGACTTAAAAATGTGGTGATGGTAAAAACAAAATTTAACCGGGGGCTTGCTTTATGGAAAAAAATAATGAGCAAAAAGAAGCAGTACAACCGGTACGATCTTGACAATTTTAGCTATGAAGCCTATAATAAACTGGAGATCGATATTAAAAATTTTAACGCAGATAAAGCTAAAAAGAATTTTTTATTTAAAAATTTTGCATTCATTTTCGATAATATGGACAGCACTTCTGAAGCTGCCCCCTTTTTACCGATATATCTGACAGAAACCCTGAGTGACTATGCATATCAGAAAAAAGTCAATAAATTTAATGAAAATCAAAAGGCAAGTAAAATAATAGGTGCTGAGAATTTAGGTGTTAATAAAGAAAGTCTCAGCAAATTACTGGGTGTAATGAATCAAAACATCAGCATCTACAGCAATTTTGTAAATGTTATTGATAAGGACTTCATAAGTCCATTCAATGATAATGGAGATACTTATTACACGTTTACTGTACCCGACACACAGTTTGTTAGTGGTAAAAGATTATTTCATTTTGTTTTCCGTCCAAAACGTGTGGGGCAAAATACCTTTGAAGGCGATGCCTGGGTAACAGAAAAAACTTTTCAAATTCAAAAGATATCACTTTACCTGGGTAAAGATGCCAACATCAATTTTATCGACCGGGTAAGTATATTTCAGGAATATAAACCCCTCAATGATTCTGTTATATTTTTAACCAGGGATAAATTCTTTGCAGATTTCAGGATACTGGGAAAAAATTCATTAACCCTCATCGGCCGAAAAACCACTTCTTATGAAAAGATCGTCATTAACAGTGATTCATTAACTGAAGTTTTTAAAAAACAAACCATTGAAGAAGTAGTAACTGCAATAAAAGGATCTGCCTTAATATCTGATTCTTCCTGGAATACATTGCGACATGATACCTTATCAAAAAATGAAAAAGCAATTTATACAACCATTGATAAGCTGTTGGAAATGCCTAAATTTCAAAAGTTTCAGCGAAATATAAAATTTTTAGCCGGCGGCTACCGGGATGTTGGTAAATTTGAAATTGGCCCCTGGTTTAACTGGATCAGTGCCGATACGGTACAGGGTACAAGGTTACGTTTTGACCTTGGGACCAACAAAAAACTATTTAAAGATGTTTATCTACATGGCTACCTTTCATACGGATTTCGGGATAAAAGATTTAAAGGACAGGCAGAAGCATTCTGGATTGTAAAAAGGGATCCAAAGCGTATCAGGTTGCATCTCTCCTATCAAAATGATGTAGATAATGCCATTAACCAGGTTGGTGAAGTAAGCCAGGATAATATTTTTTCACTCGCTATCAGAAAACCGGGAATCAGCAGAAAATTCATCAATGTAAAAGATTTAAGGTTTGAAGTTTTTAATGAACTGGGAAAAGGATTTTCAACTGAATGGTTTGTATCACACAGGCAGTATACCCCGTTGTTGAATTTACCTGATATTTCTAATTACCCGGTTAACAGCGGCACCCCAATGACCAGTTTTGAATTGACCCTTAGATTACGTTTTGCTTACCTGGAACGCTTTTTAGAAACAGATTATAACAGGTTTTCAATAGGCACCAAATACCCAATTGCAGAAGTATGGCTGGTTAAAGGCATACCCGGTGTGTTTAACAGTGCATATAGTTATACAAAATATGGAGCTTCGGTTAAGGATTTTATGAAAATATCCCCCTATGGTACACTTTCGTATAAAGTATATGCAGGAAAAATAAATGGGGCATTACCTTATACAAATTTAGAGATCCATCCTGGTAATGATCTTTATTATTATAATTTGGGATGGTTCAACCTCATGAACCGGTTTGAATATATAAGTGATAAATTTGCAGGGATAAATCTTGAGCACAATATTGGCTCTGGCTTATTCCGTTTTATTCCCATAACCCGTAAATTAAAATGGCGGCAGTTTTGGAACGCAAAAACTGTTTGGGGGTCATTAAGCCAGGAAAACATTGCCCTCAATAATAAAACCGGCACTTTTAAAATATTAAATGGCAAAACCTATATTGAATTGGGTACCGGAATTGATAATATTTTAAAAGTATTCCGCCTTGATTTTATTTGGCGCCTTTCGCCATCCCCTGCTTATGCAGGAACGGGGTCTAAATTTGGGGTTTTCGGAAGCTTTCAAATTCAGTTTTAGTAACCATTTTAACTGCATTCCGCTATATGTGTTCAGGCAGGATATTTTAAATATCTTTGCCAACAAAATTTAGCATAACACATGGATAAAAATTTCAATCCGGATAAACAACATACATTAGTTAAGGCTGTAAGTATTTCGGGTACCGGTCTGCATTCAGGTGTTAATGTGGATATGACACTAAAACCGGCCAACCCGGGTTTTGGATACCAGTTTCAACGCACCGATTTACCCGGTACGCCGGTAATTAAAGCTGATTGTGACCTGGTTACAGAAACATCCAGGGGAACAACACTGGAAAAGGGAGATTGTAAAGTGAGTACTGTTGAGCATATTTTAGCAGCCCTGGTTGGAATGGGTGTTGATAATTGTTTAATTGAATTGAATGGCCCTGAAATACCGATCATTGATGGCAGTAGCGGCCCCTTTGTAAATATTATAGAAGATACCGGGGTATTGGAACAGGATGCTGCAAAAGCCTGGTATACGATTGATACCAATATTTCATATTTTGATGATGAAAAGAAGGTTGAAATGACTGCATTGCCTTCAGTAAATTATCAAATAACAACTTTGATAGATTTTAACAGCCCGGTTTTGGGTACCCAGCATGCCAGTTTGAAATCGATGAAAGAATTTCAAACAGAGATCGCTACCTGCCGTACCTTTTGTTTTTTACATGAACTGGAAATGCTGCTGGATAATAACCTCGTAAAAGGTGGTGATATAAATAATGCCATAGTAGTGGTTGATAAACCGGTAACTGATGAAGAGATGGGACGCCTGGCAAAAGCATTTGGCAGAAAAAAAGTAGAAATAAAAAGTGAAGGTTATCTGAATAATCTTGAACTGCGATTTGCAAATGAACCTGCCCGTCATAAATTATTAGACGTAGTTGGCGACCTGGCATTGGTTGGCTATCCCATTAAAGCACATATTATTGCTAACAGGCCTGGCCACAGCAGCAATGTGGAATTTGCAAAAAAGATAAAACAGTACATTAAAAAAAACAGGCACACTAAAGGCATTCCAATTTACAACCCCAACCAGGAGCCGGTTTATACACAGGAACAGATCGAGAAAACACTTCCACACCGTTTTCCTTTTATTATGGTAGATAAAATTATTGAGCTGACGGATATACAGATCGTAGGAATAAAAAATGTTACATTCAATGAATACTTTTTCCAGGGGCACTTTCCCGGAAACCCGGTTATGCCCGGTGTTTTACAGGTAGAAGCACTGGCCCAAACCGGCGGACTTCTTTGTATTAACGCTATGCCCGACGGACAATATGATACTTATTTTTTAAAAATAGAAAATTGTAAATTTAAACAAAAAGTAGTACCCGGAGATACCATGATCTTAAAAATGGAATTAACAGAACCCATACGCAGGGGAATTTGTGTAATGAAAGGAAGTGTATATGTTGGCAATAAATTATGTACCGAAGCTGACCTGACAGCACAGTTAGTGAAAAGAAAATAACCTGTTACCCCATTAAAATTTAAAAATAGAAATACGGATTAACTAATTAACCAATAAACAACCTGATGATTCATCCGCACACATATATTCATCCAAATGCAAAACTTGCAACCAATGTTAAGGTCGATCCTTTCAGTGTTATTCATCAAAATGTAGAAATTGGCGAAGGTACCTGGATAGGAAGTAATGTTACCATTATGGAGGGCGCAAGAATTGGAAAGAATTGCCGCATCTTTCCCGGTGCCGTTATTGCTGCCATTCCCCAGGACCTTAAATACGAAGGAGAAGAAACTACTGTTGAGATCGGAGATAATACAACCATACGGGAGTTTGTTACGGTGAACCGTGGCAGTAAAGACAGGTGGACAACCAAAGTTGGCAACAACTGCCTCATTATGGCATACAGCCATATAGCACATGATTGTGTGGTGGGTAATAATTGTATCATGAGCAATAATACCCAAATGGCCGGCCACGTAATCTTAGGCGATAATGCAATTCTGGCTGGTATGTGTGCCATTCATCAGTTTGTGCAAATTGGTCAGCATGCTTTTGTTGCAGGAGGCTCCCTGGTAAGTAAAGATGTACCTCCCTATATTAAAGCAGGCCGTACACCACTTAGTTATGCAGGTGTAAATTCAGTGGGATTAAAACGTAAAGGTTTTTCGTTAGACAGGATCAACCAGATACTGGATATTTACCGTATGATTTACAATAAAGGATTAAATACATCCCAGGCACTTAATTTTATTGAAGAAGAATTACCGGCAACAGATGAACGGGATGAAATAGTAACTTTTATCAGGGAAAGCGGACGGGGAATAATCAAGCGGTTTACCAAAGGAAGTGCGGAGGATGAATAAGAGGCCCCACCTATCCTCCCCCCATGGGGAGGGAAAAGAAGAAGATCGAATCGAAGATTGTATTTAATATTTCTTTGAACCAGACATTGAGTCTTTAATCATCTTCATTGGCACAGTTTATCCCGAAAGCTTTCGGGACACTCTTTTACTAACAATTCTTTATTGTTCTTTTATTTAAGCGTAGAGAAAATAATAAATTATGAGCCTTAAAGAATTAAACTCCGCAATCGAGTTCCCTCTCCACCGGAGAGGGGTTGGGGTAAGGCTTTTTAACGTCGGCAAACGATATAACCGGGAGTGGATATTCCGCCACTGCAGTTATGAATTTAATTCCGGTAAAAGCTATGCCATCACAGGACCCAATGGCTCGGGAAAATCAACCCTGTTACAGGTTATAGCCGGAGCTACCTTACATAATGAAGGAACCGTTGAGTACAAAGAAGATACAGGATACCGGATGCAGGATATGAAAGTTAAAGTACCTGCATCAGAAACCCTGTATCCGGTATCCGGTATCCAGTCTTACAAAATGATCTCCATCGCCACACCCTATCTGGAACTGATAGAAGAAATGACCGCAAGGGAAATGCTGCAGTTTCATGCTGAATTCAAACCATTAATACAATCAATAAGTATTGAAGAGATACTGAAAATTGCCGGACTGGAAAATGCGGTTAACAAACAGCTTCGGTATTTCAGCAGTGGCATGAAACAACGGTTAAAACTGGTACAGGCTTTTTTCAGCAATACGCCTGTGCTTTTATTAGATGAACCAACAACAAACTTAGATGCTGATGGAATTGCTTTATACCATTCACTCATCAGCAATTACACTAAAGATAAACTGGTAATTGTAAGCAGTAATGTAAAACAGGAATATGATTTTTGTGAGGAGGTGATTGAGATTGGGAATTATAAATAAGAATTATCGCCTGCTCGCTATCAGTAAATTCAGATCAGTAAATTTCAGATCAAATATTTCACTCAGGTAAAAATTGGTAAGGCTTCCCTTGTATAAATAAATACCACTGCGGATATTTATTTTATGCCAGACAATATGATCTATTCCGCCATCCTCACCGGTTTCAAGCATCAACGGCATCAATACATTGCTGATGGCCTGTGAAGCGGTTCGGGCAAAACCACTGGGTATATTGGGCACACAATAATGGATCACATCATATTTAATAAAAACAGGTTTTTCATGTGTGGTTACCTTACTGGTTTCAAAACAGCCGCCATGGTCAATGCTCACATCAACTATAACACTGCCCGGCCTCATATTGCTCACTGTTTCTTCTGTAACTACTATAGGTGTTCTGCCGCCAATACCACTCAATGCACCTACTGCAACATCACAGGTCTTTAACTGTTTCGCTAAAATTTTAGGTTCAAGCACCGAAGTCCAAAGCCGTACACCGATATTATTCTGCAAACGTTTTAAACGGTAAATGCTGTTATCAAAAACCTTTACACTGGCACCCATAGCCAAAGCAGTACGTGCCGCATATTCTCCAACAATTCCGGCACCAATAATAATAACTTTTGTTGGCGGTATACCACTTATGCCGCCCACCAATACACCTTTACCATTATTTGTTTTACTTAAGTACTGTCCGGCAATCAGCATCACTGCACTACCTGCAATCTCACTCATGCTTCTTACAATGGGGTTATGTCCCGTATCATCCTTTAAATTTTCAAAACTTAATGCAGTAATTTTTTTGTCCATCATTTTCTGAAGGATCTCCCTTTTCATTACCGCCAGGTGGATGGGAGATATAATGTATTGATTTGATTTCAGCAATTCACATTCACTTTCACTAACGGGGGCGCTTTTTACCAATATATCACATTCAAAAACTTCTTTTTTGTCGTAGGCAATTTTTGCACCTGCTTCGCTGTAATCCTTATCTGTATAACTGGCTCCATCACCCGCCTTGGTTTCCACCACTACCCTGTGCCCGTTGGCAATCATAACACCAACTGCTTCAGGTGTAAGGGCGATCCGGTTTTCATTAAAGGAATTTTCTTTAGGAATTCCGATCAACAGCTCTGCGCCCCTGGGCTTGATATCCAGGGTTTCTTCAAGTGTTTCATAGGTAAATGAAGAAGATACAAAGGGTTTTGAAGAAGCCATAATTTTGTTTTGAAAGTCTCCAAATTACAAATTATATTTCAGCTTTCTGGTATTATCATCTACAGAAGTTAACCACAGGTGTAAAGTTTCATCAGGAAAAATACCCGGCGCTTTTTCGGGCCACTCCACCAAACATATATTTCCGGAGTACAGGCAATCCTCAATACCGGCATTAACAGCTTCATTTTCGTCTTTTATGCGGTATAGATCCATATGGTAAACGGTTTGTCCATCAGCTGTTTTATATTGATTGATGATAGAAAATGTGGGGCTTGTTACAACATCTTTTACGCCCATAGCCAGGCATAAAGTATGAATAAAAGTTGTTTTGCCTGTACCCATCTCTCCATGAAATGCATACACTTTATTATTGACCGTAGCAGTCAACAGCGCTGCAGCTGTTAGCTGTATCTGTTCCAGTTTAAAATTTACCTCCATGTTGCAAAGATATTTTCCTTCATTAGTAATTGAGTCACAATTTCAATGAATAATTTTACAATATGGAAAAAGTTGAATGGAAAGTAGAAGGCATGACCTGTACCAACTGTGCATTAACCATCAACCGCTTTTTGGAAAAAGAAGGATTAAAAGATGTAAAAGTAAATTTCATAGGTGGCGATATAAGTTTTGAATTGAGTGGTAACCATACAAAAGAGCAACTTACAAAAGGAATAGCTGACCTTGGATATAAAGTAGTTAACGAACAACCCACAGGGTCCTACGGACAGACAACGAGAAACGAGAAACGGAAATTTTTCTCCAATCATCTTCAACGTTTCCTTTTCTGCCTGCCATTTACACTGATCTTAATGTTGCATATGCTTCCCTGGCATATTCATTTTCTGATGAATCCCTGGATCCAACTGGCGATCTGCATTCCTGTTTACCTGGTGGGCATGGGTTATTTTGGAGTAAGTGCAGTTAAAAGCCTGCAACGTGGCATTCCCAATATGAATGTATTGATTGCCATTGGAGCAACTGCTGCTTTTGTGTACAGCTTAATTGGCAGTATCGGCAACCTGGGCATGGATTATATTTTTTATGAAACGACTGCAACTATTATTACCCTGGTTTTTTTGGGCGAATGGATAGAACATAAATCAGTTACAACTACTCAAACCGAATTAAACAAACTGGCTGCCCATCAAAAAGTAATGGCCAATATGATCGCTTTTGATGAGGAGCATAAAGAATTAATTTTCCCGGTTGAGAATACAACACTGCATGTTGGTGATCTTATTTTAATAAAAACCGGTGAACAGGTGCCCATTGATTGCAAAATACTATGGGGCGATGTACATGTAAATGAGGCCTTATTAACCGGTGAAAGTAAACCTGTACATAAAATAAAAAAAGATGCATTAATCGGTGGCAGTTTAATTACAGATGGTACCGTTAAAGCACAGGTTACAGCTGTTGGAAAAGACACTGTACTTAGTAATATCTTAACACTTGTAAAGCAGGCACAGGGAGAGAAACCTCCTATACAGCAATTGGCGGATAAGATCAGTGCTGTTTTTGTTCCGGTGGTTTTAGGTTTAGCAGTCCTTACTTTTTTGATCAATTATTTTGCATTTGATATCAGCGGCAGCAATTCTTTAATGCGTAGCATTGCGGTGTTGGTGATCAGTTGCCCCTGTGCCATGGGCCTGGCAACGCCTGCTGCCATTGCAGTTGGGCTGGGACGTGCAGCAAAAAATGGTATACTGTTCCGCAATGCAAAAAGCCTGGAACTGTTTAAAAGTATTACAACCGTTGTTTTTGATAAAACAGGTACACTCACTACAGGACAAATGCGCATAAGCAAACTGTCTGCCGGCAGGCAGGGTTGGCAAACATCTATCGATGAAAATTTATTTAAGCAGATCATTTTTTCGCTTGAAAAATATTCCAATCACCCTATTGCAAAAGCTGTAACTACCGAATGGAAAATCAATAATACCATTCATTGGAAAAAAATTGAAGAGGTCAAAGGCCTTGGTATGAAAGCAGAAGATGGAGCAGGTAATAGGTATCAATTGGGTTCATATAAAATTGCTTCGGCGCTCACAGATGATTCATCACATACAGCCTATTTGTTACAGAATGAAATATTGATTGGCTGGTTTGATATGGAAGATGAAATCAGGCCGGAAGCTAAAGATGTGATCAGTTACCTGCATTCAAAAAACATACAAACCATTTTATTAAGCGGCGATAGTTTAAAAAGAACCAAAAAAATTGCAGATGCTTTGGACATTGATAAAGTATATGCTGAAAAAACGCCGGAAGAAAAATTGCAGATCATCGGGGAGTTAAACAGTATATCTCCTGTTGCCATGGTTGGCGATGGCATTAATGATGCACCGGCCCTGGCTAAGGCAACCATCGGCATTTCTATGAGTGATGCAACCCAGTTAGCTGTACAAAGTGCGCAGGTAGTTCTAATGAACAAAGGTATTCAGCATTTACCGCTGGCTTTGGGTTTGGGTAAACATACTTTCATCACTATAAAAGGAAATCTCTTTTGGGCTTTTATTTATAACATTGTTGCCATACCCATTGCAGCTGTTGGTTTATTACAGCCTGGGTTTGCTGCATTAGCCATGGGTTTTAGTGATGTGGTGCTGGCCATAAATTCAATCTGGCTCAATTATAAGAAAGTGGTTTAATTTCAAGCCATAATTGATGATGTTGACCATTCACGAAATTTTAAAACAATATTGGGGATATGATCATTTTCGTCCGCTGCAGGAAGATATCATTAATGCAGTATTGGATGGAAAAGATACACTGGCCCTGCTGCCAACAGGTGGTGGCAAATCTGTATGCTTCCAGGTACCGGCTATGGCAAAGGATGGTTTGTGTTTGGTGGTAAGCCCTCTTATTGCATTAATGAAAGACCAGGTAGAGGGTTTAAAACAAAAAGGCATTCCTGCTTTGGCACTTTATTCCGGTATGAGTTTTATAGAAATTAAAAAAACTTTGCAAAATGCGGCTTATGGCAATTATAAATTCCTGTATGTTTCTCCCGAGCGTTTAGAAACCAACCTTTTTTTAGATTTGCTGCCAGCCATGAAAATTAACCTGCTGGCTGTTGATGAAGCACATTGTGTTTCGCAATGGGGGTATGATTTCAGGCCACCTTATTTGCGGATAGCAAGCCTTAGAGAACTGCTTCCCTATGTTCCTGTTCTGGCATTAACAGCTTCAGCAACCCGGGTTGTACAGGATGATATTTGTGATAAATTAAAGCCCGCCCCGGCCCCTGAAGGGGGAGCTTTGGTGCATCCATGGAAAAGGTTTCAGCAATCTTTCGAACGGCTCAACCTTTCTTACTCGGTCTTTAATGTTCCTTCCAAGCAAAATAAATTATTGGAGATATTAAAAAATGTACCGGGTACGGCCATAGTTTATTGCAAGAGCCGTAAACATACCCGGGAGATATCAGATCTGCTCCGGCTACATAATATCAATGCGGATTATTATCATGCCGGATTAAATAATGAAGAAAGAAATAAAAAACAGGAAAACTGGATCAGCAATAAAACCCGGGTGATTGTGAGTACCAATGCATTTGGAATGGGTATCGACAAGCCCGATGTAAGAGTAGTGGTTCATTATGATGTACCCGACTGCCTTGAAAATTATTACCAGGAGGCAGGACGTGCCGGCAGGGATGGAAAAAGAGCGTATGCTGTTTTACTTTACAACAACAAAGAAATTGAAAACTTACTGGAACAATCCAATATTCGTTTTCCAAAAGAAGAAGATATTAAACAGGTTTATATTGCTGTTATGAATCACCTGCAGATCCCTGCAGGTTATGGCGAAGGATCAAGTTATGATTTTGACATTGCTGCATTTGCCACAGCTTTTAAATTAAACATACTTGCTGCCAGCTATGCCATTAAAGCTTTGGAGCAGGAGGATATCGTAAGTTATAATGAGGTCTTCTTTAAACCGTCGACCGTTGTATTTACAACCAACAGGGAAGAGCTTACAGATTTTGAAAAGCAAGAGCCGGCATTAGAACCATTACTGAAAGGATTATTACGATCTTATGAAGGCATTTTTGATTTTCCGGCAACAGTTTATGAAAGCAAATTGGCAAAGTTTATTCAGGCGAATGCAGCAGATTTAAAAAAAGACCTGTTTAGACTGAATGAGTTTGGGATCATCAGTTATACTGCACAAAAAGACAAACCACAAATAACGTTGTTACAAAACAGGATGTATAACGATAATTACCAAATAAATACAACTGATTACCTGAAGCGTAAACAAAATTTTGAAGAGCGTGTACATGCGATGACCGGCTATATAAAAAAAACTACCGGATGCCGGAGTCAGCATATTGCCCATTATTTTACCGATGTAAAAATAAATGCCTGTGGCATCTGTGACAATTGTATCCATGAAAAGGTCATCTATATATCTACAGAAGAATTTAACAGCATTGCGGCTCAAATCAGGAGCCTTTCAAAAGACAGATTTATTTCTGTTGAAGATATGCTGACAAGCCTGAAAGGAATTAAAAAAGAAAAGGTCTGGAGGGTGATTGATTACCTGCTGGCAGAAGAAAAAATGAAAACTGATAAAGAAGGTAATATTGGTTTTTCAGGATAAACACAGGGTCTTAAAATAAAAAAAGGGACCAAGATAGAAATCTAGTCCCGCTTTAAAATCCAATATCCTATGAAAAACCGAAACGAAGATAATGGGGTTTTTACTATTATACAACATTTTGACAAAGTATTTTGAAAATCTTGTGTAAAAAGAATGTATAAAAAATACAATAAAGGTTTGCTACATATCCACTTATTTGATTGATTATTAACGTTTTAGTATTTTACTTATTACCCAACTTTACCCTTTTGTACTTTCCCATTTTATACTGAAAACTTGCCCCCTGGTACCAGGCAATTGCTTCACTGATCAGGCTATCTGAACCTGAAATCGGGGAATTGCTACCGGTTATAAAATCAGGACGGTATACCTGTACTTTTTGTCGTGGAGATAATATTACCAGTTTACCCTCTTTAATATAGCCCATATCCTGGTAAGTACTTATAAAAGCCCGTTCTTTTCCGGCGCCCATATTATAAATATCGTAACCAAAAAAACGGCTGGTATAATTAAGGTTCAGGAAGCCCAGTATAGTTGGAGCCAGGTCAATCTGGCTTACCAAACGATCTTCAATAGCGGGATTAATCAGTTGGGGTGCATATATAATACAGGGGATATGATAACGGTTTACGGGCAGATCCGTTTTACCGGCACTTTTTGCACAATGATCAGCAACAATGACAAAAATGGTATTATTAAACCAGGGCCTTTTTTGTGCGTCTTTAATAAATTTATCAATGGCATAATCGGTGTATTTAACCGCTCCCAGGATGGATTGATGCGACGGAGAAATATCGATTCTGCCTTCGGGATAAATATAGGGCCGGTGGTTACTCACTGTCATGATATGATTAAAGAACGGTTTACCGCTGCTGAAACTTTTATCGCATTGCTGAATGGTAAAATTAAATGAAGCTTCATCATCTGCTCCCCAGGCCGTGGTTAGATGTATCAGGCTATCAGGTATATCTCTTTTATCCAAAACTTTATAACTGCTGTTACTGTAAAACTTTCCCATATTATCAAAAAAGGAATTGCCGCCATAAATATAATTCACATCATAACCTTTTGATTGTAAAACACTGCCCATGGTGAACATATCTTCATTACCGGGGCGCCGTACAATAGATTGCCCCGGTGTTGGCGGAATAGCCATGGACAAAGCCTCAAGCCCCCTTACTGTACGGGTACCAGTTGCATAAAACCGGTCGAACCATAATCCAAATGGAATAAGGGAATCTAAACAGGGCGTAATATTTTCTGTATTGCCAAATCGTTTTAAATAATCGCCACTAAAACTTTCAACACTGATGAGCACTACATTTCGTGTATGTTCGGGACTGTCACTTTTTATCTGCCGCTCAATACTTAACGGATCGTTGCTGAAAGTTGCATTGGATGCCTGCAACAGGTGCCGCAATATTTTAAAATTGGCAGTATCGTTACGGGTAGCATAAAATTTATCGTACTCAATTTCGTTGTTCCAGAAAGCAGCGCCAAACTCATAAATGCCATTGCCGCCCAATTCATTTACATAATTATTATTGCTGCTGTTTTTAATACGGTTATTTACTAAAAAATATCCTGCAACAGGCAACAGTATAAAAACAAAAAAGAAAATAGTTCTTTTTCCAAAGCGCATACTTACATCCTGCGAAGCCGTTAATTTTTTTCTTACCAGAACCAATATGGCTGCCGTTGCAATTGCTACAGCAGCAGCAATTAAAGGAATATTATACGACTCCCATATATTTCCCAAAACCTCAGTAGTATAAACCAGATAATCAACTGCAATAAAATTATAGCGCACGTTAAACTCATCCCAAAAAATAATTTCACCACCAACGTTAAGCACCAGGATCAGTGTTATTAAAAAGAAAAGAAAGAAAAGCGGGATGCGTTGCCATTTTTTTTGATACCAGCTATCCTTCATCAGCCAGCAATACAAGGCAACGGGTATGGCAAAAAAACTCCACACTACCAGGTCATAAAACAATCCAATAAAAAAAATGCCGGTGAAGTGTAAGAAACCAAGGTCAAGATTTGACCAGCTGATGAAAAATAAAGTAAGCCTGGTAATAAAACTCAGCGTTAATAAAATGAGCGCCAGTACAGCCAATGGGCCATACCGGTGCCGGAAGGCATTCTGCAATTTTCTCATACTCCGAAATGTAATAATAATAGGTTGCAAAACCTACTTTAGCAAAAAATCATTTCCAAATTAACCAAACCAGCCCTTGCTTTTCGAACTCCTGCTGCGGCCGCCCAAACCCAAAGCACCTAATAAAGAACGCACAATAGTATTACCTGCTGTTCGGGCCATACTTTTAACAACCGTATTATTGGTTATTTTATCAAATGCAGTAGGTTGTTCTTTTCCCGATTTTTTGGAGGATGTTGTTGTTTCTTCCTGAGCTGATTTTTCTGCAGCCTCCTCCAGTTTGGCGGTTAATATTTCGTAAGCACTTTCGCTGTCGATGGTTTTGTTGTATTTGGCAACCATTTTCGACCTGGCATTAATGGCATCAATTTCTTCATCAGTTAAAATATCCATCCGGCTTCGCGGCGCACACAGCATGGTATGAGCAAGCGGTGTTGGAATTCCCTTTTCATTGAGCATGGTTATTAATGCCTCGCCAATGCCCATTTGCGTAATCAGGTCTTCGGTTTTATAAAACTCTGTTTCGGGATAATTCTCTGCGGTCTGCCTGATCACTTTTCTATCGGCTGCAGTAAAGGCACGCAAAGCATGCTGCACTTTTAATCCCAGTTGCGATAATACAGCCGCAGGTACATCCATCGGGTTTTGTGTACAAAAGAAAATACCAATACCTTTTGAGCGGATCAGTTTTACAATCGTTTCAATCTGTTGTAACAATGCTGAGCTGGCTTCATTAAAAATAAGGTGGGCCTCATCAATAAACATCACCAGTTTGGGTTTGTCCAGGTCACCTTCTTCGGGACAACTGGCATACAGCTCAGCCAGCATCTGTAACATAAAAGTGGAGAAAAGTTTTGGCTTATCCTGCAGATCGGTAACCCGCAACACACTGATCATTCCCCTGCCGTCATCAGCAATACGCATCAGGTCATCCACTTCAAAACTTCTTTCACCAAAAAAAATATCAGCCCCCTGTTGCTGCAGTTCAATCACTTTACGTAATATTGTTCCGGTAGACGAAGTTGAAATTTTACCGTATTGTTTTTCAATTTCGGCCTTGCCTTCATCGCCTATGTACTGCAGTACTTTTATAAAATCTTTTAAGTTGAGCAAAGGCAGTTTTGTATCATCACAATATTTAAAGATCATGGCAACTACGCCGCCCTGTGTATCGTTCAGCTCGAGAATCTTACTTAATAATATCGGACCAAATTCACTTACGGTTGCTCTCAGGTGTACGCCCTTCTGCCCCGTCAGTGTCATCAACTCAACAGGAAACAAAGCAGGCTTGTATTCTATATTCAGTTTTTGGTATCGGTCCTTAATCTTATCATTTACAGCACCCATGGCTGCAATACCACTCAGGTCGCCTTTAATATCCATCATCATCACCGGCACACTGTTATCGCTTAAAAACTCGCTGATCACCTGCAGGGTTTTTGTTTTACCGGTACCGGTTGCACCGGCAATAAGGCCGTGGCGGTTTAAGGTTTTAAGCGGCAGATAGATGCTCGCTTCGGGCACCAATTCACCATCCAATAGGGCGGCTCCTATTTTTACAGCTTCGCCTTTAAAAGTGTATCCGTTTTTTATAGCTTCTATAAAAGTTTCTTTATTTGCCATTGAAAATTATTTTTTTGAAAGGTACAACCTGTAATTTAAATGTTAATTAAGATTTTTACTTTCTGAACTGTAAATTTGCAGTAATGAAAAAAACGGTATTAGCTTTTTTTATTGCAGTTGGCATAATCCTTATGGTAAGCTCTTTCTTTGAAAAAGAAAATACAGATATTAAAACCAAAGCAGCCCTGGGCAAAAAACTTTTCTCCGAAAAAATACTATCAAAAGATTCTTCGGTAAGCTGCGCCAGCTGCCATATACCAAAATTTGCTTTTGCCGATACGGTTGCTTTTAGTGTTGGCATTGAAGGGAAACTTACCAAACGAAACACCCCATCAGTTTTAAATATGAAAAACCGCCCTTATTATTTTTGGGATGGCAGGGCCTCATCACTGGAAGAACAGTCTTTGATGCCCATACAAAACCCGGATGAAATGGGATTACCCATTGATGAAGCGGTTCAACGGTTAAATGATTCACGTGAATACAAAATGCTGTTTCAAAAAATATTTAACCAAAAGCCGGATGCAAAAAACCTGGGTGCAGCTTTTGCCGCTTTTGAACAGACCCTGGAAACCGTTGACAGTAAATTTGATGACTGGAGCAATAACCTGAAAAAGTTAACGGCATCCGAAGAAAGGGGCAGAACATTGTTTGTGGGCGATAAGGCCAAATGTTTCGATTGCCACCGTATGGAAGATTTTACAACGGATGAATTTAAAAATATTGGATTGTATAATGGAGCCACTTTAAATGATGCAGGGCTTTATAACATCACCCAAAAGGAAACCGACCTGGGTAAATTTAAAACCCCCGGCCTGCGTAATGTTGGGGTAACCGCACCCTATATGCACAATGGTATGTTTAAAACACTGGAAGAAGTGATGGACTATTATAATGATCCTGAAAAATTTGTAAGTAACCCCATCAATATTGATGATGCACTTAAAAAGCCATTGGGCTTAACAGATAAAGAGAAAAAAGATATTGTTGCTTTCCTGAAAACGCTCACAGACAGGAAATACCTCAGGGGTCAATAGTCAATGGTCATTTGTCAATGATCAATAGTCAATGGTCAATAGTCATTAAGGCATTGTCGCAGTTTTCTAAATTTAATATTATTTTGACTTACAAAACCGTACTTATGATTTTACCAGAAGAATTAAAAGTTTACCAGATTGCAATGAAAATTGGAGAATTAATCTTTAACATTACCGGTAAATGGGATCTTTTTAATAAAAAGAGTTTAGTTGATTAATACCTCAGCGCAGCAGATTCAATAGCATTGAATATTTCTGAAGGATATGGAAGATTTCATTACAAAGAGAATAAAAACTTTTGCTGGTATGCAAGAGGTTCACTCTTAGAAACCAAAACTGCCAATCAAAAAGCTTTCAATCGCAAATTAATTACAGATGAAGAATACAATAATTTACTGAATAAGCTAAAGGAGTGTAATTTATTGCTAAATGGCTACATTAAAAGCATTGGCAAAAGCAATCCAATGGAAAATGACCATTGACTTAATGACCCAATGACCAATGACCAAATGACCAAAGACCAAATAACTCAATGACCAATGACAAATGACTAATTTATACCTTTAACAAAAAATTAGGCACTATATTCGCATTATAAAAATTGATTTAATTTTATTTGCTAATAAAAAAAATTATGGAACCAATTAAACCCCAAATACTATTATGTGAAGATGATACCAATCTGGGCATGGTACTGAAAAATTACTTAGAGTTAAATGATTATGAGGTAACGCTGGAAAGAGACGGTAAGCTTGGACTGGCTGCATTTCAACGTGAAAAATTTGATCTGTGCCTGCTGGATGTTATGATGCCCAATATGGATGGCTTTACATTGGCCGAAGAAATACGTGATGTAAATCCGGATGTACCTTTGTTTTTCCTGAGTGCTAAAACGATGAAAGACGATATCATACAGGGTTATAAACTGGGTGCCGATGATTATATCACCAAACCTTTTGACAGCGAAGTTCTCCTGCTTAAAATAAAAGCGATACTGAAGCGTAATGAAGAATTGCACCGTGAAGAAGTGAATGCAGAATACGACCTGGGCAGGTATCATTTTAATCCACGCCTGAGGGAGTTATCCATTGACAATAAAATGCAAACACTTTCTCCAAAAGAAAATGAATTACTGAAAATGCTTAGTGAATATAAAAATGATCTGCTGAGCCGTGAAATTGCATTGAAAAAAATATGGGGAAGTGATACTTACTTTAACGGCCGCAGTATGGATGTGTACATTGCCAAATTGCGTAAATATTTAAGAGAGGACCCTGCCCTTGAAATTGTAAATATTCATGGCAACGGATTCAGGTTGGTTGTTACTGAGTAATTCCGGAGATCAAAAAAATAATTATAAGTGACCCCGCATTATTGCGGGGCTTTTTATTTAACAGCCAGCATCAACTTTGCCCAGAAAGCGTTATCAAAAGAAGAAGGCCCTAACAGGGCATCCCCGGTATCATCGCCATGCCTGATCACCACCAGGTCTTTTGAAGGAATAACATAGATCTTTTTATCGCCTTTACCCAATGCGGAGATCATATCAGCAGGGGCAGCCGTGTTTAACATACCCGGAAAAACCAAAGTTAATGTAGGTACCATAAAAGATGCCTTTCCGTTTAACCACCACAAATAGCCATAAGAATTATTCAGGTTTTGCGATGTATTGGTCATGGCCGAAAAATAATTCTGATCGGTCATCAGTTGATTCCCGCTCCATGTGCCTTTATTTAATATCAATAACCCAAACCTGGCCATATCCCTGCTGTTGAGCCATAAAGTATTACTGAACCAGGTATAATTTTTCATGCCTATTTTATCGGCAAGTTTTGTTTTGGTATAGGTATTATAATTGGTTGAAGTTGCATTTGCAATTACATTTTGTACCAGCAAATAAGGAGCATTATGATAAAACCAGAAAGAACCTGCATCTGCTTTATAAGTAAGGCAGGCAGCAGTTGTACAATCCAGATCGGGCACAATGTATTCCAAACCGGTGGTCATGGTTAGCTGGTGCCTAACCGTGATCAGGTTTTCTTTGGCCAGGGGTGCCGAGGTCCAGCCATTTCCCAAATAAGTACTTGTTTTATTATTGATGTTCAATAGCCCTTCCTGTTGGGCGATACCGGCTAAAAAAGCGGTAACACTTTTTCCTGCAGACGCTATATAATATACTTTGTCTTTATCCCATGCATTCCAGTAATTTTCAGTTACAATTCTCCCTTTGTATAAAATAATAAGGCCGTACGTATTTTTTGTTCCGGCATAAGTAACAGCTTCATTCAGTTTGGTTACATCCCAGCCCAAAGCCTGTGGCGTAATGGTTTCCCAGGTATCGCTGCCAATAGGTGGAAAGTACATCGTTGTAGGAATCGGCGTGGGTGTTGGTGTGATTGCTGAATCATCTTTAGTACAAGACAGGAGCACCAGCCCTAGTATGGTTACAGCTAATATTGATCTCATTGTAAAGGTTGAAAAATTCAGACTATAATAATTTGCCAAAGTTTAACGAATGCAACAATTATTTAGTATCAGAAAAAAGCGAATTTTCGAAACCCCCGTAAGCTGATCTTTTACCCAGGTGTTCATAGGCTTTTGCAGTAGCCTCCCTACCGCGTGCTGTACGCTGCAAAAAACCTTCCTGTATTAAAAAGGGTTCATACACTTCTTCCAGGGTGCCTACTTCTTCGCCTACTGCAGTAGCAATGGTGGTAATGCCCACCGGGCCCCCTTTAAATTTTTCAATGATGGTATGCAGGATACGGTTATCCATTTCATCAAGTCCGTGTTTATCTACATTCAATGCTTTTAAAGCATGTTCGGTAATACCCAGCTCTATGACGCCATTGCCGATCACCTGTGCAAAATCCCTTACCCGGCGTAACAGGCTGTTTGCAATACGTGGTGTACCCCGGCTTCTTCCCGAAATTTCTTCAGCAGCATCACTGGTAATTTTTGTACCTAATATTTTTGATGACCGGAGAATAATATTTTTTAAAGTAACCGCATCATAATATTCCAATCTTGATTTTATACCAAAACGTGAAAGCAAAGGAGCCGTTAATAAACCGCTTCGGGTGGTAGCCCCAATTAATGTAAATGGATTCAGGTTGATCTGTACACTTCTTGCATTGGGCCCGCTGTCAATCATGATATCAATGCGGTAATCTTCCATAGCGGCATATAAATATTCTTCAACTACGGTACTCAGCCGGTGAATTTCATCTATGAATAAAACATCATTGGTTTCTAAATTGGTAAGCAACCCTGCCAGGTCGCCTGGTTTTTCAATAACCGGGCCACTGGTTTCTTTGATGTTTACGCCCAATTCGTTAGCAACAATTCTCGATAAGGTTGTTTTACCCAATCCCGGGGGACCGTGAAATAAAATATGATCAAGTGCTTCACCCCGTAACCTGGCAGCTTTAATAAAAATGGTAATATTTTCAATGATCTGGGCCTGGCCCGAAAAATCATGGATAGCCGAGGGCCTGATGGTATTTTCAAATTCCTTATCGGCAGGATTTAAAAACTCAGCTTCATTATTTAAATTGGGGTTGGTCATATACCGTTTTTGAACAATAGTGTAAAACTAATCATTATATACTAAAAACTAAGCTGAGCAACCGGTTGCTCACAACCTCCCACCCCATCATTTCACCATTAATCAAAACAGCGCTTAATTACAGTATATTGAGCAGTAATTTTGAACCATGAATAAAACAAATAAGAGATATTGGTTATGTCAGTTAACGGGCTGGGGTGTTTGGGGTTTAATTATCGTGTACTTCAATTTTGTTGTTTGGGGCGACAGGTTAAGGGAACAGGGTGGGCAAAAAGAAAACCTGGTCAGTCTGGGTATTTTTTTAGCAATGGGTATTTTAACCACCCACTTACTGCGATTCATCATTAAAAGAACCAACTGGTTAAAATTTTCTTATACCAGGATCGTGATCATGTTTATCATTTCTGTTGGTGCAACGGGCACTTTGTTATTTTATGCAGATAATTTTATTGAATACCGTTCCGGATTTTCTTATGATAAATTTGTGATCAATAAAAGATTTGAAAGGGCCCGGAAGATGGAAGCCCAGTTTGGCCTTGATTCTATTCCCTATTTTAAGACCCAGGCAGTTACTAAGGACAGCAGTATTCAAAAAGGAATTTCTGAAATAAAAAAAGCAACGGGTTGGTCGCGTAATAAAAATGGAGAATGGATACACCAGGCCACATCCGATGTGGTAAGTATTTATTACAATCTCTTATTGATCTCCATCTGGATGCTCATTTATATTGTTTATCATTATGTAGAAAAAAACAGAAATGATCAGCTCGACCGGCTGAAACTGGAGACCACGGTAAAAGAGCTGGAATTAAAAACCATTAAATCACATATCAACCCTCACTTTATATTTAATTCATTAAACAGTATCCGTGCCCTGGTTGATGAAAATCCCAAACGGGCCAGGAGGGCCATTACGGAGTTAAGCAATATCCTGCGCAGCAGTATGCAGGCCGAAAAATCGGAAACGGTAACTTTAGAAAGAGAACTGGATATTGTAAAAGATTACCTGGCATTGGAGCAAATGCGTTTTGAAGAGCGGTTGAAAATTGAATTTGATATTGACGAGGATACATTGCAGCAGCCAGTACCACCCATGATGTTGCAGACCCTGGTTGAAAATGCCATTAAACATGGTATCAGCAAACAGATAAAAGGCGGGGTGGTTCGTATAGTGTCGGCATTTAAAGGCAATCATATGGAGTTATTGGTACAAAACACCGGGCAACTTTCTGCAATTGTAAATGGTGAAGTACGCCTGCCGGAAGGGCAGGGTTTTGGAATTAAAAGTACACAGGATCGGTTAAATTTGATGTACCAGGGCAAGGCGGTTTTTGAGATCAGGAACATGGGTACGGTAATGGTAGAATCAAAGGTCTCCATCCCGGTGTTTGTTTAATATTAATTTTTAACCTGCCTGCCTGCCGGCTGGCTCAAAATTTTTCATACCATGCAAAAGGCATTAATTATTGACGATGAAAGGTTAGCCAGGAATGAATTAAAAAAACTGCTTTTGGAATTTCCTGAAATAGAAGTTGTAGGCGAAGCTGCTAATGCTTCGGAGGGGCTGGAAAAAATTGAAACCCTTTCGCCTGATATTATTTTTTTAGACATACAGATGCCGGGTAAATCGGGATTTGATATGTTAACAGAGCTGGACAGTGCCCCGCATGTGATCTTTACAACTGCCTATGATGAATATGCGCTGAAAGCTTTTGAAGTAAATGCGCTTGATTATTTAATGAAGCCTGTTGAACCCAAGCGGCTGGCAGATGCCATTCATAAATTACAGATAGCAGAAGAAAAAGAAATGGCTGCCACGCTGGCCGGTATTAACCGGGGTATTTTAACCGAAGCTGACCAGATATTTGTAAAAGATGGTGAACGTTGCTGGTTTGTAAAGCTGGGGGAGATACGCCTTTTTGAAAGTGTGGGTAATTATGCCAAAGTATTTTTTGGCAGCTACAAGCCACTCATTTTAAAATCGCTGAATGCGTTGGAAGAAAGGCTTGATGAAAAGGTTTTCTTCAGGGCCAACCGTAAACATATTGTAAACCTGCGTATGATCGAAAAAATTGAACCCTATTTTAATGGCGGGCTTTTACTGGAACTGCAGGGCGGCGAAAAAATTGAGGTTAGCCGCAGGCAGGCGGTAAAGTTTAAGGAAATGATGAGTTTGTAAGGCCCCACCTAAATCCTCTCCGCCAGCTGGCGGAAGGACTTTGAAGAGTACAAAAATTTTAACAGTTAATAATTTATAATGAAGAAATTTTTTTTAATAACAGTAGCAGGCTTTATAAGCCTGCTTTCTTTTTCGCAGAACATTGATAAGATCATTAATGCGGCTGAAGTGGAGCGTATTGAAAAAATACTTTCGGCCGATGATATGCAGGGCCGTAAAACCTTTACCCCCGGTATTGATAAAGCAGCAGATTTTATTGCAGCCGAGTTTGCCAAAAGTAAACTGGGATTTTTAAATAATGCCGGTTCCTATTTCCAGGAAATCATCATGACAAAAGCAAAGCCGCTGGATATTAATGGCACGCTGGATGCGGAAACACTCAGCAGCAGTAATGTGGCTGCCAATACAACCCAGGCCGAACTGCATATCATTTCTTTACAGGATTATGAAGTGGTTGTGGTAAAAAAAGAAGATGATTTTAATAAAACCGTTTTCCCGTTATTTGAAAAAGAAAAGAATATATTAATACTGGTCGACACTGCTCATACTGCCCGCTTTGCAAGAATGAAGCGTTTTGCCGGTAATGCAAAATTTGCATCGGCTGTTTCGCAAATATTAATTTTAACGGCCAACGGCAATCCTGCTTCTATTCACCTGCATATTAAAAACGAATTATCGGAGCAAAAGCTGAAAAATGTAGTTGCTGTAATACCGGGCAAAACCAAAAAAGAGGAGTATGTGGTTTTTGGAGGGCATTACGATCACCTGGGTATTGGTAAGGCCGATGCAAAAGGCGACAGCATTTACAACGGTGCCAACGACGATGCGGCCGGCACTACAGCGGTGATGATGCTGGCAAAATATTTCAGTAAGCAAAAGGATAATGAACGCACGTTGGTTTTTGTAGCTTTTACTGCCGAAGAAATTGGTGGTTATGGCAGCCGGTATTTCAGCAAACAATTAAATGCAGATAAAATAATGGCCATGTTTAATATTGAAATGATTGGTACCGAAAGTAAGTGGGGAACCAACAGTGCCTACATAACGGGGTACGAAAAAAGCGATATGGGCAAGATACTGCAGGCTAACCTCAGCGGTTCAAAATTCCGTTTTGAGCCCGATCCTTATCCCAAACAAAATTTATTTTACCGCAGCGATAATGCCACACTTGCCGCATTGGGTGTGCCGGCGCATACCATTTCCACATCAAAAATGGAAGAGGCGCCAAATAATGAACCCAATTACCATAAGCAAAGTGATGAGATAGGAACACTGGATATGAATAATATGGCAGAGATCATTAAAGCCATTGCCATCAGCAGTAAAACCATTATTAGTGGGGCGGATACGCCAACAAGGGTGGAGAAGGAGAAGTGACCCTAAACCTCAGCCTGCAACATTGTTTTTGTACCTGTTTTAAGGATACTTTCCGGTTGTTTTAAACAGGCTGTAAATTTTGCATTAAGAAACTTAAAAAAATATCAAACTAATTTTTTAGATTTATGAATGGAATCCGTAACCCTAAAAGCATTATTCCATCGTAATAAGGAATGTATTGGCATTTTTTTTGCCAAAAGCACTTTGTTAGAAAAAATCATCCGCAAACAGGTTGGGGTAAAATGGAGCCAGACCAACAAATGCTGGTACCAGCCTTTAAGCAAAGAAAATTACGATAAACTGAATAATGCTTTAGCAGGAAAAGCAACAATCGATTTTACCGAACTCTCTCAATATTTAAAGGCAAAAAAGGCAGCAGATTCAAAATCAACGCCACATGTTTCAGCTGTTTTAAAAAATAACCTTATACCAATACCCCTAAAAAAAGAAGCACCAATAAGCCAGGCAAACTCATTTGCCATAGCCTATTACAAGGGAAGCAGAATTAGTGCTGTAAATGCACATATAATACCCAGGATGCATGAGCATTTAAGATTAAAAGCCTACAGTACTTCTACCATCCGTACTTATTTGGGAGAGATGAAACAATTACTGGGGTTACTAAAAGATATACCGGCAGATGAATTAAAAGTTGAACATTTAAAAAGATACCTTTTGTTTTGTTTCGAAAAACTGCAGGTAACAGAAAATACTTTGCACAGCCGTATTAATGCATTAAAATATTATTATGAACAGGTTTTAGGCAGGGAGAAGTTTTTTTGGGAGATCCCAAGACCCAAAAAGCGAATGCTTTTACCTAACTTTTTTAACCAGGATGAAATAACGGCCATTTTAAAGTCGGTGGATAATATTAAACATAAAACGATGCTTATGCTTGCGTACAGTTCGGGATTGAGGGTAAGTGAGGTAGTAAGTATAAGAACAAAAGATATAGACAGTAAGCGAATGTGTATTTTAATAAAGCAGGCTAAAGGAAAAAAAGACAGAATAGTAAGGTTGAGCCCTGTTTTATTGATAATGCTTAGGGAATATTGGAAAAAATACCATCCTTCCCGTGAAGGTGTTTTGTTTCAGGGCCAATATGCAGGTGAGCCTTACAGTACCCGGAGCCTTCAATTGATATTGGCTTCTGCCAAACAAAAGGCAGGGATATTAAAACAGGGCAGCATACATGCGTTAAGACACAGTTTTGCCACCCATTTATTAGATAAAGGAACAGATGTAACTATGATCATGAAATTGCTTGGCCATAATGATATAAAAACAACCTTACGGTATTTGCATGTAACGAACCGTGATATGCTGCAAATAGTAAGTCCATTAGATGATTTAAAGCTTGATTAGCTGGTTGTATTGACGAAAGTTTTTTTTACGTTATAAACTTTCGCTTTTATTTCTAACCTCTTGATTTTGAAGGATTTTAAAAAATAGTATTTTAATGAACCTTCTTAAAACTTTCGCCTATTTTTGAGTTGGTCAGTAATACCCAACATCATTACGTTTTTATTCGTGGGTGGACAAAGTGCTGGCGGAGGGTTTGTTTGTTTTGTTGGGGTTGTATTAGGTTGGACACAGAATTATGAAAATATTAATCACAATATTATTTTTATTTATCGGCTTTTTTTCTGTTGGACAGTCTGCCGATTCATTAAAAAAATACACATACTATATTGCCGCACAGCAACCAATAAATGATACTATAAATAGCACTTTACAAGGGACAGGATTTTTTGTTCGGGATAATGGTAGGTTATTTCTTGTTACTGCAAAACACGTACTTACTGGATGTCAAAATAAACTTAATGACACCTGTACTCCACCGACAAAACCACAATATTACCCAGATTTTGCAAATGTATATTTAACTAAAAATGGTACACCTACTTCCAAAAGTATCTTTTTAGATATTCGTATTATAAAGGACACTGCCAATTGTGCAAGTCAAGGTCTTAATCCAGATATTATTGTATGTGAAGTACAAAACAATACAGGGGACACAATCTACTCTATTGAGAAAATTTTAAATAATAAAATACCAAAGAAGAAAGGGGATATTAGTATTTATGGATTCCCATCAAAAACAATCCCTCAGTTATACGGGTTTATAGCATTGGCTTCTGTTTCTCACTTACCTATTACTAATTACAAATTGGTAAATAATTATTCTTTCGTAGGCTGTAAGAAAATTAGATATACCGATTCCATAAATTATGTAGTCATTCCTAAAGATTCTATTGATTATAACTTATACGGGTATTCTGGTTCACCGGTATTTTTATTTGATAAAAAACAAAAAAAATGGAGCTTTATAGGCGTGTTTACAGCAACCGCAGACAAATTGCTGCTGTTCTGCAAACCATTATTTATTAAAGAAAATATTAGTAGAATCAGGTAAATAAACCCTATTTCTAAAATCTATTAAACAATAAAATCCCAAAGTTCTAACATGGGATATACTTACAGGTTTATATAATGGTTTACAGCACCCTACAACTAAAGTAAGACACAGTATTAAACTTAAAGCCTTATGCAGCTTTGACAGCAAAGCATTTTAACTATTCAGGTCTTTGTAGGTAATTGTTACAAAATTCGGTGGACACATTTTCGTTATGGTACTACTGCCAACAAGGGGTTTGCCGCAAGGCTGGCGGACGGAATAACAATGAATATTTTTGCTATTATCGGCATCAGCTTCGGCGGACGTAATTCTAATCGGCTTTTTGTACTAACTTCAACTTTAAATTATTTTACCAGCTTCCGTACCGGGCTGACGGAACATCTCCCCCAGCCCTGCGGCAAGCCCTGAACGTTAGCGGCAACCTTACAGACACTCTATGATTGACAAGCAAAGTATATTGACACTTTACAACAATTTTGAGCAAATTAAAAACTCAATACCACCCTCTAAACTTAAGTATGTTCATTCCAAAACAGTTGACAATTTCATCTTTCATTTAGACAAATTCTCTTATCAGGCTGAAAAGCAAAAAGTTTATGATGGGCTTACAAAGTATTTTGACTATTTAAACAATGTTCGAGTTGAAGATGCAAAAACGTCGCAAAGTACATTCATCGAATATATACATCCATTGACAAATATTTATTCAGACTATTTAGATTTTCATCTTGCTGTAAAGCCTTGGATAATGATACTTTATGCTTTTGTTATTGCCTCGTGCCTTTATTTATTTAATGCTCCAATTTTGGCATACATAGCGGGGGCATCTGTTTTATTGCTGTTAGTGGTTCGACACTTTTATTTTCAAAAGAAGCAAAAGCTATATAGCATAATGTACTAACAAAGGCAGCCGCTAACATTGGGTTTTGCGCAAGTGTGGCTGGACGGAATTACAATCGGCAAATTGCAAATCCAAGCTGTGGTTCGGGCTGGACAAACATCGCTGAACATTTTATCTTAACTTCAACTTTAGTTTTTCAATCAGCAGCGGTTGTCGGCGGACGGAATACTAATTCCACACCTGCTGCAAAGCCCTGCCCGTTGTGCGTTATTTCAAACGAGCATCCTACTAACGAGAAAAATAATGACATTTAGACTTTTAATTTTTACACTTCTTTTTCTATATACAAATTTTGCTATCGGTCAATTATCTTTAAAGAATCCCCAAATCTGTCACGACAAAGACAACTATTTAAAATGTTATGACGATGGCACTTTCATTTTAAAATTCGGGAATGGCGACTTTAATCAATTTATTACTTCTGACTCGACAGTATTTTATTCAAACATTGACAAGGCATTTACCTTTTATAAGAAATCCGCTTTAAATACAGCTTTGGTGGACACAATTCAATTAAAGCTATTGCCTAAATCAATTTTAGTTCAAAAAGGACAATCAGTTCTTGAAATTAATTCTTTAGCCCAAATACCTTCAAAGATTTACGAACTTGGCGTTGGCACTTATGCTACCGGCAATAAAGTAGAAGGCTTTGTTTTTTATAGCGGTGACAAATATTTTGAAATCAAAGTTTGGACATATGGTAAAGTTTGGAGTTGGGACATACAAATGAAAGAAAACAGAAGACGATTTTCAATTCAGTACAACAGTTATAAAAACAATAGACTTTCAATCATATTTATTCAAGACGACAGTTTAAGATATGGAATGGTAATTGGTTCGACATTTAACTCTTTAAAAAAAATCAGCAGGCTGTATTCAGACTACACGGACTCAGTCGGTACTTACAATGGCGTCATTGGAATTGGAAGTATTCCGCTTGACAAATACTATTATTACAATTACAATAAATCAGGCAAATTAATAACCAAGACAGTAGTTGGAGAACTAAAACTCTGTGACTGTGATTAGAGAAACAAACGCACAACATGGGGTTTGCTGCAATTGGGGCTGGACGTTGAAGCAATCATCGGCAGTGCATATCCAAGCTTTGGTTTCAGCGGACGGAATTCTGCCGGGCTTTTGTTGGTTAACTTCGGCTTTTAGTTATTAATTTAGCTTCAGTTCCGGGCGGACAGTTGGTCAATTCCCCAACTGCAAGCAAGCCCTGTTCGTTATCTGCAACCTTAAAGCGACAATTTCACCAATCATATATGACACTATTAATAGTTTTCGCATTCAGCCACTATGATTGTCGCATTCACACTGTAATGACACCGGATTTTATTGACGAGATTTGTATTTTAATAAAACATCCATAATATGAGAAAATTAAAATTACAAATGA
>JANOFR010000036.1:0-9570 GCA_031413755.1 Chitinophagaceae bacterium
GCTCAATTACAATCATGTTTCCTGTTTTTTAGATGACCCTGCAGCCCCTGGAAAGTATTTATGGATCGCAACAAAAGGCGGTGGACTAAACAGGTTGGATAAAACTACCGGCGATTTTTTTCATCTAACAACAAAAGATGGCTTGCCTGATGATGTTGTGTATGGTATATTACCCGATGATGCCGGCAATATTTGGGGCAGCACAAACAAGGGTATTTTTTGCCTCACTGCAACCAAAAATAACAGCAGCAACAAATGGGCCTTTCACAATTTTACCAAAGCAAATGGTTTGCAGGATGATGAATTCAATACCGGTGCTTATGCCAGGTTGCCAAATGGCAATCTTGCCTTTGGTGGCGTTAACGGGTTGAATATATTTGATCCAAAGGAAATACTGGTACCGGGATTTATGCCCAATGTTTTTATCACCGATATACTCATCAATAACGAATCCATTTCTCCCGGCGATAAAACGGCAGTGCTGCAAAATACCATTGAGCAATCAAAAGAAATTACGCTTACACACCTGCAGGATATTCTTACGCTTGAATTTTCTTCGCTTGATTTTACCGCCTCGTTGCAAAATAAATACCGCTATCAATTGGTTGGTGTGGATAAGGATTGGGTAGAAAGTGGCACCCGCCGCACAGCCACTTATTTACATTTACCGGGAGGTAAATATATTTTTAAAGTGCAGGGCAGTAACAGCCAGGGCATCTGGAGCGATCAGATTGCACAACTACAAATAACTGTATTACCGCCCTGGTGGCGCAGTTGGTGGGCTTACCTGATCTACATTGTACTGCTGGGCATCCTTATCAGGGCTTATTTCAAATTCAGTGTAAACCGTGCCAAATTAAAATCGCAATTAAATTTTGAGCAACTGGAAGCTAAAAGAGTTAAGGAATTAGATACGGTAAAAACACAGCTCTATACTAATATCACCCATGAATTCCGCACCCCACTTACTGTTATACTGGGTATGGCACAGCAGGTTAAAAATAATCCTGCTCAGCATTTGGATAATGGCATTGATATGATCCTTCGCAATGGGAAAAGCCTGCTTAACCTGGTAAATGAAATGCTCGATCTGTCGAAACTTGAAACCGGTAAAATGGCACTGCAACCGGTAAACGGCGATATCATCAGTTTTCTCCGGTACGTTGTTGAGTCATTTCATTCCCTTGCCGAAAGCCAGAAAAAGCAATTGCATTTTTTAGCTCAAATGGATTCGTTATACATGGCATACGATCCGGAAAAAATCAGGCAGATTATAGCAAACTTATTATCTAATGCTTTAAAGTTTACACCTGAAAAAGGAAACATCTACATTACGGTAAGCGAAAATAGCCTGTTGACTGAGGACGAGAAATCAACACTAGTCATAAAAGTAAAAGATACCGGATTCGGTATTCCGGAAAGCCAGTTACAACATATATTCGAAAGGTTTTATCAATTGGATAACAGCCATACCCGTAAAACAGAAGGAACCGGTATTGGACTGGCGCTAACCAAAGAACTGGTTAAATTAATGGATGGCGAAATTACGGTAAAAAGTCCCCCAACAGGTGCCAATAAAGGAAGTGAATTTACCGTGCTGCTACCCTTAAAAAGGTTACCGGCAGCAGCTGCAGAAAATATGAACTTCCCGGATATTAAAGATAGCGGGCTGCAAAAAATAAATACACCCGCATTCAACAGCATTGATATTGATGAAGAAAAACAAAGTAAAGAAAAACCATTGATCTTACTGGTGGAAGACAATGCGGATGTAGTGGCCTACACCGCATCATGCCTGCCCGATTACCGCCTTGCCGTTGGCCAGGATGGCAGGGAAGGTTTTGAAATTGCTTCAGAAATAATTCCTGATCTGATCATTACTGATGTGATGATGCCCTTTGTAGATGGATTTGAATTGTGCAGTCAATTGCGCAAAGATGAACATACCAGTCATATTCCCATTATCATGTTAACCGCCAAGGCAGATATGGAAAGTAAAATTGAAGGATTGGAAAAAGGTGCAGATGCATATTTAGAAAAACCATTTAACCGGGAAGAGTTATTGATACGGATAAAAAAACTGCTTGAGTTAAGAAAAAACCTGCAACAGTTTTACCTGAAAAAGGCAGGACTTCATTATAACGCTTCAAGTACAGAAACTGTTACCAATGTTGATATATCAGTAAGTGAATACAAAATAGAAGATGCATTTGTACAGCGGGTAAGGGAGGCTATAGAAACCCAGTTATCGAATACTGATTTTACTGTAGAGCATTTGTGTAAAATGGTTTTTATGAGTCATTCTCAACTGCACCGGAAGCTGCATGCATTAACAGGTTGCTCACCTAATAAATTTATCCGTATCATCCGTTTAAATAAAGCTAAAGAGTTGCTGAATCAACCTGGCAGCAGTATTGCATCCATCGCCCTGGATTGTGGCTACAATGACCCGGGTTATTTTGCAAGGGTTTTTAAACAGGAGTATGGCGTAACACCGCAGGATTGGCGCATTAATAATTAAATGAAATGCCTAAAATTAAAATTTCATAAAACAAAATAGAGGCTGTCTCAAAAGTCAACATTGCTGTCAGACTGAGCTTGTCGAAGTCATTTGAACATACGTTTTATACTCAAATATGTTTCGACTAGCTCAACATGACATACTTTTGAGACAGCCTCTTTGCATTGGGTAATTCGTCGGAATGGTCCTGATTACTATCCAATCGGGACGACCTTCCCGATTGAAATCAGGACGCAAAATAACCGGCTACGTTAAATCCCGAACATAAAAAATTATGAATATTGAAAACAAAAATGCCTTCCCATTTTAAAGGAAGGCAATTTAATAAAGAGTCGGGATGGCAAGATTCGAACTTGCGACCTCCTGGTCCCAAACCAGGCGCGATAACCGGGCTACGCTACATCCCGAACTTGAAAATTTATTAACGGGTTTATTGGGAAAAACCAGTCGATTAAAAAACTTTTTTATACGCTTTTTGCGGGGGCGAAGGTACAGGTTTCAATTTATTCAGCCAAAGTTTTAATTAAACTAAGATTATTTTTTAACCCACTTTAATAATTATAAAAAATACGATTCCCTTCAGGCTTGGTTTTTAAACTTCCTTTGTGCTTTTTACAAAGCCGGTTTTTTAATACCCGGTTTAATCCTATAGCAGTTATAAATAATAGGTTTTTCCTCACATCAATCGTTTGCAAACATCAATTACAATATTCACTAAAACTTTGGTAATCAATACTCTTTCTAAAAAAGTTACATTTGGTTATAAACGACTGCTATGCAAATTCCCAAGCCCCGCTTAAGTTTCTGGCAAATTATTAATATGAATGTTGGGTTCTTTGGTATTCAATATAGCTTTGGATTACAACAAAGTGCCGTAAATCCTATTTACGATTTTTTGGGGGCAAAGCCGGATGAAATACCCTGGTTAAATTTAGCAGGCCCACTTACCGGTTTAATCATCCAACCAATCATTGGAGCCTTAAGTGACAAAACCTGGCATCCAAAATTTGGACGCAGGAAACCCTTTTTTTTAATCGGTGCCATCATGTGCAGTATCGCACTTTTTTTATTCCCTTTCAGTTCTTCCTTATGGATGGCTGCCGGTTTATTATGGGTGTTGGATGCCGGTAACAATACTGCAATGGAACCCTATCGTGCCTTTGTAGCTGATAAATTAGATGCCACACAACAACCCCTGGGTTTTCAGGCACAAAGTTTTTTTACAGGTTTTGGGCAAACCCTGGCAAATGTATCGCTGTTTATTTTTCCCATTATAATTATTGGATACACCGGAAAAATACCGAATTGGGTTTTTGCTTCTTTTATGGTTGGAGCAGGCTGTTCTATTGGCTCTGTTCTCTGGAGTATGAAGACCACACCTGAAATACCACCCACCGCCTTAGAGCTGGCTGAAATAAGAAAAAAGAATGAAGGAATGCCACATCCGGTAATCCAGTTTTTTCTTTCCATTATTACAACTATTATTTCTTATGCGGCAATAGTTATTTTAATTATTCCTGAAATTTTTTCGAGGGGGACCATAAAAAGAGTAATGAATTCTTTGCATAACAATAAAATTACCAAAACATTATTTGCTCAGAACATTGAAATCTTTGAAGCCATTACAGTAATGCCCAAAATAATGTGGCAGCTGACTTTAGTGTATTTATTTCAATGGTATGCGTTGTTTTGCTACTGGCAAAACAGTTCAAAAAGTATTGCATTATCTGTTTTTAATACGACCCCTGATAACAAAGACCTGTATGAAAAAGCAGTTAGTCTTGCCGGTTTGGTAAATGCCTGGTACAATGTAATTACCTTTTTGGTTGCCTTTGCTTTAGTTGGTTTTGCCAAAAAATACAGCCCCAAATGGGTTCACTTTTTCTGCTTGCTTATGGCTGGTATTGGCTTTATTGCATTCCCGTTTATTGCCAACAAAACTTTACTCTTTGTTGCTATCTCAGGGTTTGGAGTTGGCTGGGCAAGTATGATGGGAATTCCATACCTGATGGTGGTAAAAGATATTCCCAAAGAAAGATATGGTGTATATATGGGTGTAATTAACATGATGATTGTTATACCCATGTTCATTCAAACCATCACATTTGGTTATATAATGAAACATTTTTTAAACAACAACCCGGGCCATGCCATTCTTTTAGCCGGGATACTGCTGTTAATTGCTGCCGGCTGTACAACGTTAATTAAAACAGAAAAAATAAGTGGTAATGAAGTGCTTCCGGCCGGAGCCGGCCACTAATGGTAACAGAAAAAATAATATTTTTTGTATGAATAAAATATTGTGTGTTGGTGAAGCATTGATTGATATGATCTGTACGGACAAAGGAAGTGCTTTATCGGATGGAGAAAATTTTTTAAAAAAACCCGGTGGTGCCCCAACCAATGTTGCTGCTGCTATTGCAGCTTTAGGTGGCAGTGTGGCATTGGCAGCAAAAGTTGGCGATGACCCATTTGGAAAACACCTGATCGATGTGATGCTGGCATTTGGCGTTTCAACAAAATATGTCATTAAGGATAAAAATCATTTTACAACTTTTGCATTTGTATCATTACTTAAAAATGGTGAACGTGATTTTTATTTTAACCGGGGTGCCGATGGCAATCTGACCCGGGACGAAGTTGATGCCATTGACCTGAATGATTTTTCAATTATTCATTTTGGGTCTGCCACAGGGTTTTTACCCGGGGCGCTGCAGCTGGCTTATCAAAGCCTTTTACAAAAAGCATTACACCTGGATATGTATATCAGCTTTGATCCCAATTACCGTCAGCTGTTGTTCCAAAACAATCAACAGGCTTTTATTGATCAATCCTGGAATTTTTTACCGGTATGCAGTTTTTTTAAAGTAAGTGATGAAGAAGCCATGTTATTAACAGGAAGAGATAATATTGCAGATGCAGCCGGTGATTTTATTAAAAAAACCAAAGCTGTTTTTACGATTACATTAGGTAAGGAGGGTACGTTGCTCGGACTGAACGGTACAACAACAATTATCCCGAGTATCCCTGTAAAAGCAGTGGATACAACTGGTGCAGGTGATGCATTTGTGGGTGCCGTATTATATCAATTAAGCAAAACCGGTAAAATGGAAATAGAAAAATTAAACCCCGAAGACTGGCAAAAGATCATCAGCCATGCCAATAAAGCAGGTGCCAGAACATGTGAATATTTAGGTGCGATGGAAGCTTTTAAACATCTGAATAAAGACATATTTAACTGATCATAAAGTTATGGAGAAGGATACTGTAAATAAATCAAAAAACATAGCTGAACTTTCTACAGAAAAAAAATTCAGGGAACGGCAACAGGCGGCAACAGGTGAGGTATTAAAACTATATACAAAACTATATAAAGATCATCCGGGTTTTAAAAAAGGATACCGCGGCTTGTTACAGGTTACAGAAAATGGTTTTATTAACAGGACGCCTGTTTTAAGACTAAGGGATTTAAACAAACTCCATAACGAACGGGGAAACTGGTTCCTGAGTAACAGGATCTGTGGCATGAGCTTATATGTTGACAGATTTTGCGGTACCCTTTCAAACCTTACCAATAAGCTGGATTATTTTGATAAGCTGGGCATTAATTTCCTGCACCTGATGCCGGTATTTGAAAGCCCCGCCCAGGAGAGTGATGGCGGTTATGCTGTTTCTGATTTTAGAAAAGTTGATGACCGGTTCGGCAATAATGATGACCTGGCAGCTTTGCAACATCAAATGCAGCAGCATGATATGTACCTGATGCTTGATATTGTTTTAAACCATACTTCGCAAAAACATGACTGGGCAGTAAAAGCCAAAAAAGGAGATAAAAAATACCAGGATTATTTTTATTTTTTTGAGAACAGGGATATGCCCGATGAATTGGAAAAAACAATGCCCGAAGTTTTTCCGGAAAGTTCGCCGGGAAACTTTACCTATATAAAAGAACTTGATAAATGGGTGATGACGGTTTTCCATAGTTACCAATGGGATTTAAATTACAGAAACCCCGCTGTATTAAATGAAATGCTGGATAACATATTTTATTATGCAAACCTGGGTGTAGATGTTTTACGTATTGATGCGCCCGCCTTTATCTGGAAACAAAAAGGAACTACAGGCCAAAACCTGGATAATGCACATACATTGCTTCAGTTGATAAAACAATGTGTGTATGTGGCTGCACCCGGCATGGCATTATTGGCGGAAGCTATAGTGGCCCCGGCCGAAATAATGAAGTACTTTGGTACCGGTAATTATGTTGCCAAAGAAACTGACCTGGCTTACAATGCAACACAAATGGCATTGCAGTGGGATGCGTTAGCTACCGGTGATACAAGGGTTATGCTGGCTGCCCAATCAAGCCTGCTAACAAAACCTTATGGTACTTCCTGGATCACTTATACCCGTTGCCATGATGATATAGGGCTTGGTTATGATGACAATATGATTGGACAGGCAGGTTATAAACCTTTTGAACACAGAAAATTTTTAAAAAATTATTATACCGGAAATTATTACGGATCACCGGCAACGGGAAAATTATTTTCCGTAAATGAAAAAACCGGTGATGCAAGGATCAGCGGTTCACTTGCCTCATTATGCGGATTGGAAAAAGCGCTGGCAGACAAAAACAAACCTGCCATAGAACTGTCCATCCGGAAAATTATCATGATGCAGGCACAAAGTTTTTTTATTGGTGGCATACCCATGCTTTTTTACGGAGATGAACAGGGCTATACCAATGATTACACGTACCTGGCTGAAGCAGATAAAAATTATGACAACCGCTGGATGCACAGGCCAATGGTTGACTGGGAGAAAAATAAAAGAGCAACAGAAAAAGGCACAACAGAAAACAAAATATTTTCCCTGACAAAAAAGTTAATTGCCCTGCGCAACAGTTTACCGGTAGTTGCCGATATGAAAAATTTAACCTGGATCAATACCAACAATCAGCATGTGGCGGGATTTTTAAGAGCCTGGGAGCATGACAGGGTTTATTGCATTTTTAACTACAGCAAACTGAGTACTGATTTAAGCTGGTTCACATTCAGGCAAAATGCCCTGTTACCAACCAAACTTTATGATCTTTGGGGTGATCAATTTTATAAAGTTGGATCAGTAAGTGAACATCTTACATTGCAACCATACCAGTTTTTAATATTAGAACCCCGGTAAATTTTTTTTTACTTATATTTTTTAATTAAAGTAAGCAGCACGCCGTTTGTCCAGCCAAAACCGTCCTGGCCGGGATATTCACCGCCACCTGCTTCAAGTTTGGTATCAACAACATTGTATTTTTCCATCAGTTTGCCCGTTCGCAGATAAACATCGGTATTCAATTTTATCCAACGGGTTGCAATATCTTTTGCCAGTGCTTTCTGGCCGCTTTTTTCAAATCCCAAAATTGTCATCCATTGCAGCGGGGCCCAACCATTAGGTGCATCCCATTGCTGGCCGGTTTGATTCACCGATGTAACGATGCCACCCGGTTTGAGTAAATATTTTTTTACAACTTGGGCTGCTTTGGTTCCTTTTGTAATTAAATCCTTAGCACTCATCTTCAATAAACTAAAAGGGAACATACCGGCAGGGGAAATAAATGTTGATTTTTGATTGCTGATAAAATTATAATCGGTATAAAAAACAACTGCCGGGTTATAGCAATATTTTTCAATAGCTTTTTGCCTGTTGACTGCAAAGGTTGAATAGATATTAAAATCAATGGTATTTTTATTAATCCCGGCAGCTTTCACAATCATTGTTTCCAAATGATATAAGAGACAATTCAGATCAACCGGTATAATATCCGTTACTTCAATAGTATTGATAGATTTTTTGTCGGCAAACCACCTGCTGCTGAAATCCCAGCCGCTGGCAGCTCCTGCCCGAAGGTGATGATAAGATACACTAAGGGAATTTTTTTTGAATGCTACTCCTGAAGCTTCATCTTTAAAACGTATTACTTTCATTTGATCCGTAGCAATAGCTTCTGCCGTTTCATGATCTTCTTTATAACTTTCCTGCCTGGGTGTTTCATTATCATCCCAGTACCTGTTTAAAACAGAACCGTCTTTCAGCATAACAATTCTTTTATAGGCTGTGCCTTTCTTTATACTGATCAATCCATCTGTCCAGTATTGGTATTCTTTTTTTAAGGCTGAATAATATTCAGAATACACTTTATCTCCTTCGATACCGGCCAGTAATTCCACCATCAAAGAAAAGAATGGCGGTTGAGAACGGCTTACATAATAGCTACGGTTTCCGTTGGGTATATGGCCATAAGTATTGATCAGGTAGGCAAAATTGTCAACCATATGCCTGATGGTTTCTGTTTCGCCACTTTCTTTTAAACCAAGCATGGTAAAATAGCTATCCCAATAATAGATCTCCCTGAAACGCCCACCAGGTACTATATAAGGATTTGGTAAAGGCAGCAGCGATGAGCCTTCAACTGAGATATCTGCTTCCCGTTTTAAATTACTCCAGAGGTTTTTAATATGTACTGCCACATCTTTTTCCTGCATGATATTATTAAATGCAGGCGGCTCCGGCGGCAAATCAAAATTATCAGCTACAAATTTTTTCAGATCAAACCCCGGGGCCTTTGCCAGGCCGTAATCATACATAATATCTGCAGGCTTGCGTTTGGGAGTACAGTCCACAAAGGTTTTTCCATCTGGAAATACTTTTTGCAGTTGTATGTCCGTAAATAACTGTCCGTAAATTTTATCAGGTGTTGCCTGTGCAAAAATGAAAAAGCCAATCAGTAATGCAGAAAAAGTGGCTAATAGTTTTTTCATACTTTTTATAATTATCAGCAAGATAATCTAATTAAAAAACACCTGCGTGTTTAAGGCAGGTGTTATAAAATTAATTTAAAATAAAGATTTTTTTTAAAATTGCCATGCTGTTTATTCTGCTCCGTCAATACGCCCTCTTGCTACCGCATAACTGCCAACTTTATTACCGGTAGTTATGCCAACTTCGCAATCGCTGCGTGCATGAATGGCACCATACATACGGGAAACAGAAGCTTC
>JANOFR010000037.1:0-16030 GCA_031413755.1 Chitinophagaceae bacterium
ACAGTAGTAAATATCATCAGTGAAACCAGGGTACCCACATGTGCACCCGGATGTTCAATATAACCTATCAACTCATCCATGCTGATCAAATAAGCAAGAAAAAAATTGGCAATGAGAAATGATATGGCAAAGAATACAATAAATTTCAATGATCTTTTCCTGATCTTCACCGCATTCCAGGGCATGGCCCTGAGTTGCTTTTGTTTAAATGAATCTCCGTCAATCCAATATTCAATTTTCCGGAAAACCATTTCCATAAAAATGGTTTGAGGACAGGCCCAGCCGCAAAATATACGGCCAAAAACGACCGTAAATAAGATGACGAATACAATAAAGGTTAACATCCCGATACCGAATATGAAAAAATCCTGTGGCCAGAAGACCATACCGAAAAAGATGAACTTACGCTCCAGTATATTAAACATAAAAAGCGGTGCATCATTAACCTTTATAAACGGGAGTGTAAAAAAAACGATCAGGTAGCCAATACTGAACCAGGTTCTTAAATTATATAAATGCCCTTTCGGTTTTTTTGGATTAATAAAATTCCTTTTGCCCTCACTGTTAATGGTAGCAACAGAATCCCGGAAAGATTCCTGATGATAAATATCTGCAGTTTCTGTCATCCTTTATTTTTTAATCCCGGCTGAGTCAGGCTTTGCCACAGCAGCTGAATCCACTTTTTTAACCGATACCGAATCACTAACAGCGCCTGCAACCACATCCACATAAAATTCTCCCTGTTGTGCTTTTGGTACAGCAGGTTTAGTACCCTTTAATGATTTAATATAACTGGATAAAAAACTCATCTCTTTAGGTGAAAACTGGCCAGTCCAGGATTGCATTCCTTTATCTGGATACCCAACTTTGATGGTATTATAAATATCATTTAATGAACCTTTATGCAGCCAGTAATCATCTGTTAAATTGGGACCAACACTACCTCCTCCATCTTTTAAATGGCAGGCTACACAGTTTGCTTCAAACAATCGCTGTCCGGCTTTGATCCCGTCAGCATCTGCCATCATCACATTATTTTCATCAACCTTGTCTTTATTATTTGCCTCGTACATTTCTTTCGCAATTCTTGCCTGTTCCATTTCGGCATTATACTCCTGCGTTGGATTTAAACCAATGCCTAACACATGAAAATTAAGCAGGTAAATAAAGGCTACCCCAATGGTGATGTAAAAACCATATTTCCACCAGGGCGGTAATGCGTTATCCAATTCTTTAATGCCGTCATAGTCATGATCAAGCATCACATCAGCCTCCTTTTCAACTGATACCGCTTTGGTGAATAATTTTTGATCCAGCTTACTCCACCAGGCAGCAAGTTTTGAGCTTTCAAATTTTGGCTTTACTTTTTCGGGTAATAATTCGTTGTACATCCTGCGGATAGAAAATGCAAGAAAAAGGATCACAACCAATTCCATTCCAATTACTGAAAGGAACATATAATAAGCTGATGAAGTAAGTCCGCCATAATTAGGCAATTGTTCTGCAATTGCAGGCTTGAGGGCATCCTGTGCAAATGAAACCTGCGACAATAATGAAAATCCTGTGAGCAAAACAACGCTTAGAACTGTTGTACCGGCTTTATTTTTGTCTACCAGTTGTTTGCCCAATGCTGTCAGCACCTGGCCCATTCCCCATATCACAAAAGCAAGTACAAAGATCAATATCATTAACAGTATGGCCAATTGGTTATAGCCTGATGCAGCTGCTGAAGCCGGAGCAGGAGCCGTTGTTTGTGCAGTAAGGGCTGATGCGGATAAAACGGAAAACACCGTTATTACTGTTTTATTTTTTATAGATTTAAAGAATAGCATACTATAAATATTTATAAGGTTGAGTTAGTTAATTCTTCATTTTCAAAAGGAAGACGGGATAATTCTTCCACCCGTTCTTTCTTCATTTTTTTTACCAATACCAGCAGTACAATAAAAAAAACAAAGAAGATGAACAACGAAATCATCGGATAAATATTGATATCTCTGATCGTTTCGGCGTATTGTTTTATGAATTTGAACATAGTTTATTTATTAAGAGTTGCTGTTTTTTGGTTACTGATATCTTTACCCAGGCGTTGCATGTAGGCTATCAAAGCAATTACTTCCCGGTTTGCCGGCACTTCTATTCCTTCTATTTTTAAGTTGATGCGGATACTGTTTGCCTGTGTCATCAGATCTTTATTGGCCTGATTTTCGTAACCTTTATCATAAGGCACACCCAACGAACGCATGGCATTAATTTTTGCTGCCGTTGCAGAAGTATCTATACTTTGGGTAATCATAAAAGGATAGGCCGGCATGATCGATCCTTCACTCATGGAAGATGGTTCCCTGAAATGGCGGAAATGCCAGCCATCTGATTTTTTAAGGTTACCCGTTCCTTCCCTGGCCAGGTCGGGACCCGTACGTTTACTACCCCATTGAAATGGTTTATCATATACAAACTCACCTGCTTTTGAATATTCGCCATAACGTTCTGTTTCACTCCGGAAAGGGCGTATCATTTGTGAGTGGCAGGTATAACAGCCTTCCCGCACATAAATATCCCTGCCCTGTAACTCAAGCGGTGTATAGGGTTTAACGCTGCTGATGGTGGGCACATTTGATTTAATCATAAAAGTGGGAACTATTTCAATAATGCCACCGATCAAAATAACTACTAAACTCAGGATCATAAACTGAACAGGTTTTCTTTCAATTACCCGGTGCCAGTGTTCGCCTGTATGTTTTACATATTCTTTAGCCAATGGCGCTGCTTCTGCTTCTTCGTTAGCAACCAGTTTACCTTTTTTTACAGTTTTATAAATATTATAAAACATGATAAATACACCGGTTAAATACAAGCTGCCGCCAATAGCACGCATAGCGTAAAACGGTCTCATGTAGGTAACCGTTTCTAAAAAAGTATACTTTAACTGACCGGCTTCGGTAAATTGTTTCCACATCAGGCTTTGTTGAATGCCTGCCCAGTACATGGGTATGGCATAAAATAAAATACCCAGTGTAGCCAGCCAAAAATGGTTGCTGGCTAATTTTTTTGAATACAGATCAGTTTTAAAAATTCGTGGTATCAGCCAGTACAACACACCAAAGGTTAACATACCGTTCCAGCCTAATGCACCAACGTGTACGTGGGCAACAATCCAGTCGGTATAATGCGCAACGGCACTCACACTCTTTAATGAAAGCATTGGCCCTTCAAAAGTTGCCATACCATAAGCGGTTACTGCCACCACCATAAATTTCAAAATAACATCATCCCTGACCCGGTCCCAGGCGCCACGTAAAGTTAGCAGGCCATTGATCATACCACCCCAGCTTGGGAATATCAGCATAACTGAAAAAACAATACCCAACGATTGGGCCCAGTTTGGAAGTGCTGTATACAATAAATGGTGAGGCCCTGCCCAGATGTATAAAAATATCAATGACCAGAAGTGAATGATGGAAAGCCGGTATGAATAAACCGGACGATTGGCCGCTTTTGGTAAAAAATAATACATCAGGCCCAGGTAAGGCGTTGTTAAAAAGAAGGCAACGGCATTATGGCCATACCACCATTGCACCAAAGCATCCTGTACACCCGAATACCAGCTGTAACTTTGCAGCCAACTATATGGCAACTGCCCCGAACGAACAATATGCAAAACGGCTACGGTTACAAATGTGGCAATGTAAAACCAGATAGCAACGTACAGGTGTTTCTCTCTTCTTTTAATGATGGTACCAAACATGTTCCAGCCAAACACAACCCAAATGACAGTGATGGCCAGATCAATGGGCCAGATCAGTTCTGCATATTCTGCCCCCTGTGTTAATCCGATGGGTAAGGTAACAGCAGCTGCAACAATAATTAATTGCCAGCCCCAGAAATGGATATTACTGAGTTTATCACTAAACATACGTGCTTTACACAGGCGTTGCAACGAGTAGTAAACACCCATAAAAATACCATTGCCCACAAAAGCAAAAATTACTGCATTGGTATGCAGCGGGCGCAAACGGCCAAATGAGCCATATTGTGTAATATTCATTTGGGGAAATATGAGTTGCAAAGCCACCCATAAACCGGCCAGCATACCAACAGCACCCCATAAAATTGTAGCATAAGCAAAATTCTTAACTATTCTATTGTCGTAATAAAATTTTTCTACCTGCATGTGATTATTTGGTTTGGGTTATTGTTTTAGGAGTTGAAGTAGTTGAAGTTTTTTTTATTTCATCATCAAATAATATGCGGATGGATGGTGTATAATCATCGTCAAACTGGCCTTTGTTAACGCTCCATAAAAAAGCTGCCAGGAAACCGCCTGCTACAAAAATGCTGATGCCTATTAAAACGAATAATGCGCTCAAATAAGATGATTTAAAATGATTGCCAAAAATACCCGCAGTATTATTTTTTGAACCTGATAAGTATCAAATCAAAATATGATTTTAATCATGTTCAATTCAATTACCCTTTATAACCCCTTTTTTCGGGCAACAAAAGACGATAATAAACTAACAAAGAGTACAATACTGATGCTGCTTGCAGGCATGAGTATGGCCGCAATCATGGGTGAAAGGATACCCTGCACCGCAAAAGACAACCCCACAATATTGTATAAAATAGAGAGTGTAAAACTGGCCAGTACAATATTTTTACCTGCTTTGGCATAGCTGATGAATGTATTCAGCAACAAAACCTTGCTGCCATCGAGTATGGCATCGCTTGCCGGTGAAAAATGGGCTGAGTTTTCCGATACTGCAATACCAACCTGGCTCTGCATTAAAGCACCGGCATCATTTAACCCATCACCCAGCATTAATACATTACAGCCATCCTGTTGCAGGTTTTTGATAAAATCAAGTTTTTGCTGCGGAGATTGATTAAAGCGGAGCTGTGTATCAGGGCCAAATATTTTTTTAAGATTGTCTTTTTCTGAATCGTTATCACCGGATAATACAACCATTTTATTACCATGCTCCTTAATATCGGTAACCATTCCTGCTATACCTTTCCTGTACTGATTTTGCACACTGAATTTACCAACATGAATATGATCAAGTACTACATGTACTGATGTACCTGTATCTTCGGTAATAAACTCATGACCTGCCCGTATAAAATTTGCTGAACCCATTTTTACCGGAATACCCTGTACCAGGGCTTCAAGACCTTTACCGGTATATTCTTTAAACCGGTTAACCGTCAAAAATTGTTCAGTATCATCTTTTATTGATGCAACAATAATTTTACTTAATGGATGTGATGATTGCTTACTTACCGTTTTTATAATCGCCAGTTCTCTGTCTGAAAGTGCTATGCCTTCATAATTTACCATTGCCCCATTGCTTTGAGTGATGGTGCCGGTTTTGTCAAATACAACGGTGTTTATTTTTGACAATGATTCAATTACACCGGCATTTTTAAGGTAACATTTATTACGGCCAAAGATCCTGAGCATGTTGCCATAGGTAAATGTTGCAGAAAGTAACAGTGAACAGGGGCAGGCAACTATCAAGACTGCTGTAACTGCCGGTAATATTTTAGCCGTATCAACAACTGACCAGAATAGTAATGTGACCAGGGCTATAGATAGTAATACCAAAGTAAAATATCGGCTCCAGGGATGAATATATGATCTCTCTTCATTTTTTTTACTGCTGAATATGTCGTTATTCCATAGTTGTGTAATATAACTCTGGGATGGTTCTTTAATGATCTCCAGTTCTATTGCACTGCCCATTTGTTTACCCCCGGCATAAATTAATTCACCTTTCCGTTTTTCAACTGCTGCATTTTCACCGCTTACAAAACTATAATCAATATTGGCTGTACCCTTCATCAGTACTGCATCTGCCGGTATCATTTCTTCGTTACGGATGATGATGCGGTTTAATTTCTGCAATTGTGTAACCGGAATATTTTTTTCTATGCCAGATTCAATGACCGTAACACCCAGCGGAAAATAAGAACGGTAATCCCTGTCAAATGAAAAGGAATCGTAGGTTTTATTTTGAAACCAGCGGCCTATCAGCATAAAGAAAACGATACCCGTACCGGAGTCCAGGTAACCTGCTCCGTGCCCGCCGATGATCTCGTAATAACTTCTTACAAAAGTTACTATAATGGCAAGGGCTATGGGTGCATCAATATTTAAATAGTTTTGCCGCAATCCTTTCCAGGCAGCAATAAAAATACCGGAAGCACTGAAAAATAAAACCGGAATGGATAAGGCCAGGTTGATCCAGGTGAACGTTTCTTTTAGTCCGGCCTCTTCAATATTACCTGATGAAAAGTATTCGGGAAAACTCAGCATCATAATATTGGAAAAACAAAACCCCGCAACGCCGATCTTATAAATTTGCTGTCTGTTAAAGATGGACACTTTTTTTACAACAGCATCTTTTAAACTGATATAAGGCTCATAACCGATAAAGGCAAGTAATTCCACCACTTTACGCAATGTTGTTTCCTGCGGATTAAAAATAATAAAGGCTTCTTTTTGCTGAAAATTAACCTGCGACTTTTTTATGCCCGGCTCAAGACGGTGCAGGTTTTCCAGTAAGTAAATACAGGATGAGCAATGCATTTGCGGAATGGAGAAGGTACTATTGATTTGCTCAGAACTTTGAAATTGAATAAGCTTTTGAATGGTAGCTTCGTCATCAAGGTATTCAAAACGTTCTGAAAGGAATTTGCCCTTTGCTTTTAATCCCGGATTTTTATCCAGATCATAATAATTACAGAGGTTATTTTCATTCAGCAACAAATAAACCTGTTTGCAACCGGCGCAGCAAAAATGATTTTCATCTGCCAAAATAGAAATATCATCACACACATCGCCGCAGTGATAACAGTAAACTGATATAGATTTTGAACTATTGATAAGCTAATCTTTATTAAATAAAAAAAGCCGCCGCACAAGAATGAGCAGCGGGGTAAATTAAACAGAAACTACTGAACACTTTTAGTAGAACATGTGCTCAATCCGAAAATCTTATATATTGGACAAAATGAAATTAAACCTGTAATCAACGGCACAAAAGCAACCAATCCCCACCAGCTTTTGAAATAAATGCCTATGGAAGCTATTAACAATGCCAGTACCAGCCTTACAGTCTTATCCATATTTCCAACATTGCCTGTCATAGTGATTCATTTTATTAGCCAAAAGTTGTAAAAAGGTCTTAAGTATCCAATGATGGTTATCAAAGTAAATTATGACTTTCGTCAGGTGCAAAGCCACTACGATAACTTTGCGAAAATAAAAGTTACTGGTAAATCAAAAATTTCCGGATAATAAATAATAGATAACCTGCATTGGCCGGCATGCTAAACTGATTATTCCCGCTCAAATAAGCATTTAAAGGGCTTATACGGTTTTTCGGGCTGCAACTTAAATTTTTTAATTGAATTTTCTTTGATATAATGTACTGCTTCATCAACTGAATCAGTAAATAAACACAGATCCAGATCAGATTCAGATATGGTTCCGTTAATTTTCATTTTATCAATATGTTCAATCAGGTCTTTATGAAATGCTTTGTCTAAAATAACAATAGGAAACTCACTTATTTTTTTTGTTTGTATCAGGGTAAGGGCCTCAAAATATTCATCCAGGGTACCAAATCCGCCCGGCAGTACCACAAATGCATAAGAATATTTTATCAATAATGTTTTTCGTACAAAAAAATATTTAATATTAACCCATTTATCCAGGTAAGGATTGGGTAACTGTTCCATTGGCAGCACAATATTACAACCCACACTTTTTCCACCCACATCTTTAGCGCCTTTATTGGCTGCTTCCATAATTCCGGGGCCGCCGCCGGTCATAATGGTAAACCCCAATTTTGCAATTCTCCCTGCAATTTCTTCAGCCTTTTCATAATATGGATGACCATCCTTAAAACGGGCAGATCCAAAAATGGTAACACAGGGACCAACAAAATGTAATGCCCTTAATCCCCTGATAAAGTCCAATAACACATTAAAGGCAAAAACGAATTCTTTCCAGCGGCTTTGCGGGCCTTCTAAAAACCTGATCTCTTCTTTGATCTCCGCTTTTAATTGATTGTCCATTCTGCATTTTAATTACATCAAACTTACTGGTTTTTCCTTAGTTCCTGCTGATTGATTATCAATCAGAACTTCCCCGTGATTAATAAGCAGTGATTTAACCGAATTGGCTACAATACAATGTTTGTATCCGCTCAGCAGTATTTCATTGGCCAAAACAATATCATCATCCGATTCAATGTATATTTTTGGATACAGATTGATACTGGTAAACTCAAGATGTTTATCATACAGGTTAATTTGCCCGATAGAACTGCAGGTTATATGCTTAACCGCCAGGTTTCTTTTTTCAGCAATCGCTAAAAATGTGGTGAGGTAGCCGCTGCATAATGAACCTAAAAACAAATGTTCGGGTGTCCAGATATCCGGTACACCACCCTTAAATTCCGGTGCTGTACCGATTTCAATTGATCCTTTTACATCTTTGGCGGTAAGTAAACCTTTTCTGCCTGTAGTGCGGCTTAACTCAACCTCAAAAAAGTATTGGTGTTTATCTGTTTTCGAAATCATGACAATCTATTTATGCGATATAAACAGGGGCATCTTAATATCATGAATTACATCTGATGCAAAACTCTTTTTAAAAAGTTGTGAAAATATTGATCTTGAAAATGCGCCCATTATAATAAAACTGTTTGGCTTATTTAACATCCATTCTGAAAAATCCTTTTTATGTTTCAGGTGTAATGATTGTACTTTTAAATTGGGGAAATGCCTGGATACCAATTCAGAAACCAGGCTGTATTCCGGCAATTCATCTTCCTGATGGGTGATCGCTAAAAGAATGGTTTCCTTTTTGGCCAGCTCCGGATAAACATAGGCAAATTGTTTTATGGCAAATACAGATGATTCATTACCATCATAGGTTAAAATAACCTGACCGGGTTCCTGATAATTTTCAGGCACCAGCATAACCGGGCATTCTGATCTCTTTAAAACTTCTTCCAGGTAAAAATTTGGTTGTTCTTTCGAAACATTCTGATAAAATAAATCACTGCTGATCAGTAAGGAATCCGCAAAACGGGTTTCTTCAATTAAAGAAGCTATGGCCATCAGATCAGTATCCTTATGAATCCTGTATTCAATCCCTTCTGCAGAACAAACTTCTTTAAATAAGCTGATATTCTTATTAACCACAACATCATCTTCATTTCTCATAAGCCATTCAGGCATCAGGGTTACCCCTTCCATTCCTGTAAAAGCAAGTACTTTGGAATAATCAACAGGACTGAGAAAAATGCCTGCCAGCAATACTTTAGATTTTGAATTGATACTTTTTACAAAATTAAAGGCACCCTTTGGAAAATGTTGGCCATCCAGTGCTATGATTAACTTTTTCATTTTATCAGATTTAAATGGTTATCCAAAATTACTTTCCGGTTAACCCGTTTTTGCTGATGATAAGTTATAAATAAAATGATTGTTATCATAAAAAAACCAGGTACTGTATGATCCTTATGCTATTTTGATTGAATATGATTTAAATCATAAACTGCTTTTTTAGCACTGCTTAGTTTTATACCTTAAAACATTCACAGTTAAAAAATAAAATATGAGAAATAGATTAAAGACCACATTGGCAGCAACAATACTGCTTTTTGCAATGGCATGCAATGACGGTGAGCAACAAGCCAATACGCCTGCCCCTGCAACTGATAATTCATCACCAACAGGCCAGTCTGGCGTAAAAGATGATCAATCAGCCAAGAATGTAGTACAGGTAGCTGTTGGCAGTAAAGATCATACAACATTAGTAACTGCGGTAAAGGCTGCAGAACTGGTTGATGTATTAAGTAATGCAGGACCATTCACCGTTTTTGCACCAACCAATGCAGCATTTGACAAATTACCAGCCGGTACTGTTGAAGGCTTATTAAAACCCGAAAAGAAAGATGACTTAACTGACATTCTTCAATATCATGTTTCAGTGGGTGTTTTTAAGCCCGAAATGTTTCAGGATGGCCAGGTAATCGGACAGGTTAATGGGGGGAACATAACGATCAGCAAAAAAGCAGACGGTATTTATGTTAACGGTACAGCAAAAATTGTTGCTTCAATCCCTGCCTCTAACGGTATTATACATGTAGTTGATGCTGTATTATTGCCGCCTGCAAAATAATTTTATTGTAATGAAGGCCTATAAAGAGCACAAACGATTTGTTTGTGCTCTTTTATTCAGAATATCTTATCTGTTGATGAAGTTTCATTAAGTATTTTAATTTGCATCACCGCTGAAATGCTCTTAGCCCTTTGTTTGGCAAGTTCTGCTCTTTCGCCGGCAAATAATTCATCAACCGAGGTACTGAATAACAGGTTCCAACGTATGAAATGCTCATCTGTTAAGGGGAACAGGCGGTTTACATGCTTGTGCAGTTCCATCGGGTTACCGGTATAAGAGCCGGTATAAAAAAGCATGTTCTCAAAAAAATCATACATGACCGGTAAATGTTTCTCCCAGTTCACTTTGGCTATATCAGAAAATATAAAGCCAATCAGTTCATCCTTTTTTACCTTTCTGTAGAATTCATCAACCAGTATTTCTATATCTTTTCTTGACGTAATATCTTTTTTCATCATTAATTTTTTAATGTAACAGGTTATGGATCTTCTGCAACATCTCTTCGCTGCAATGCTGTTGCAGTAATGGAAATAAGGTCCTTTCTTCTTTACGGATATGGTTTTCCAAAGCAATCCCTAAAGTATCCATGGCACTTTCCTTATCTGTTGCAGTTTCAAGTGCTTGAAATAAAGCAGTTAATTCCCTGTGGTCAGTTTTAATTTCTGCGGCGAGTGTATTTATTTCGGTATGAGAATCCTTTGCAAATTCCAACAGTGTTTCTTCCTGAACAAAATGTTTTTTGATATGCCTTTCAAATTGTTGCTGGGCATATTTGACCTTATCCTTTGCATTATCAGGCATTTCGCGGTAGACAGGAGCATTTTTCTTAAGTATTTGAGCAAGTAATAATGAACCGTGATGATCCCTTGATAAGGGCGCTATGGCTTCATGTCTTTTCATGTGTTTACATTTTTTGATTTTTGCCACATGGAATTCGCTAATAAACATTTCGTTTGGTTTAACTTTTGTTATGGCTCATTTCATAATTACAAATCTTTATGGTTGAATTTTCTTAAGGACAACCAGGTTGGGATAATGATCCAGGTAATCAACACACAAAAGGAAATGATCAATCCCAATTGTGTGCCAAAGAAATCTTTAAAGATGGCGCCGGTATAACCCATCAGCGCAGAAATATCCATTTTTAACAGGATCAGGATCCTGCTCAGATCAATCGGGTTAAAAGCGGTAACGCCTACCATCATTTTTTCTAAAGGATAATCTGCAAATTGAAACAGGATAAATAAAATCAACCCATCAAAAATGATGGAGAAATAAAGCCATAATAAAATAACCAGTCCAATGCCTTTCGCTTTATCCCTGGCCATTACGGCAGCCAGCATGGCGATAGCAACAAATATAACCGATAACAACAGTCCCGTACCCAACATCATAAAACCCGTTGGGGTAGCCTCATACAATAGAATAGGAATACCGGCGCCTATTAAAAAAGCAAATGCCATTGATGCTGCCAGGCCCGAAAAAAGGCTGAGCCAGATCGTTTTTCTTTTTAATGGCTGGCTAACCAGTAATTCCAGAAATTCGGAACTGTTATATACATAGATTGCAGAAAATAAAAGGCTGACGAGTGGCACAATAATTAAAATGATATTCAATAAACTCAATAACCCCTTTGCAGAATTATCTTCCAGGTTAAAAATGCTGAGAGAGATCAACAACAGAAATACGGTATAAGCCAGCATAATTTTATTACGCAGGATATCTATAATTACGTATTTGATGATTTTTTTCATAATTTATCTTTGTAACATCACGTTGGCAATGGCTTTAGATAATTTCTCCTCCCCCGTTTCTTCCTGTAAACTGGTAATACTTTTATGAAAACAAAGTTTTCCTTCCTGCATATAAATAACCTGGGTGATCAGATCATCCAGCTCACTTAAAACATGCGAAGTAATTAAAACCAGTTTCCCTTTATTTTTTTCCGCTATAATTTTTTCTTTTAAAATTTCTGAAGAAACCGGATCCAGGCCGGCAGTAGGTTCATCCAGTATTAACACATCCGGATTAAAAAGAAAAGCCAATGCAGCACTAACTTTTTGCCGGGTTCCACCCGATAGTGTCCTCATACGTTTGGATACTATTTCCTTCAACCCAAATTGATTGATCAGGTCTTCATCCGGCATCATATTTTTCTTTCCCCTGATATCTTTCATCATATCTATCAACTGGCCAATCGTCATATTCTCGGGATAACGGCCTATCTGCGGCATATAGCCAATATGCTCCCTGTATTTCCAGTCGTGTTTAATATTATTGCCATTAAAAGTGATAAAACCACTGTCGCTCACTACCATTCCTAGTATGCATTTAATCAGCGTTGTTTTTCCACATCCGTTTGGCCCTATCAATGCAATACATTCGCCTTTATTGCAGGTAACAGAAACATCATCCAGTGCTTTTAGTTTCCCAAATTTTTTTGATACATTGCTTGCGATGATCATAATGGTAATGATTTCATTAAAGGATGTTCGTCTTTTAAATTTTCAGGTGTAAGCGATGGCAGTATCTTTTCTGTTTTATCCAGTAAAGAGGTCATCAGGCTGCGGAATAAGATCATGGCCGGGGGATTCTGCTCGATGATCATCGCATACATACTTACAGGCCGGTAGGGTATATCACCCAGCTTATCCTTATTCAGATCATAACCTTCGTATTTATCCCAGTAATTGTTGTTGAATGTATTTAAAACCAGGCTGCCATTGGTTCCTACATCAAATGTATTGCCCTTAAAATTGTTATTCCTCACCGTTACATCCATACAACTGGCCTGTATCTTCATGGCCCAGCCATTGGCTTTAAAAACATTTTTTTCCAGGTGAATGCGGCTGGCACCTTCCATAAAAATACCGACTGTGTTTTTTACAAACTGATTATTCTCAATATAACCGTCGCTGATCTCTTTTAACAGTAAGCCATAGGCCCCATCTCCCCAATTCTCTTCAAAATAATTGTAGATCATTTTCACATGATTTGAAAACATGACCGCTACACCCGCTCCATTATTCCTGAAAATATTGCTGATGTATGCATCATTGTTTGAAAACATAAAATGCAAACCATAACGCATATTTTTATAGGAAGTATTGCGCCAGATGATTGAATTGGTTACAAACTCAAAATAAATACCATCCCGGTGGCCGGTAACCGTGTTGGCAATGATCCGCATGCTGTCACTTTTCCAGCAATGAATACCGTTGCCACTTTGCTGCTCCTCTTTCGCATATGAAGTGATTCTGTTTTTTTCGATCGAACAATTTGTACCAAATTGCGAATAAATCCCAAAGAAGGTATCCTCTAAAATATTGTTGCGGATCACCACATCCCGGCTGTTATATATTTTTATACCGGCATAATCTTCGATACTTGAAATGCCGGAATGAATGACCTTAAATCCATCAACTACTACCCCGTTTGCTTTTATAGAAATGACCTCATATTTATGGTCGCCATCCAGAACCGGATAATTTTTACCGATCAGGAAAATAGATTTTTCGATGATGATATTTTTTTCATGATAATACCCGGCATCAACCAATAACGTATCGCCGCTGGCAGCTATGATCAAACCTACCTGAATGGATTTTATAGTCTGCAGCTTTCCTATAAATATTGTCTTTGCAAAAAGACTGTTTGCAAACAGAACAATAACTGATATGCAAATTATATTTTTCAAGGCTTTATTAAATCACTCCAGGTAACTGTATTACCCGAAAAACGTTTCTGAATGATTAGTAAACTGTCTTTGTTATCAAAAGCTGCCACATTACCTCCCATGGGGCTCCTGAGTTCCTCTGCTTTCAGCAAAAAAACATTTTTAACATCAACCAGCTGATGACTGCCGGAATAATTACTGAGATAAATATTTTTGATATCATCAGTTGCAACATCTTTTGTCTGTATATAATTGATGATGCATTTTGTATCGTCAAACTTATAGACCTTTCCTTTTTTAGTAACCAACTCGGCACCAAAACGAATATCGCTGATCGTCATTTTACAGAAGTAACAATGATCAACTCCTGTTTTAAGTGGCTCGGGGCCGGTGTTACAGGATGTAATAGTAACTAAGAGCATAAAAGCCATAATAGCAGCCAGAGCTGTTTTACCTTTACTTTTTTTTGTACTTCTCCAAACCATTATTGTAATTAACAGTAACAATACACCTACTGATATAAATATCCAGCCGCCTTTATCAGGTATAGAGTAAGCACCAAAATTCAACAATTGTTTAAACCCGATCAAAGGTGGCTGGTAAGCCATACCGGGCACTATGATCGCTGCATCCGGATTTAAGTTATGGCCATAATCATACTCCCATCTCCAGAAATCATACATGGCCAACACCCCAAAACTTACGAACGATACGAATAATAAGTAAAGTAATTTTCTTCGGGCCACTACACCGGTTATTACAAAAAACAAGGCAAAGAAACCGATGATATAAGGGAGGATGGTGAATTCAAAAAAATCTTCCGTATGTAATGTTTTCATACCAATATAATGATTCAGGCCATTGATGATATCTACATTACCCCCTAATTTATTGGGATAGATCAGCAACATAAGCCCTTCAGGATATTGAGGTGCATCCAGATCGATCCGCCATAAAGGAACAAATAAAACCGCAACAAGGGCCAAGCCACAAAAGATCAATAAAAAACGTATCCATAGTTTCAACTTTTCCTGCTTCATGGTACTTAATTTACAAATTCAATAAAAAAGGAACAGGCTTTTTTATCAGCCTGCTCCTTTTACTAAAAATTATTTCTTTTTCGCCGTATCAGAAACCGGATAATTCTTACCGGTACTGAATAACAAGGGCGTATTGCTTCCTGCGGGTGAAACCCTGATGTAGCCAGTCATTTCCTGGTGCAATGCACTGCAGAAATCGGTACAGTACATCGGGAATATACCAACCCGATTCGGTATCCATTTTAAAGTTTGTGTTTCGCCCGGCATGATCAATAACTCTGCATTGGCAGCGCCTTTTACAGCAAAACCATGCGGCACATCCCAATCCTGCTCCAGGTTGGTAACATGAAAATAAACCTCATCGCCCATTCTTATTCCTTCAATATTATCGGGTGTAAGGTGAGAGCGGATGGCGGTCATATACACATGTATTTTATTGCCTTCCCGTACCACTTTTGTTGCTCCTTCCCCGTTAGAAAAATATGGATTTTTATTTTCCTCCATTTTAAAGAATTTCTGGGAATTATTTTTAACCAGGTCCGCTGCGATTATCTGTGCATAGTGCGGTTCACCAATAGTAGGAAAATCAAGGATCAACTGCATCTTATCACCGCTGATATCATACAACTGGGCGCTTTGTGATAATTCGGGGCCGGTTGGCAAATACCTGTCCTTGGTTATTTTATTATAAGCTACCAGGTATTTACCGTTGGGTGTTTTAGTATCACCCCCTGCAACTGTTAAGTGACCAACAGAATAGTATGTGGGTACCCTGTCAACTACTTTCAAATCTTTTATATTCCATTTAACCACTTCGGATGAAACAAACATGGAAGTATAGGCATTACCTTTATTATCAAATTCAGTATGTAAAGGTCCAAGGCCCGGTTTCTTTACTTCGCCATATAAAACTGATTCGTATTTCAGAATAGGAACACCATCAAATTCGCCTATAAAATCTTTGGCCGCAATGGCCTTTTGTAATTTATCAAAACTAAAAACCGGAATTAATGCGGCCAGTTTACCACTGCCTACAATATATTCGCCGGTTGGGCTTACATCACAACCATGCGGTGATTTAGGGCATGGGAAAAAATAACAGATATCTTTCAG
>JANOFR010000038.1:0-22963 GCA_031413755.1 Chitinophagaceae bacterium
GCCTTTCTTCATTTCCTGAGTATTACTTTTTAAGTGGTTATGTTTTGTTTAATACATTTTTCTTTGGTAAGCTATTTGTGGTTTTTGATCGGATATTAAACAACAACCGTAAATACAGGATTGAATATTTAAAACGGGAAAATGTTACTGATATATTAGTGAATTTATAAAAGTAAGACGGGAATAAGACTATTCCCGTCTTTTACCCTAATAAAACCCTAAACCAGCAAAAATTTTTATCATGCTTTTTATAAGATATTAATGTTTCAATTTTCTGAAATATTAAAAGCCAATTCTGTGCCAAAAAAGTAAAACTGTGGATAACTATCTATGAAATATAGGCCGGCTGAGGCTTTCACGATAAAAGAAAAAAAGCAAATCGTAGTATTACTTAGTATTAATTAGATTTAATCCTTCCTGCATTTCTAAACCAGTTAAACCTGAACCCTTCTATTTTCATACCTTTGCAAACTTATAATAAGCATAGATTGAAGAATAAATTATATGAGGGCAAAATACACAGAATATCAACAACTTAACCTCCCATCCATCAGCAAAGAGATATTGGCTAAATGGAAAAAAGAAAACACTTTTGAAAAAAGTGTGGAGATCCGTGAAGGCAATCCTCCCTTTGTTTTTTATGAAGGCCCGCCAAGTGCAAATGGGTTGCCGGGTATTCATCATGTAATCTCCAGAACATTAAAGGACCTGGTTTGTCGGTATAAGACCATGCAGGGTTTCCAGGTAAAGCGTAAAGGCGGTTGGGATACCCACGGATTACCAATAGAGCTGGGCGTTGAGAAAGAACTGGGCATTACTAAGGAAGATATTGGCGTAAAAATATCAGTTGAGGATTATAATAAAAAATGCCGCGAGGTAGTAATGCGGTTTAAAGATAAGTGGGACGACATAACCCAAAAGATGGGTTACTGGGTTGATTTGAAAAATCCATATGTAACATTTGAGAACAATTATATTGAAACTTTATGGTGGTGCCTGAGCGAATTATATAAGAAGGGATACCTGTATGAAAGTGTGAGTATACAGCCTTACTCTCCGGCAGCTGGTACAGGTTTATCAAGTCATGAATTAAATCAGCCGGGTACCTATAAAGATGTAAAGGATACGAGTGCTGTGGCGATGTTTAAACTGACCTCACCCCAACCCTCTCCAAAGGAGAGGGAGCTTAAACACCCGGTTATTTCTAAAATCTTTTCTGCAATTGAAGGGTCTAAAGCCCCTTCTCCCCTTGGAGAAGGGGTTGGGGATGAGGTTTTTTTAATGGCATGGACCACCACTCCATGGACACTTCCATCAAACCTTGGATTAACTGTAGGACCTACTATAGATTATGTATTGGTTCAAACATTTAACCCGTATACGCATCTGCCAAATAATGTTATTCTTGCAAAGGCATTAGTCAGTAAATATTTTAAGCCCGAAGGAGAAAATGGTGATTTTGTAAATTATACGGTTGATGTAAAACTGTTGCCCTGGAAAATTATTACGGAATTTAAAGGAAAAGAATTAGATGGTTTGGCATACGAACAACTCCTCCCTTCTGAAGCAAACACGATAGAAAAAATACTGGAAATAACACCAGGTGCCAAACCTTTTAAAGTTATTACCGGCGATTTTGTTACCATTGAAGATGGTACCGGTATTGTGCATACCGCTCCGGCATTTGGTGCGGATGACTTCAGGATTGGCCAGAAAAATAATTTAGGAATTTTAACGCTGGTTGATAAACAGGGAAAATTTGTGGAAGGTGTTGGAGAATTCAGTAACCGCTATGTAAAAAATTACAAAGATGAAAAGGACTATGTAGATGTGAATATTGACATTGCCATAAAATTGAAGAAAGAAAACCGGGCCTTTAAGGTTGAAAAATACGAGCACAATTATCCGCATTGCTGGCGTACCGATAAGCCCATCATTTATTATCCGCTGGATGCCTGGTTCATTAAAACCACGGCTGTAAAAGACCGGATGGTGGAACTGAATAAAACCATCAATTGGAAACCTTCCAGCACCGGTACGGGCCGCTTTGGTAACTGGCTGGAAAATATGGTAGACTGGAACCTGAGCCGCAGCCGTTTTTGGGGAACACCGCTACCCATCTGGAAAACCGAAGATGGTGAAGAAGAATTATGTATCGGTTCTATTGAAGAATTAAATAATGAAATAAGAAAAGCTGCCGAAGTTTTAGGCGGTGAAACCAATAAGCATTACCTGCATGAAGGTATTTTGGATCTGCATAAACCTTATGTAGATGAAATTACATTGGTAAGTCCAACAGGTAAGCCTATGCAACGGGTAACCGACTTAATTGATGTTTGGTTTGACAGTGGCGCCATGCCTTATGCCCAATGGCATTTTCCTTTTGAAAATGTTGAAGCATTTACAAAAAGCTATCCGGCTGATTTTATTGCAGAAGGTGTGGATCAGACAAGAGGTTGGTTTTATACCTTACATGCACTTGCAGCACTTTTAAAAGAAAGCATCGAAGAAAAAATAGAAGAGTTTAACACTGTAAACTCTAAAAATCCGCCACTGGGGGTCGGGAAGGCTGGGGGTCGGACAGGTGTAGCCTACAAAACTGTAGTAAGCAATGGTTTGGTATTGGATAAAGCCGGAAATAAAATGAGCAAACGCCTCGGCAATGTGGTTGATCCTTTTGTAACCATCGATACTTTTGGTGCTGATGCCACCCGCTGGTATCTGATCACCAATGCATCTCCCTGGGATAGTTTGAAATTTGATGAGGAAGGCATTAAAGAAGTACAACGTAAATTCTTCGGTACACTTTATAATACGTACCAGTTTTTTGCTTTGTATGCAAACGTAGATGGTTTTGCTTTTAAAGAAACTTATATCCCTGTTAAAGACAGACCCGAAATTGACCAGTGGATATTATCATCCTTAAATACATTAATAAAAGTTGTTCAGGAAAATTTTGACGCTTATGAACCAACTCAGGCAGGCAGAGCTATTGAGGATTTTGTTGATGCACATTTGAGTAACTGGTATGTAAGACTTTGCAGACGCCGGTTCTGGAAAGGCGAATACGAGCATGATAAGATCTGTGCTTATCAAACCCTGTACGAATGCCTGGAAACACTTGGCAAACTTATGGCGCCCGTAGCCCCCTTTTTTGCTGATTGGTTATTTAATAACCTGAATTCAGTTTCTGGTCGCTTTAAAAACGAATCCATTCATCATACCCATTTTCCAAAACCGGATGAATCAGTTATTGATATTGACCTTGAAAAAAGAATGCAGCTGGCTCAGGATATTTCATCTTTAATATTATCACTCCGTAAAAAAGTAAATCTTAAAGTAAGGCAACCATTGCAAAAAGTTTTCATCCCGGCTTTGGATACCGATATGGCTTCCCGGATAAAAAAAGTAGAAGAGATTATTAAAGCAGAAACGAATATTAAGGAAATAGATGTTTTATTTGCAGAAAATGATTTTATTAAGAAAAAAGCAAAGGCGAATTTTAAAACCCTGGGTAAAAAACTGGGGGCGAAAATGAAATGGGCAGCCGGGCAAATTGCAGAATTTAACAATATTATTATTGATAGGGTTCTTGAAAATGGATATATCCTTAATCCTGATTATAAAAAAATTGGGGAGGAGCCTATTATAATTACAGCCGAGGACCTTGAAATATCAACAGATGAGATTCCGGGCTATCAGATAGCTGTAAAAGGTCAGCTAACAGTAGCTTTAGATATTGTAATTACTGATGATTTGAAAAAAGAAGGGAATGCCAGGGAGTTTGTAAACCGGGTTCAAAACATAAGAAAAGACAGTGGATTTAACCTGGCAGACCGTATAGATGTAACAGTAAGTGAAAATGGAGGCCTTCAACCGTCCTTAATTCAATATAAAGATTATATTTGCGCCGAAATTCTGGCTGATTCGCTTGCTTTTTTACCAACAGTAACTAATGGAACTGATATAGAAGTGAATGAAGTCATATTACAAGTGAACGTACTTAAAAAAGGACAATAGTATGGCAACAAAAAAGAAAGCAGCTAAACCAGTTGCTAAAAAAACAAATAAGCCAGTTAAGAAATCAACTCCGGCTAAAAAAACAACAACTAAGAAAGTAGTTGTTAAAAAGCCTGTAACTAAAAAAACAGCTGGTAAAACAACAAAACCTGCTGGTAAATCAACCATTAAAAAGGCGATACAAGTAAAAAAAGCAGCTTCCAAAAAGGTAGTTGTTGTAAAAAAGGCGGCTAAAACGGCAATAAAAGTAACATCAAAAAAAACGGTAATAAAACCTATGAAAAAAACGATTGAAGTAAAGAAACCCCTTGTAAAACCGGTACCTGTTAAAAAAGCAACGGTAAAAGTTGTAACACCGGTAAAAATAAAATCTCCGGAAAAAGCAAAAGATATTAAGATTGCTCCGGCTAAACCGGTTGTGTTGCCAAAGATCAATACTAAAACATCCCGCAAATATCAACCTGAGTTTACCAAATCTGTTCTTGATCAGCCTTTACATGATCTGGGAGCACCCATTGTTCGTTATAATGACAATGATCTGAATGAATTCAGGGAACTGATTCAGCGTAAGCTGGAATCGGCTAAAAAAGAATTGACGTATTTACAGGGATTAATTACCCGTAAAGACGAAATGGGTGGAGATAATGATGATGCCCGATACATGACCATGGAAGATGGCAGTATCAGCATGGAAAGAGAACAATTGAGCCAGATGGCCAGCCGCCAGATCACTTTTATTGATCACCTGGAAAAAGCGATCATGCGTATTGAAAATAAAACCTATGGTATTTGCCGCATAACCGGCCGTTTAATTGACAAAGCCCGTTTACGTGCAGTACCACATGCTACATTGAGTATTGAAGCAAAAATGGGAGCTGTCAAGTAAATTATATAGCTTTAGCCCAAAGGGTCAGGTTTGAGTAATAATATTTAAGAGAATGATTAATTTCATTCTCTTTTTTTTCGTAAATATTTTTTGTGGTGCTTCATATTTCTTTCTGAATCTTTGTGTAAAAAAATGTTTAAAAAATTAAGATCCGTTATTTATTATGTACCTGATTTGCAAAAAGCAAAAGAATGGTATATCAACCTTACGGGGGTTCAACCCTATTTTGATGAAGTTTTTTATGTAGGGTTTGATTTTAACGGTTGCGAATTGGGTCTACATCCACAGGATGAAACGTTTACTCCAGGCAATCTAACCGTTGCACATTGGGCTGTAGATGGAATTGAAGACTGTGTTAAAAAATTAGTGGACCAGGGTGCAACAATTTTATATAATATAGCTGATGTTGGCGATGGTATACAAATGGCTACACTTATTGATCCCTGGGGAAATGCAGTGGGGTTGATTGAGGGGGGTTAAAAGAAAGATACAGGATTCAAGGTTCCGGATAGGATTCAAAACCTGAAAAGCTTTTCATACTTGCAGACCAAATCAGGCATAAACAGGTATCGACTTTACTTTACTTCCTGCATATCCACCAGCTTCTTATAGAATCCATTCTGTAAAAGCAAACCGTCATGCGTGCCTCTTTCAACGATCTCTCCTTTTTGCAAAACAATAATTTCATCGGCATGGCGGATGGTACTGAGTCGGTGGGCAATAACCAGTGAAGTACGGTTATTCATCAGGTTATTGATGGCATCCTGCACCAGTCTTTCACTTTCTGTATCTAAAGAAGAAGTAGCCTCATCTAAAATTAATATGGGGGGGTTTTTCAGGACAGCTCTGGCGATAGTGATGCGTTGTCTTTCGCCTCCGCTTAACTTTCCGCCCCGGTCACCGATATTGGTATTATACCCATTTTCTTTCTGCATGATAAAATTATGAGCATTGGCTACTTTGGCTGCCTGTTCAATTTCTGCAACAGTGGCATTACTCATACCCAGTGCAATATTATTGGCAATGGTATCATTAAATAATATAGGCTCCTGGGTTACAATACTTATCAGATTGCGTAAGGAATGCAGGGAATAATCTTTTATGTTAATGCCATCAACCAGCAGCTGTCCGGAGCTTACATCATGAAATCGGGGTACTAAATCTGCAAGGGTACTTTTACCTGAGCCGCTGCTTCCAACGAGGGCTACTGTTTTCCCTAACCCTACTTTCAGGTTGATATTCTTTAAAATTACTGCATCATCATATTTAAAACCAACATTGTTGAATTCAATACCTGCTGTAAATGTTGGTATCTTTTTCCCATTTATATTTTCATCAACAGTAATTGGCGCTTTCAATACTTCTTCGATCCTGTCAATAGCAGCCGCACCTTTTTGCATATTACTGAATGCAGTGGAAATAGATTTCGCCGGATCAATAATATTGAAAAACATACCCATATATGCAAGAAACAATGCTCCATCCAACCCAAGTTCACCACTTAAAACCAACCTGCCCCCAAACCATAAAATACCTGAAAATATGGCCACTCCCATCATTTCACTCATAGGCGAAGCAAGATCCCTTCTAAATCCGATACGGTTTTTTGCATGTAATAACTGATTGTTGGTATTTAAAAACTTATTGCGTAATAACCCTTCAATATTAAAAGCTTTTATAACCCTAAGTCCGCCCAGTGTTTCATCAATAATTGAAATAGTCTCACCCCCCTTCATTGCTACTTCTACCGATTGCTTTTTCAATGACCGGCTCAGCCGCCCAATAACAAAGCCCATTACAGGAATGCATAAAAGAATAAACCCGGTAAGTTTGGGACTAATGGTAAATAAAACGATAAGATTAATTATAATTGTTAGCGGATCTCTTACCCAACCTTCCAAAGTACCTACTACAGAGCCTTCAACCTCACCTACATCATTAGTCATGCGGCTCATCAGATCGCCCTTGCGCTGATCTGTAAAATAGCCTATGGGCAGTTTTAATATTTTATTAAACATATCTATCCTGAACCTGTTCACTATCCCATTCTTAATTGGCCCCATTGCACGATAGGATAAGTACAAAAACAAATTTTTTAATGCTATGGATACGATAATCAGTATACAAACAATACCCAATGCCTGAAACGAGTCGTTTGTATTGATAAGCTGGTTTAACTGCTCCTTTAACCAGTGTACAAAGGCAAAATCAGGCTTTTTTGATAGATCCGGTACCATGCTCTGTTTTACACCGAATATGATGTTCATAAAAGGTACCAGCATACCTATTGAAATAACAGAAAAAACAATAGAAAGCAAAATGTATATAAAATACCAAACTATGGAAGTTTTATAAGCCTTTAAGTATGTAAAAACCCTCGAATATTTTTTCATTTGTAATAATTCTTAATAGAAACGGCAAAGTAACTAATTTTACAACTAATAAAGCGTAAACATAATGTTAGAAGGCAAAAGACAGAAACAGGTGGCGGGCTTACTTAACAAAGAGCTGAGTGATATTTTTCAGCGGTTAGGAATATCAATGATGGATGGTGGTATGGTATCCATATCCTCGGTTAAAATTACGCCTGATCTTTATGAGGCAAGGATTTACCTTAGTTTTTTTAAAGTGGAAGATAGTTTTGCTGCACTTAAAAAAATTGAAGAAAGAGGTTGGGAAATAAAAAAAGAACTGACATCAAGGGTGCGCCACCAGCTAAGGAGTATGCCCAAACTAACATACTATATTGACGACACATTAGATTATGTAGATAAAATGGAAAAGATATTCAATGAAATAAAATCCCCTTCTGACTCGCCACCAGCAGGTGGAATTGAAAAAGAAGAGTAAGGCTAAGTACTTTAACCTCCTTTAAATTTTAAATACTTTAATGTACCTAACCTTTGCCTGGAGATATTTTAAAGCAAAAAAAAGTGCCAATGCCATTAATATTATTGCGTGGGTAACAGTAGGGGTTATTGCTTTTGCTACCTGCTGCCAGGTTTTGGTATTGAGCGTTTTTAATGGATTTGAAGACCTGGTTAAATCGTTGTACTCCTCTTTTTATCCGGATATGAAGATTGTTCCTGCTAAGGGAAAAACATTTATACTTAATACTGAACAGATTAATTCTTTAAAAAAACAACCGGCCCTTGAAAATGTTTCATTGATTGCTGAAGAAAAAGCTTTATTGAAAAACTATGATGCCCAAACTGTTATTTATCTGAAAGGTGTTGATGATAATTATGAAAAGGTTAGTGGCGTTGCTGCTAAAACAAACAGGGGTAAATATTTTACCGGCTCTACTGATGATCCATACCTTGTAACCGGATCAGGCATTCAATATGCAGCTTCAGTTAACCTTAACCCTGCCTTACCGTCCGCTTCGTTAACAGTTATTTTACCCAAAAGAAACAATCAAAATAATGACCCGCTGCAATCTTTAAGTGAGGGGTTTATAAAAGCTTCGGGTTCATTTACAATTCAACAGGAATTTGATGATAAATATGCCATCACCAATATCGGTTTTGTAAAACAGCAAATGAACTTTGCGGCTGATGAATACAGTGCCATTGAAATAAAACTACGGGAAAGATCAGACCCCCTGGAAGAGAAAAATAAAATAGCCTTACTGCTTGGAGATAATTACTCAGTTCAAACTAAATACGAACAAAACACCAGCCTTTACAATACCATGAAACTGGAGAAATGGGCTATTTATGCTGTGCTTACATTAATATTAATTGTATCTGCTTTTACAATGGTAAGTGCTTTAACCATGCTCGTATTGGAAAAAAGAAAAGACATCAGTGTTTTACAAAGTATGGGAGCCCCGGAAAAAAGCATACTCAAAATATTTTTATCCGAAGGATTATTACTGGGCTTTATAGGTACTGCAGCTGGTATTTCACTGGCAACTTTAATCTGTTTACTGCAGATAAAATTTAAATTAATTAAGATGGCCGGGAGTTCTTTTCTGTTAGATTATTTTCCGGTAAAATTAATTGCTACAGATTTTTTACTTGTGGCTATAACAGCAATGTTCATTACATTTACGGCTGCCTGGTTTCCGGCAAGAAAAGCATCGAATCAAAATTTTGAATTAAGGTAGACAACCCGGGCCCTAATAATCTCCTAAAGTTTCAGGTAATTGAGCCAAAGCTTTTTGTAATTGCTCATCGTTAGGCGCAATTCCATGCCATTCATGGCTTCCTTCCATAAAATCAATGCCCTTACCCATTTCTGTTTTCATCAATATAACAATTGGCTTTCCTTTCCCTGTAAATGTCTTTGCTTTATTCAATCCGACAACAACAGCATCCATATCATTACCATCCATTTCCAGTACCTGCCAGTTAAAAGCCTCAAACTTTGCTTTTAAACTGTCCAATGCCATCACAGATTTAGTAGGGCCATCAATTTGCTGGCCATTCCAGTCAATGGTTGCGATGAGGTTATCAACTTTTTTATGAGCTGCAAACATTATTGCTTCCCAGTTTTGCCCCTCATCCAATTCACCATCACCATGGAGGGAGTATACAATATTAATATCGTTATTCAATTTTTTTGACAAAGCTGCACCAATAGCTACACTCATACCCTGTCCCAGTGAACCACTGGCAATTCTAACTCCGGGTAAATGTTCATGGGTTGTTGGGTGCCCCTGTAAACGACTGTTTAATTTTCTGAAAGTACTGAGTTCCAGTAGGGGAAAATAACCACTACGGGCCAGTGAACTGTAATAAACAGGTGAAATATGTCCATTACTTAAAAAGAACAGATCTTCACCAACCCCGTCCATACTAAATTTGGGGTTATGCTTCAAAACACTAAAATATAGTGCGGTAAAATATTCTGTACAACCCAGGGATCCTCCCGGGTGGCCGCTTTGTACAGCATGAACCATACGTACAATGTCCCTTCTGATCTGGGTGGCAATTTCCCTTAAACTACTCATTTGAAAATTTAATTATTATTTGAAAATCATTATACCCTGTAACAACTGAAATTACGGTTAAAACATATAACCCGTTTTTGAAGTGGCAAACCTACTTGAAAATAGTCTGACCTGCAAAGTAAAATAACCGGTTAACCGCTAATAGTTGATAATAAGTTAACAATTTTTGCGTTATTTGCATACCAATACCGGGAAAAGCCGTTTTTTTTACATGATACTGCTACCCGGTAATAACGCAGGCAACTCTTTCCTAAAAAGTTGTGTCTAAATTAAATCAGTTTTAAGTTTTTATCCTTAAAACATATTTAATACTTTTGCATTATAATATTTGGCAGAATTAAACTTACAGAATGGATAATATTTTACTTAGTGCAGCCCTGGCGTTTTTAATTACCTTTTTTGCAATACCCGTTATTATACAGATTGCCAAGGATAAAAAATTATTTGACGAACCTGATGAACGCAAAGTTCACAAAACTGTTATTCCTACTTTAGGTGGTCTTGGCATATTTGCCGGTTTTATTATAGCAACTTTAATGGGTGTTCCTTCTGCAATAACTTCTGAACTTCAATATTTTGCTGCAGCGGCAACAGTTATATTTTTTCTTGGTATTAAAGATGATATCATGGTTTTATCGGCCAGTAAAAAATTTATAGGACAGTTAATTGCAGCAGGCATTATCATTAAATTTGGCGGGATTCAAATAAACAATATGCATGGCTTTTTGGGTATTTATGAAATACCACATATTGCCAGTATTGTTTTATCCATCTTTACCATTATCGTAATTACCAATTCCTTTAACCTGATAGATGGAGTTGATGGTTTGGCAGGAAGTCTGGGTTTACTGACTACACTGGTTTTTGGTGCTTACTTTTTTTATGCCGGACAATTAACTTATGCTGTAATGGCTTTTGCACTTGCAGGAAGCACCATTGGCTTTTTACTTTATAATTATTCTCCTGCCAAAATATTTATGGGAGATACCGGTTCCCTTTTATTAGGGCTTATAAATTCAATTTTAGTGATCAAGTTCATCAATATTGCCGGAAATCCTGTTTCAAATTTTCCTATAGAAGCTGCGCCTGCTATAGGTTTTTCTATATTAATGATCCCTCTTTTTGATACGCTTCGTGTTTTTGGCCTTCGTATTTTAGACAGGCGTTCACCTTTCAGTCCTGACAGAACACATGTTCATCATTTTTTACTTGACCTTGGCTTAAGTCACCGCATCGTAACATTCACCTGTGTAATGGTTAATATAGTTTTTATCGCTACCGCATTCTTCCTACGTAATTTAGGTACTACAACGGTATTAGGTATCCTGTTAGCTTCTGCTTTTGTTTTTATTGGCATTATTTTTTACCTCCGCCCTAAACCAAAAAATGCAGCTACTGAAAATATTACCAATGCAGAAATTATAAAATCACACAAAATACTTAAACTTGCTTCTGAAGTTGCAGAGGTTGAGTAATTTTTACTCCTTTTTTATTGTTTCGCGTATTTCTTTTTACAGCATTCGACAAATTCATTTCAGACTAATCTCAAAATGACCATAGTTTTTTATAGCTTTGCCGCCAATAAATAACAGTAACCATGTCAGAAGAAATCAATAAAATAATCAGAGACACAGAATCTGCAATGCTTAAAGCATTAAATCATCTGGAAGCAGAATTGGTTAAAATTCGTGCCGGCAAAGCTAACCCTGCAATGCTGGATGGAATTATGGCTGATTATTATGGTAACCCGACAGCCATTAACCAGATTGCCAATATTTCAATTTTGGATGCCCGCACAATTTCTGTACAACCCTGGGAAAAAAATATGCTGCAGGCTATTGAAAGAGCTATAACAATGGCCAACATCGGTATAAATCCTCAAAATGATGGAAATATTATCCGTTTATTTTTACCGCCGTTAACAGAAGAAAGAAGAAAGGAACTGGTAAAAAGATGTAATCTGGAAGGAGAGCATGCAAAGGTGGCTGTTCGCAATATCCGGCGAGACAGTATTGAATCCATCAAGAAATTACAAAAAGATGGTTTAAGTGAAGATATCAGTAAAGATGCTGAGAAAGAAGCCCAGGATATTACTGATAAGCATATATCGCTGATAGAAAAACATTTAGAGGCAAAGGAAAAAGAGATCATGGTTGTTTAAAGATCCCTATTTTTCTTAAGCACAGTTAAAAGCTCCTACGATTAAATATGCAATCAGCCAGGGAATTATGGTTTTTGTTATCCTCTATCCCCTTTTATACTATATTGATCGGGGCTGAAATCTTATTCAGCAACTGGAAACAAGAAAGAATATATTCTGTAAAAGATACTCTTCAAAATATTTATTTCACGAATGGCAAAATATGGCCCGTGATGTAAAAAAGAAAACTTCGTTCAGTACAAAACTTAAATATATTTTTAAGCCCCCCGGCTGGAGTCATGACGGCAGTACTAAAACTGCCAGGCAGATGCGATTAGAACAAAAACAAAACTTGTAAACGTAATCTTCTGTTACGCTATAAGATGTTTTTTATTCCATCCCCCCTCAGCTTTTGTACTTACCTTTCATTTTTATTATAACACCATAATTTATGTTTCAACAGGCAATAGAAAAAGTATTACAATTTACCCGTCCATTACATACGATATCAAGAACCTATGGAGGCATGGTTTTACCGGGCAGTTCTACTTTCTTTTTTGTAAATAATAATGGTGTTGCCGTTACCTGTAAACATGTAATGGATCTGATACCTGCTGCTGAAAATATTAATCAAACTTATTTAAAGTATAAAGCCGAAAGGGATAGTATTGCAACTGATGGTAAATACAAAAGGAATTTACAGGGGCTTCAGTTAAAATACAAATACCTGCCTGAAACCACTGTTCAGTTAAAAAATACTTTTTTAAATTGTTTTGATACCATTAAAGAGATCACCTGTCATGCACACCCCTCCCTTGACCTGGCAATTTTAGAATTCAAAGGATTCAATAAGATATTTTATAATTCCCAGGCAACTTTTATTAAAGACAGCAGTAAAATAAAACAAGGCAAAACACTTTGCCGTATTGGTTTTCCGTTTCCGGAGTTTAATAACTTTAAACATAATGCTGATACTGATGATATAGAATGGACCAATACCGGTAACCCTAATTCACCTTCTTTCCCGATAGATGGGATAGTTACCAGGTTTGTTGCAACACAACCTGACAGCGGAATTACAGGTATTGAAATGAGTACACCGGGTTTGAGGGGGCAAAGTGGAGGGCCGCTCTTTGACATGGAGGGGAATATTTACGGAATGCAGTTTGCAACCAATCACCTGCATCTTGGTTTTGATATGAAAGATTTTGAGATAATAAATAATGGCAAGAAAAATAAAATTTCAAATAATCCATTCTTACATACAGGGATTTGTGTTCATGTAGACAGGATAAAGGATTTTCTGCGTGAAAAAAATATTTCATTTTCGGAAACAGTGTAAAACTCCGGTTCGCCAAAGCTATCTGATATAAACTTATAGGAATTAAATGCTACACGGATGTTTTGCGGTTAGCAATATAAACACCTGTTAAAATGAGTAAAAGACAGGCAAATTGTTTCCAGCCAACTTCTTCTCCATAAATCAATCCCCAGAAATTAGCAATAACAGGAATACCATAAGTTACCATAGAAGAGAATACAGCACCTGCACGTTTCACCAGCATATAAAAAATAATGGAAGCAATAGCAGTTCCGAATATCCCTAATAAAGCGGAATGACCTGTTGAATATAAAATGCCGGTATCTGTCAGGGACAGGCTAAAATAGCCAGTAAATATAAGTATAAGCAATGCAGGAATTGCATTTAATGTAAGCGCAATGGCTGCAATTTGCAGTGATCCGGTATCATGCAAATATTTATACACCATATTTACATTAATACCATAACAAATTGTTGCAACAACCACAAATGAAACAAACAACAGGTTTTGACTTTCCTGTAAATGTCCCTTACTCAATAATAACAACAAACTGCCAGTAAAAGAAATAAGTATGCCCCATATTTTATTAGCCGATGTTTTACTCCGGAAAATCAAAGCCCCTGTTATGATCACAAAAATTGGAGTTAACGAATTAAGGGTTCCTGCCAGTGCACTGTCTATTCCCAATTCAGCAACACAAAATAAATAGGCAGGCAACAAACTTCCTAAAACGCCGGATAGAAAAATAAGCCCAAGTTTATTTTTGGGAATTTTATTAAAATGCCTGATTGCCGAAGGAAGTAAAACAATGCCTGAAAAAACAATACGTAATGAAGCCACCTGGAAAGCAGATAAATGCAGCAAGCCTTCTTTCATCATTATAAAGCTGCTGCCCCAGATAATGGAAAGGATAAAAAAGATAAACCAGTTTAAAAACCCTTTATTCAAAACTTATAAAATTGCCGCAAAGGTGAAGTATTTTTATTAATAAATACTTTCTGCAATTATTTATTGCCCATTTTCTAAAATTATCAGCATATTTGCGTAAATAATTTAAAACATTTAGATTTACAAAACCTTATAGGTTAAAACTATTTTAAACTTAAAATTTTCAAAATGGGATTTATTAAAGAGTTCAAAGAGTTTGCCATGAAAGGCAGCCTGGTAGATATAGCCGTTGCCTTTGTAATGGGTGGTGCTTTTGGAAAAGTTATCTCTTCGTTTACTGATGGCATTGTTTCTCCGTTGATTGGCATGATAGGCGGTGCTGACCTGAGTAAAAATATGTTCGTACTCAAAGAAGCCGTAACAGATGCTGCCGGTAAAATAACTGCTGAAGCAGTTGCTGTTAAATGGGGTGATTTTTTAACTGCAGTCATTAATTTCATCATTGTTGCTTTTGTTATGTTCCTGGTGATTAAAACAATAAACAAAATGAAGAAAAAGCAGGAAGAAGCGCCTGCAGGACCTTCTTCAACAGATGCTTTGCTGATGGAGATCAGAGATTCATTGAAAAAATAATTTTTTAACTTTTTTAAAACTGGCAGCACCTGATATTTGCTGCCAGTTTTAATTTATTTCCTCTTACATATGAAAAAAACAAACCTGATTTTATTTATTTTATTTTCATTCATGTACTGCAGTGCCCAGGATCCAACTGTAAAAGATCTGAAAAATGAAGCAGCTAAATCTATAACGAAAGATCCAAAAGATACTGTAAATAAATCCTGGAAAATGGGCGGACTTTTCAATTTAAATGTCAACCAGGGTAGTTTAAGCAACTGGTCAGCAGGTGGTGATAAATTTTCGTTTTCCTTAAATGCTTATTTAAATGTTTTTGCATTTTATAAAAAAAATAAAAATTCCTGGGATAATAGCCTTGACCTTGCTTATGGAATCGTAAATACGACAAGTTTAGGTTCTAGAAAAGCCAGTGACAGAATTGATCTGCTGTCAAAATATGGTTATGCCATATCAAAAAAATGGAATGCAGCTGCCTTGTTTAATTTGCGTTCGCAGTTTACAAATGGATATACTTATACAAAAACAGCAGCGGGCCTGGATACTTCTTCGGTAATCTCAAAAACTTTTGCCCCTGCTTATGTATTGTTATCATTGGGTTTTGATTATAAGCCTAAAGATAATTTTTCATTATTTCTTTCCCCTTTAACCGAACGTTGGGTAATTGTATCTGATAAATTAATTAAACCACTTTATGGTGTAGCACCGGGCAAAAATGCTAAAAATGAACTGGGTGCCTTTTTATCGGCTAACTATAATGCAAAATTGGGCTCCAATTTTGTATTCAAAACAAAATTAGATATGTTTTCAAACTACAAACTAAACCCACAAAACATAGATATTTTCTGGACCAATGCATTAACTGCAAAACTGACTAAGTATATCAATTTTTCTTTTAATCTTGATTTGATTTATGATGATGATACCCGAAATGTAAACCCTGCAAAAGGGCCTGCTCCACAATGGCTGCAGTTAATGGGTATTGGATTTGCCTATAAATTTTAAAAATACAAGATCATAAATCATAGTTTATTTAAATACTTTAGCGGCTGTCTCAAAAGTCAAACAATGCTGTCTTATTGAGCCTGCCTGTCCGGTAGTCAGACTTAATATACATACTTTTTATACTGCCGCATTGTTTTTTCATAAATCCTTAACAACATTCACCCCGGTTTTATATTTATATTTACCGGATGATAAAACCCATAGTGGCTGTTATAATAACCCTGACAACCGTTTTTCAAGTTCCTGCCCAGGATGCTTCTGTTAAGGAATTTCAAAAGATCGCTTTAAAAGATCTTAAACCATTGGAAAATGATGGCTGGAAAAAAACCGGGATATTTATTTTTAATATTAACCAGGGGGCTTTAAGAAACTGGGCAGGTGGTGGCGAGCAAAATACACTTGGTATCACAACCTTGCTGAATTATAATATTAATCACCGGAAAGGAAATTTTACCTGGAACAATTATTTCGATATTGCAGTTGGTTTTCAAAATGCCAGCAGTTTCGGACAATTCAGAAAGGTTGATGACCGAATTGATATCACTACCAAATATGGATACCGGTTTTCTAAACAATGGTATGCTGCAATTCTGGGCAATTTTAATACCCAGGCATTGATCGGCTATAGTTATACCGATTCAGTTAATACTAAAATCTCTAATTTTCTTACGCCCGGGAAAATTTTACTGTCGGCAGGTATTGACTTCAGGCCAGATAAATATTTTTCACTTTTTGTATCTCCGGTAACATCACGCCTGATTTTAAAAAAAGATAATACATTTTACCCCATAGATAAATTTGGTGTGCCGGTTAATAATAAATCTTATACTGAATTGGGGGCATTTGCAACGGCAAAATTTGAAACAAAATTTAACGACTGGGCTTTTTACACCGGCAGACTGGATCTGTTCAGCAATTATAAAAGAAACCCTGAAAATGTGGACCTGTTTTTTACCAACCTGCTCACTATGAAATTTAACCGGTGGTTTGCCACCAATATCAGCATGGATATGGTTTATGATGATGATATAGTAAAAAATGTACAATTAAAAGAAATACTGGGAATTGGGCTTACCATAAAGCTTTAGTTACCCGGCTTGGCCCATTATATTTTTAATAACCAACTTTAGCATTTCTGTAAAATAAAAGTTTTTCCACATTGGCATGGTACCATACTTTTCACTGCTAAACTAACTCAACTAATCAATACATTTGCTCCTTATCAAATAAAAGAAAGAATTTTTAATACCATACAAAATTAATTAAGTTGACTACTGCAACATACCAGATTAAATTAGAACAGTTTGAAGGCCCGTTTGACCTGCTTTTATTTTTTATTGAGCGGGATGAACTGGATATTTACAATATCCCGATCACTAAAATTACCAATGATTTTTTAGATTTTATTCATACCGGCGAAAAACTGAATATTGAATTAAGCAGTGAATTTATTTTATTCATAAGCACATTAATGCGTATAAAGGCAAAGATGCTTTTACCCAGAAAAGAACTGGATGCGGATGGAAATGAAATTGATCCCCGGCAGGAACTGATCAACAAAATTCTGGAATATAAAAGATTTAAAGAAGCTGCTTCTAAAATGGCAGAAATGGAAGCGCTACGTTTACTGATGGTAAAACGTGGAAATTTACAGAAGGAGATTTCGCAAATAGGTGAAGAGGCAGGAGAAGGAACAGAAATTCAGGCGGTAACACTTTTTAAATTAATGAAGGCATTTGAAAAAGTAATACACAAATTACATGAAAGGAATAATAAACCTGTACATACTGTTGTGAGATATAATTATACGATGGAAGAAAGCCGTGATTATATGCTGGATATCTGCCGTACAGAAAAAGCTGTTTCTTTTGAAAAAATATTTGATGTGTGCGAAAACCGTATCCATGCCATATTTCTTTTTCTCTCCTTACTGGAACTGGTACAACTTCGTTTTATGAGTTTACTTACCGGGGAAGGCAGAAATAATTTTATAATTGAATGGAATGAAAACAGGGAAGAAGAGGTACAGGGATTATTGCCGGGTGAAGAAATTATTACCCTTAACTGATTAAATTCCCTGTTAATACAGGGATTTTTTACGCAAAGACTTTTTGGCAGAATAGTAAAATGGCATTACTTTTGATGTTTAAACATTGAATTTAAAATAACAATCATGAAAACATTATTATTTAAGGCTGAAGACAGGGGTACTGCCGATTATGGCTGGTTAAAACCTAATTATTATTTCAGCTTTGCCCAATACAACGACCCTGCTAAAGTACATTTTGGAATGTTAAGGGTATTGAATGATGACTTTATTGGAGGTGGTGGTGCTTTTCCAACACATCCACATGACAATATGGAAATTGTTACCATTCCCTTTAGCGGTGCCCTTAAGCATAAGGACAGTACAGGAGGCCAGGGTATTATTAAAGCGGGTGATATACAGATCATGAGCGCCGGGTCCGGTGTTCAGCATTCGGAAGCGAATGCCTCAGCAACTGAGCCGGTAACCCTTTTCCAGGTTTGGGTATTTCCTAAAGAGAGAAATATTAAACCCAGGTATGATCAAAAAACATTTGATATAAATGAAAGGGCAAACAAATGGCAAACGGTTGTATCACCAATAGATACCGATAATGCATTATGGATAAACCAGGATGCCAGGTTTTTATTAACAAATCTGATTGCAGGAAAAGAAATATCTTATACTGCTGCCTTTAAAAATAATGGCGTGTTTCTGGTTGTTATTAATGGTTCAGTAAATATTAACAACCAATTACTAAACAGGAGAGATGCATTTGCCATTTCTGAAACAGACAGCTTCAATATTACAGCCAATAAAGATGCTGAGTTATTGGCAATTGAAATACCCATGCAATAACCATATCATATTCTTGCGAAAGTTATGTACCACTTAGTTATAAATCCACAATAGAAATGGGTTTTCAGATTCATCAAGATATGTTTTTAATTTTGTTAAAAATGCAGGAGCAACGGTTGGGCAGCCAAGGCTTACACAAATAGGAAATGGAGATACTTCGGTATTTGGGACACATTCATGGGCATGCAAAACCACAAAACGTTCAAAAGCATTATTGTTGGTTTTATCAAGGCCATATAATTTATAGGCCAAGCCAAATTTACCTGTATAATCCCTGCCGATCCTATACTTGCCCAATGATGTACAGTTGCTGTTTTTAATATTTGAAAAAGTTAAATCTTCTGTTCTGTTATCTGATCCGCTGCCATGTGTAACAAGTCCGGCAGTTTCAATTGAATCTTTTTTGAGATTATACACAAAAAATCTTTTTTCGCCTGAATATATTTTCATGTCCAGTAAAAAGCATTTCTCCGGATTATAACCATGTTCACTAATGTAATCCTTTGCTGATAAAGCTTTCTGTTTTAACCTGCGAATGATTTCCTTATTAACCTTGGGCTTATTTGCATGGAGAGAGTATGTAGAATGGTATATATCACTGAATTTAGTTTTATACCACAAAAGGTATCCAAAAGCCGAGATGGCAATTACTAATACAATGCTTAACAGCAATGACCTTTTGGCAAATTTCATGGAAGTTTTATTAGGTATAGATACCTAACGCACAGCTTTTCACAAAATTTTTATACCTCTGTTAAATAAAAATGAATGTTTCACAAGTACGGCTGACTGAGCCAGCCTACCGGACAGGCAGGCTCAATCTGACAGCAATGCTTGACTTTTGAGGCAGCCTTTTTTATTTCAGTTAAAGAACTAGATTATTTAAATAAGGGAATTTTAATTTCTGTCATTGCCCTCAAAGCAACGGCAATTCCATTAGCATCAATGCCCACTTCATCATACAATTGCTTTGGGCTTCCATGTTCGACCAACCTGTCGGGTATTCCCATTATTTTTACAGTTGCCTGGTATCCATGTTCGTTCATAAACTCCAGCACAGCAGATCCAAATCCGCCAACCACTGTTCCATCTTCAATGGTAATTACTTTATTGTATTTACTAAAAACCTCATGCAGCATTTCTTCATCAAGCGGTTTTACAAAACGCATATCATAATGAGCCGGGTTAATACCCTCAGCTTTTACATCTCTTATTGCAGCAGCCGCAAAATTACCAGGATGGCCAAAAGATAAAATGGCGATATCTTTTCCGTCTTTAAGTTTTCTTCCGGTACCGATCTTTATTTCCTTCATTTCTGTTTTCCATTCCGGCATAACACCTTCTCCCCTTGGATAACGGATTACAAAAGGCATTTCATTTGAATCCAGCTGTGCCGTGTACATCAGGTTACGTAATTCTGATTCATTCATGGGTGCGCTTACGATCATGTTGGGTATACAGCGCATATAAGCAATATCATAACAGCCATGGTGTGTAGGACCATCTTCGCCAACAAGCCCGGCCCTGTCTAAACAAAATATTACAGGCAGTTTTTGAATGGCCACATCGTGTATCACCATATCATAGGCCCGCTGCATAAATGAAGAGTAAATGTTACAGAACACTTTCATGCCCTGTGTGGCCATACCTGCACTGAGTGTTACAGCATGTTGCTCACAAATGCCTACATCAAATGCCCTGTCAGGCATTTTCTCCATCATAAATTTTAAAGAAGAACCACTGGGCATTGCAGGAGTAATACCAAATATCTTTTTATTTTTTTCGGCCAGTTCAATAATGGTATGTCCAAAAACATCCTGGTATTTTGGTGGCTGTGGTATATCGAATTTTTTCTTTTGTATCTCTCCGGTTACTTTATCAAAAAGTCCAGGTGCATGCCATTTGGTTTGGTCCTGCTCAGCCAGATCATAGCCTTTTCCTTTTACCGTTTTAATGTGCAGGATCTTAGGGCCGGGAATATCTTTCAGATCTTTTAAAGTATCTACCAGTTTTGTAATATTATGACCATCGATAGGGCCAAAATAACGGAGTTGTAAAGCTTCAAATAAATTACTGCTTCTGCTTACCATTCCCTTTAAACTTGCTTCCAGTTTACTGGCCATATCCCTGCTGAAAGTTTTTCCAACCGGTAATTTACCAAGTGCCTTCCATACATTATCCCGTAAATCATTATAAGTATGAGAAGTAGTGATATCTGTTAAGTATTCTTTTAAAGCACCAACATTGGGATCAATACTCATGCAGTTATCATTGAGTATGATCAGCACATTACTTTTTTCAATCCCTGCATGATTCATTGCTTCAAAAGCAAGACCAGCTGTCATGGCGCCATCACCAATAATGGCAACATGCTGTCTGTCGGTTTCCCCTTTAAAATGTGAAGCCATGGCCATGCCTAAAGCTGCAGAAATGGATGTGGAAGAATGGCCTACACCAAAAGTATCATACTCGCTTTCGCTGCGTTTGGGAAAGCCGCTTAATCCATTATATTTTCTGTTAGTAGGAAAATTATCTCTTCTGCCTGTAAGTATTTTATGTCCATATGCCTGGTGACCAACGTCCCAAACCAATTGATCGTAGGGTGTATTAAAAACATAGTGCATGGCTACAGTAAGTTCTACAACGCCAAGGCTGGCACCAAAATGTCCTCCATATACGCTAACCACATCAATAATGTACTGTCTTAACTCATCACATACCTGGTGCAATTGCTCCCTGCTTAACTTTTTAAGGTCAGCAGGATTATTGATATTTTTTAATAATTTACCAGCTTTTATTTCCATTTTTTATTTTTCCGGTGTAAAGTTACTCTTTTAAATTATTTTGATTTGAGAAATTAAACAATTTTGTAACGAATAAGTTTGATCAGAAATTATGTTTGTTTACATATATTTCATCATACCAAGTATTAAATCAGCATCCGGGCAATTGGTTAAATACCTTTCCTGCTCAGATAATTTGCATACACCCGGGTAATCACCATTCTTTAATCTCAGATCATGTATAATTTGAAAATGCAGATGGGGTGGCCAGTTTCCGTTTTCAGCAGGTATTCCAAAATGGCCAATTACTTCTCCCCTGGTAATGTAAGAACCTTCATGTAATCCCGCAATATCATTTAAACTCAAATGGCCATAGAGCGTATGAAAAGCAACTGTTTCCAACTGATGCAACAAAATTAATGTAGCACCATAATCGCTAAACTTATCATTAAATGCAAAACTGTGAACCATCCCCCCCAATGCTGCATACACAGGTGTTCCGGCAGGCCCCCAGATATCAACACCCAGGTGCACAGACCTTACTTCATCATCATTAAAAAGTTCACTTCTCCGGTAAAGCACCCGGTTTTCTTTATAACCGCCAAAACCAAATTTCGAACCGGATTTTTCTAATTTATCATTTATGTATTTTGAAAAAATATTTGTATCTGAAATATCCGTTGCACTCAATTCAGCATTTGCAGCCGTAAAATCAAAATGAAATAATTTATCCGTTAAATGATTAAAATCCACAACCTGGTGGAAATCAGCTCTATTCTTTACCAATGCATTTTCAAGTTCAGTTTTCATTTATTGAAGGTAGGAATAAGTTTAATAAATTTTGATCCCTGATTTCTAAACCGGGTTTTTAAAAAGTTATTTTATTAACAATAAAAAAAGTCCCCCGGTAATCCGGAGGACTTAAAATTATTACATTGATCTTATTGTATCACGATCCTGCACATGGTTAAACGGTTACCGTTCACGTCACCAATTTCAACCCAGTACAGTCCTTTTCCATATTTACGCATATCAACATCCATCCTGTCATAAGGCCTTCCAATAGTGTAAAGTTGTGTTAACACCCGGTCGCCTTTGGCATCATATACCGTTAAGGTTCTTGGCAACACATTGTTTGCCGCACTGTAATACCTTACCTGGAACTGTCCGCTGTTTGGATTAGGATAGATATAACATCTGCCCGTAATGGAATCAGTGATCGATACCGTATTGGATGTATTGGTACAACCATTAACATCTGTAACGGTTAACCGGTAATCTCCCAAACGGTCAACATCCACACTTAGTACTCCGGTGTTGGCACCGGCTACTGGAGCTCCGTTTCTGAGCCAGGTATATCCACCCGGTGCAGCTGCAAAAGGCGTAACTGTTGATGATAAGGTTGTTACCAGTCCGGGGAACAGCTTAAGATATGGTGAAGCTGT
>JANOFR010000039.1:0-15954 GCA_031413755.1 Chitinophagaceae bacterium
GCAACGATCTGCCTGATCTTTTCCGGATCGTATGCCATATATAAAGAATCCATTTGGGCTAAAAAATGCAATTGCTTTTTCTGGCTTTCGGCCAGCGAATGAAAAGACTCTACAATGTATCTTAAAAAATTAATCACATCACCATTTACCAGTTGGAGTTGCATTTTACCGGTTTCCAGTTTCGACAGATCGAGCATTTCATTTACCAGGTTCAGCAGGCTTTGCCCGTTCCGGATGATCATATCAATGCCATTATCCAAATGCTGCGGAGGGTTATTTTTAACCTGCTGTGCCATACCCAGTATAACGGTAAGCGGGGTACGGAATTCGTGGGTGATATTGGTGTAAAGCTGTGTTTTTACCGTATCCAGTTCCTTAACTCTTTTGGCTTCCCGCTGCTCAAAATTTAATTGCGATTTTAGTTTGGCCCGGTTAACACTGAATTTAAAATAAGCCCGTATACCCAGCCCCAGCAATATCGCATAGACCATGTAAGCCCACCAGCTGCGCCACCAGGGTGGCAATACGGTGATCTGCAATTCGGCGATCTTATCACTCCAGATGCCCTGGCTGTTGCTGCCCTGTACCTTAAAATTATATTTACCTGCTGGCAGGTGTAAATAAGTGGCTGTGCGGCGTGTGCCCGATTCCACCCAATTTTTATCAACACCCACCAATTGGTAGCGGTATTTATTTTGACCGGAAGCGGTAAGATCAAGCGATGAAAATTCTAATGTAAGAATATCCTGCAGGTGTGTAAGTGTAATTTTTGTTGATTGATCAATGGTATTTTGCAGCACTGTACTATTATCTCCCGGTGAAATAGATTGGTTATTGATCAGGATATCTGTAATAAAAACATTGGGCATAAACCCTGGTACCAGTATCTCTTTGGGGTTAAAAATATTCAAACCGTTTACGCCGCCAAAAGCAAGATGGCCATTGGGTAATTTAGCATACGATCCGGTATTGAATTCATCATCCTGCAACCCATTTGCTTTGGTAAAATTATGAAAGACCCGGTTTTTGTTGCTGTTATTTTTTGTTATGGTGAGGCAAAAAATACCTTTGTTTGTACTTCCCCAAATATTACCGGCATCATCTGTTAATATACCATAAACTACATCATCCGGTAAACCATCTTTTGTTGTAAGGTGAAAAAAATCACCGGTGGTTTTATCCATTCTGTTCAGGCCTCCACCTTTTGTGGCAATCCATAAATATTTTTCGGGGGCAGTGGGGTCATCTAAAAAGCAGGAAACATGATTGTAATTGAGCGAATTTCGGTTGCTGCTGTTATTGTAAAACCATTTTATTTGGGGCGATAATTTTTGGCTGTTACTGAAAATAACTTTTACAAAACCTTCGGGAGTGCCAATCCAGCATACTCCTTGTTTATCTTCATATAATGCAGTACAGATCGATTTGTACGGAATTGGTTTGGCAGCCATATTGTTAATGGTAAAGCTGTCTATATTGCCTGTAGTAGTATGGATGCGTGTGAATTTACCTCCAAGTCCTGCAAGCCATATATTGCCTTTACTGTCTTCAAGCATTGGTTGTTTTGCACCATAACTTTTATCGTCGTTGATCTGAGTATATGATATCAGTTTGCCGGAAGCAGGATTGTATTTAAAATACCCTTTGTGATCACTCTTTATCCAGTAATCACCCGATTTGGATATGATGAAATTATCTACCTCAGTGAGACCTGGAATACTTCCGAATGCATTTTTTTGTATCGAATCATTGATTAACCTGCTCCAACCATAAGCAAAATCCCCTAAAAAAATATCATCTGCTTTAACAGGAATGATCCACTTTACACTGGCACCTGGATTTGGAATCCATGTTTTGAACCTGTTGCCTGCTGAATTGTATTTGCGAAGCCCATATCCAACAGAGCCAGACCATAATACCCCGGACCGGTCAATAATAAAGGGATAGCATATTCTTATTTTATTTTCAGGTAGTGGGTCATTCCAGTTTATTGCCTTACCAGGTTCATTTTTATATACATCATAAAAATACTCTTCTCTGTGGTGGTTATCCCAGAGTTGCTCCCTGGGTTTAAAGAGGATATTGCCTGCAGGTGTTGTACTGTAATTAAATAAAGGAGTTATATCTTTTCCATCTAAAAGGTATAGGTTATTGTTGATCAATTTACTGCTGTCAGGATTCATGTAGCCATCGTTAAGCAGTATTCCATTGTTCAGTTTTATGAAACTGTTTTGTAGCTGATCAAACCGGTAAACCGGCCCATCCATTCCGCCTATCCAGATAATCCCGTTTGTATCTTTTCCCATGCCGTAAACCTGTGTATTTCCGGGCAGGCTTAACCTGGTGATAGCCGGTGCAGCAGCTTTTTCAAAAAAAGCATTGGTAAGTTCAATAATATTTAAACCGGCGGCATCTGTTGCTAACAATATCCTCCCATCTGTCATTTCAATTATTGACCTTATGCCATTTCCAGAAAGACCTGAGGTATTTGATTTACTGTGTGTGATGCGGTAAAACTTCCCGCTTTTTTTATCGTAGATATTTACCCCGGCATTTTCTGTTCCTGCCCATATCCTGCCTTTTGAATCCTCAAAAAGTTTTACAATGGTATTGCTGCTGAGGGTGTGGGCATTGTAGGGGTCGTTTGTAAAAACTTTAAAACTATAACCATCATAGCGGTTCAATCCATTTTTAGTAGCCACCCAAATAAAGCCTTCTTTATCCTGTAAAAGGTCAAAAACCATTCCCTGGGATAAACCCTGTGCCGTGGAAATGGATTCATAAGCAGGTGCGTTTTGTGCAGCTGCCACAAAAGCACAAAACATTAGGGAAATTATAAATATTGCCTTTATGCTGAAGAAGGTTTTATGCATTTGTTTATAAAGATAAACGGAATGCACATTTTAAATGCAGGGTTTAAAAAAAACTAAACGGCTATTTATAAAATGACGAATTAATACTGTTATTGCACAATTTGTCCGGTTAAAAGGGGAGAATATACAATTGAATGGTTGATTTGTACTCACAACAAACTCGCATTTTGCAGAATTTTACATGGTATTCAGGAAGCAGTACAGTATGTTTTTTAATACATAGTTAAACCATTCTTTTTTAATCATTAAATCAATTAACAATGAACAACAATCTCCGTTTTAAAACAAAAATGTTTATTCTTCTTTGTACGCTTATTCCTGTAATCGGCATAAGCCAAACCAAAAATGTGATTTCCGCCCATCGGGTATTTCCAAAAATGGACAAAGTGCTGGAATTTGAAAAAGCTATTGCTGCTCATGCCCAAAAGTACCACAGTGGTAATTCCCATTGGCGGGTATTTTCTATTCAATCCGGACCAGATGCAGGCGGTTTTCATATTACCGAGGGACCAACAAGCTGGGAGGCGGAGGATGTAAGGGGTAATTTAGGAAACGAGCATAACCTGGATTGGAATAAAAATGTAACCATTTATTTAACCGACAGGCAATCCGCTGGCTATTCTGTTTACCAGGATTCTTTAAGCACTGTAGCATTGGGTGATTTTTCTGATAAAATTAATATTGCACATGTATATCCCAAAATAGGCCAGAACGATAATGTAAGAAATATGATAAAAAAACTGAAAAAAGCATGGGCCGCTTCCGGTACTACAGTTGCTGTTTATACAGCAAGTTCATCAGGACCGGCTCAGTTTACTTTGGTAACCAGGTATAAGCAAGGTTTAAAAGAAAGAGCATCAGGTTTTCGTAAACCATTTATAGAAACTTATGAGGCTGTAAATGGCGAAGGTTCTTATGCCCAATACCTTAAGGATGCAGTTGATTATATACAAGAAAACTGGAATGAATTACTTTTTTTACGGGCAGATTTAAGTTCTAAGTAAGCTAATTAAATATGATAAAGTCCTCAAGGGTTACTAACCTTTTGAGGACTTTATTAAAACCATTGGAATTTCAACTGTTGTAGTATATATGCTCTTCTAAAACCTTTCAAAAATGAAAGCAACCATCAGCATTCCGCTAAAACAAAGCAGCCAAATACCTGCACTTTCAGAAAATACTTTTTTAAGGTATTTCAATTTTATTGCATTGTATTTTGCTCAGGGTGTGCCGGAAGGGATGTTATTTTTTGGCATTCCGGCCTGGATGGCAATGAATGGCAATACACCCGGACAAATAGCCGGCTTTGCTGTAGTTTGTGGATTGCCCTGGAGTTTTAAATTTATTGTGGCGCCTCTTATGGATCGCTATACCTATTTGCCTATGGGCCGCAAAAGACCCTGGGTGCTTTTGGGGCAAACAGGATTAATAATAAGTTGTATTGCTATGGCTTATGTACCTGATCCGTTAAATAATTTAAACCTGTTTATGGCAGCAGGTTTTGCAGTTTCATTCTTTGGCGCTTTTCAGGATGTGGCTACTGATGGAATGGCTGTTGATATTATTCCAATAAACCAACAGGCCCGGGCCAATGGTTTAATGTGGGGTTCAAAAATTATTGGTATTTCAACTACACTTGCATTTGGAACCTGGCTGTTAAATAAATACGATTTTACTACTTCAATACTCATGCTCGCTGGTATGATAGGAATTATTATGCTGGTGCCTTTATTTTTAAGAGAGCGGCAAAATGAAAAGATATTGCCATGGACACCAGGAGCTGCATCGCCGGAAACAAAAAAAATGCAATTAACCAGCTGGACTTCTATTTTCAAATCTTTATACAGTGTGCTTAGGTTACGCAACTCTTTATTGCTTATTTTAATATTGTTCATAGCTCAGGGGGCTTATAATTATATTGATACACTACTGCCCATTTTTACTGTAAAAGAACTGAACTGGACAAATGGCAATTACTCACAATTTTATGCAACTGCCAAAATAATAGGTGGTATTGGCGGAATGCTTATTGGGGGTATCCTCATTGAGAGGTTTGGTAAAAAGCGCATGATGAATATTTATTTTTCTGGTATGGTACTTTTTACAACTGTTTTGGCTTTTTCAAAAACGTATTGGGCCGACACCAGTTTTATTTATGCTTTTATGATGCTGTATAATATAGTTTACACATTTGCCTGCATTGGTATTTTTGCCATTGCCATGCAATGTTGCTGGAAAAAAGTTTCGGCAAGCCAGTTTACGTTATATATGACTATTGGTAACCTTGGACGTATTGCATTAGCAGCATTAATTGGCCCAATAACTGCAAATTTCAATTGGCAAGTTGCCCTGATAGCCTTTGCGGTTATGATTGCATTGGCATGGTTACTATTGCAGTTTTTAAACATCAATAAGCAGGTAGAACGGGTGGTTACTTTAGAAAACCGCGATACAGAAAATCAAATGGCAATCGTAAAATAATAAGAATTTGTCTTTAATTTATAAACACAAACCATTCTTAAAATTAAATTTTTAAAACATGACAAAGTTTTTTTCATCAGCAATAATCCTTTTTATTAGTTCAGTATTATTTGTGGGATGCAATAATGCCGATACAACAAAAACTGCTGCAACAGAACCATCAGCCAGCGAAGCTCCTGAGTATTTTAACCTGCGCCCAAAGCTTGAAAAAGAATATGGCTACACCCATGCGGTAAGAATTGGTGACGACCTTAAAATTTCCGGAGCGGTAAGTATGAACGATTCGGGGCTGATAGTTGCCCCCGGTAATATGGAACAGCAGATGAAGAATTGTTATAGCGACCTGGAAAAAATATTACAACATTATGGTTACACTATTGATGATGTGGTAGCCGAAAATATTTATACCACCAATATGGCGGAGTTCATTAAAGTATCAGGCTTCCGTATTTCCATCTATAAAAAACAATTCCCAACCGGTACCTGGCTTGAAGTAAAAGGACTGGCTATAGAAGGGCAATTGATTGAGATCGATATGGAAGCGCATAAGACAAAATAAAACCCGGCTTTTTCTCATATGTTTTGAACAATGTTATTCCGTTTCCAAAAAATGTTATGCCTTTCATTTTAATGTGAAGGGCGTTTCTTTTTATTTCTATTGATTCTTCCTAAAATCAGTAATTTTAAGAAAGCTCTTTCTAAAAAATTACGTTAACTGCTTATATATGAAATACAGTCCAATACAAAATTTTATCGGTGGAAAATTTGTCGCTTCACAAATTCAAAAAACAATGGATGTAATATCCCCATTGGATGGAACCCTGCTTTCAACTGTTCCTTTTTCATCCTCAAAAGAACTGGATGAAGCAGTTAATGCAGCACAAGCCGCTTTTCCGGCCTGGAGCAAAACACCCATTAAAGAAAGAGTTCAGGTTTTCTTCAGATACAAAACTTTGCTGGAAAAACATTTAAAAGAACTGGCTGAACTGTGCAGTGAAGAAAATGGCAAAACCTATGGCGAGTCTGTTGCAGAGATTGAAAAGTGCATAGAACTTACTGAATTTGCCACTTCATTGCCACAATTAGTTACTGGCGAATTACTGGAAGTAAGCCGTGGTGTGGAATGCAGAACAGAGCATGTTGCTTTGGGTGTGGTTGCATCCATCGTGCCCTTTAACTTTCCGGCAATGGTCCCCAACTGGACTTTACCCAATGCTATTGCACTCGGTAATTGTATGATCATGAAGCCATCAGAAAAAGTGCCGTTAAGCTGCGGTCGTTTGGCAGAGTTATTAAAAGAAGCCGGATTACCTGATGGGGTTTTTAATGTTGTGCATGGTGATGTGGAAATTGTAAAAGCTATTTGTGATCATCCAGGCATTGAAGCCGTTTCATTTGTTGGCTCAACCAAAGTTGCAAAAATTGTTTACCAACGGGCAACATCCAATTATAAAAGATGCCTGGCTTTGGGCGGTGCAAAAAATCACCTGATGGTTTTGCCCGATGCCATACCGGGTATGACGGCGCAAAATGTTGCAGCCAGCATGAGCGGCTGTGCCGGACAGCGTTGTATGGCTGCCAGTGCCATGATCGGTGTTGGGAATGTAGATGCCATCATTGATAAAATTTGTGAAGAAGCCAGAAAAATTATTCCGGGAGAAAACCTTGGTGCAGTAATTAATAAAGCATCTCTGGAAAGAATTGAAAAATATATTGGTGAAGCAGAAAGAGATGGCGCTAAAATCCTGGTAGATGGCCGAAATACAAAAGTTGCCGGTAAAGAAAACGGTACTTATGTTGGCCCAACAGTTATTGATTTTGTAACACCCAATATGAGTGTTGCTACAGAAGAAATTTTTGGCCCGGTAATTTCCATCATGCGTACAAAAACCGTCGATGAAGCATTGGCCATAGAAAATGCAAATCCTTATGGTAATGCAGCCAGTGTGTTTACACAAAACGGCGCCATGGCACGTTATATCATTGATAGAGCCAGCGCAGGAATGATCGGAGTAAATGTGGGTGTACCGGTGCCAAGAGAACCTTTTTCTTTTGGCGGTTGGAACGAAAGTAAGTTTGGTGTGGGAGATATTACCGGCAAGAGTTCCATTGAGTTCTGGACGAAGTTAAAGAAGAGCACAACGAAATGGAATGCGGAGGCCGGGGTGAACTGGATGAGTTAAGAGCCCCTCAATCCCCCAAGGGGGAAGCTTTGGAGCATAATGAAGCCAAGCTTGTTAAAAATAAAACCTGTAACAGAAAAATAATTTTATGAGTATTGAAACAAAAAGCAGCAATGCGTTAATGAGCAGAACTTGAAATCACAAATTGTGATCTCAAGATTAAAATAAATATTGAACAATGCAAAACGAGGTGGTCACAATTTTTGACCACCTCCACAAAATTAGTTATGGCAAAGGCAAAAAAAAATAGCATTTTACCAGATGAAGTTATCATGAATAAAATTCTGATTATTCGTGAAAAAAGGGTTATGATTGATAGGGACTTGGCCGAACTGTATGGTGTATCAACAAAACAACTAAATCAACAGGTTAAAAGAAATATGGCGAAATTCCCTGGAGATTTCATGTTTAAACTCAATAAAAAAGAAAAGGAAAAGGTGGTCACAAATTGTGACCACCTCACGGCACTCCGGTTTTCTCCCAATCTGCCTTATGTGTTTACAGAATATGGAGCAGTAATGTTGGCCACTGTACTGAATAGTGAAAAAGCCATACAGGTAAATATCCAGATTGTAAAAATATTTACCAGAATGAAAGAAATGCTTTTAACTAATAAAGACATTTTGCTTAAACTTGAGAAAATGGAAAAAGATGTAAAGGAAAACAAAGAAGATATTGCCATGATATTTGAAGCTTTGAAACAACTGCTGAACCCTGAGCAGCCGAAAAGAAGAATGATTGGGTTTAACAGGAAAGAAGAATGAATGAAAGTGAATTTGACGGAATGCATAGGCTGGGGTAAATTGGATGAGCTAATACAATATTTTAAAACCTAAATAAAAAGTGTAGTAAAATGACAAATATAGAATTAACTGAAAGATTGATTGACGATGTAAAAAAAGCCATTCTTGCAAAAAGCATAACAAGAAGTCAAAAACAATTAATGCAAGAAATGGTCATTCAAATGCGTAATCCTACGATGAATTTTAAGCATAGTCTTGATGAGAGCTGGATTGCACTGACCTGCGATATTACTATTCCTTATGATCTTTTAGGCTTATGTTCTATAATTAATCACTTTGAAAAAGTGATGAGCTATAAAGATGGTGAGAAGGTCGATATTAATGATTTTTTAAAACAAATAGAAGCTAACAAACATCTTATAATAGAAACTTTCAAAAAATTTGAGAATCCTAACCTGATTTTTACTTACGGAATTGGCCATTCTGAACCGTTTATCAATCTGCTTCAACAAAAACTGGATGATTTTAATATTGAAGTTTTAATACTTTATAATTGCTATCAAAAATTGATGGAAACTAGAAAATCAGAAGATGCTAAAGCTTAAAATATTTTTAACTTTATTATTGTTTGCAATTGTTGCAAAAAGCCAGTTGTTGGTTAAGCCGAATATTGATACAATATCAAAAACCGTAACTACTTTATTCAATCAGAAAAAATATACAACAGCACTTTCAGTATTAAATAAGCTGATAGCTGGTAATCCTGCTGCCGGAATTAATTATTTTAACCGGGCAGTGGTTAATTTCTATAAAAAAGGTAAATATGATTCTTACGACCCATTAATAATATCAGATTGCATAAAAGCTAAATTAAAAGACTATAGAAATCCTGAGCTTTATTATTTGCTCTTCTGCCAATATCTAAACTGCTCAGAAGGAGGCACATGTAATTATATTGCAATTAATGAAAATCAGTATTCGCAAGTATTTATCGAAGACATAAAAAAACTCATAGATACAGCAATACAAATTGAGCCCTGGAATGAAAAATATCTTTGGGGAAGAATTCAATTAATTCTTAAAACCAAAATCTTGTTTTTTTTAACTTCATCCTTGTCTGACTCTTATAGACGAGAGTCTGAAGAACATATTCCAACTTTAAAACGAGATTGTGAATCAATAATAGGAATTACAAAAAATATCAAAACTAGATCTTTAGCATATTATTATCTATCTGAAACATATAAAATATATTATTCCGATTCTTTAAAAGCAATACAGTGCCTGTCTGCTACTATAGACCTTGATCCAAATAATGATGATGCTTATATCGAAAGAGGTAAATTGAGAACATACTTCAATCATGACCATAAAGGAGCCATAGCCGATTTTAATATTTATTTATCTAAATGGCGTGACCCTGATATTTATTACGAAAGAGGGGTTTGTTATGGGATATTAGCAGACTATGGTAATGCAATAAAAGATTTAAACATTGCTATTGATTTATTTGAACAACAGCGAAGAAATATTCTAAAATCATCTGATGGTTGGTCCCAAGAAAAATTAAAGTATAGTAATGGCAAATGGGGCAGGGCATATTACATGCGTGGATTGACTAATGAGCTTTTAGAAAACAAAGAAGAAGCATTAAGAGATTTTAATAAAGCAATTGAATATGGGTCACAAGATGCACAAATGGCTAAGACAGCCTTACTTGAAAATTCAAATCAGAATCAAAACAACACCCAAAACTCAGAACTCACTAGCAATTCTATTGCGATGATAAAAAAGGGGGGAGTTTATGAAATTCCTATCACTATCAATAATACTTTAAGAATCAATTTCATTTATGATGCAGGGGCATCAGATGTTTCGATATCTGCAGATGTTGCTTTAACTTTAATCAGAACTGGAACAGTAAGTGATAAAGATTTTATCGGTACTCAAACTTATAAGTTTGCAGATGGCTCTACAGCTAAGAGTAAAGTTTTTATTATAAAAGAACTGCAAATAGGAAGTAGAAAAGTAACTAATGTAAGAGCAACTATTTCTAATTCATTAGAAGCTCCATTGTTGCTGGGGCAAAGTGCATTGAATAGGTTTGGAAAAATTACAATTGATTATAAAAATGGTGTTATTCATTTTGAAGACTAATTAAAATTGACGAGACAGTCGATGCCGTGAAAATAAAAGTCGGTAAAAAAATAAAAATTTATGTCAGAAGCAAAAATTGTACGAACATCATCAGTGTCCAAAAGCTCCCCTTCAGGGGCGGGGGGGCAAATAGTGCAGGACAATCTCGACTACACTTTATTCTCCTGGAGCAAACAAAAAGGCATTGCACCCATTGCTGTTAAATATGCCAAAGGTGTTTACCTCTATGATTATGATGATAACAGGATCATTGATTTTTCATCGGGACTAATGAATGTAAATATTGGCCATGGTGATCAGCGAATCACTGAAGCAGTAGTTAAGCAAATGCAGGAAGTGAGTTATGTTACACCAAGTTGTGTTACCAAAGTGAGGGGAGAGTTGGGAAAAAAACTGGCTGAGATTTGTCCGGGCGATCTCAATAAGGCATTCTTTACTTTATGCGGAGCAACATCCATTGAAAATGCAATTAAACTTGCCAGGGCTTATACAGGCCGGCATAAAATTTTAAGCCGTTATCAATCTTATCACGGCGCATCTATTGGTGCAATCAGTGCCAGTGGAGACCCACGCAGGATTGCAGTTGATGCACAACAGGCGCCAAACTTTATGCATTTTGATCTTCCGTATTTATACCGCTGGGAATATGGAGAAGAAAATTTATTAAAAGAATCAATTGCCCAATTGGAAAGAATGATCGCTTATGAAGCGCCGGGAAATATTGCAGCCATTTTACTGGAAGGAGAATCCGGTTCGTCGGGTTGTTTGCAATATCCAACAGGTTATCTAAAAGCTGTAAGAGAAATATGTGACAAACACGGTATCCTCTTAATTATGGATGAAGTGATGAGTGGCTTTGGCCGCACCGGTAAATGGTTTGGTTTTCAAAATCATGATATAGTGCCGGATATGATCTGCATGGCCAAGGGATTAACATGCGGTTATCTTCCCTTTGGCTGCTTAATGGTGAGTGATAAGATCGCATCAAAATATGATGATAATGTTATGGCACTGGGTTTAACTTATTCTGCACACCCGGTTAGTTGTGCCGCTGCTTTAGCTACATTAAAAATTTATGAAGATGACGGCCTGATTGAAAATGCTGTGGTCATGGGTAAATATGTGAATGCGCAGGTGGAATTACTGAAACAAAAACATCAATCCATTGGTGATTTCAGGAACACCGGGTTATTGGGATGTATTGAACTGGTGAAGAACAGAACAACCAAAGAACCCATGGCGCCTTTCAATGCAAAGCCTGATGAAATGGCTGTGATGAATAAAGTGGCTGCAAAATTAAAAGAACTTGGGCTATATACTTTCGTTAGGTGGAGTTATATTTTTATTGCACCACCGCTTTGTGTAACCAGAGAACAGATTGATGAAGGGTTGGCAATAATCAGTGAGGCGTTAAAGATAGCAGACGAGAATATGGCCCCTCCTAAATCCTCCCCCGAGGGGAGGACTTTGTAAGAGTTCAATTATTTTAACTTAATCCTGATTAGCTAATAAGATTGTTGATAATTTATTTAATGACGAAATGCTTAATTACAAATGTCAATAGAGAACCAACAGTCAGGCCTCCCTCTCTCCGGGAGAGGGAACGAGGGTGAGGCCTCTCTCATCAACGAGGATCTTGCACCCATCCCACAAGACAAGCGTACCTGGGGAACATGGAATTATACAGCACTTTGGATAAGTATGAGCCTGTGTATTCCTACATACATGCTTGCAAGTTCATTGATAGAGGGAGGCATGAATTGGTGGCAATCTATTCTTACCATCTTTATTGGCAATACTATTGTTTTAATTCCGATGGTTTTAAACGGGCATGCCGGTGCAAAATACGGAATACCCTTCCCGGTTTTTGCAAGAGCAAGTTTTGGAACAAAAGGTGCAAACATTCCGGCTTTATTAAGGGCAATTGTTGCCTGCGGTTGGTTTGGTATTCAAACCTGGATCGGAGGATTTGCCATTTACCAGATGATGAAATTGTGGATTCCTGCATTAGCAGCCTTACCACAAATCTTTCCCGATTCATTCGGTTTGCAAACCGGTCCGGCCATTTGTTTTTTTCTTTTTTGGTTGTTGAATATGTTTGTGGTTTATCTTGGTGTTGAGAGTATAAAAAAATTATTGGTGTTCAAAGCAATTTTTTTGCCAATCGCAGCATTGGCATTATTATTTTGGGCAATCAATGCCGGCAATGGTTTGGGGCCAATACTTGCACAGCCTGCAAAATTATCAGGCCCTGCTTTCTGGGCATTTTTCTTTCCGGCATTAACGGGCATGGTTGGATTTTGGGCAACACTTTCATTAAATATTCCAGATTTTACACGCTATGCAAAAAGCCAGAAGGCACAGATCAACGGACAAATCATCGGCCTGCCACCTTCTATGACCTTATTTGCATTTATTGGTGTGGTGGTTACATCTGCAACATTTATTATTTACGGTGAAACCATTTGGGACCCGGTTGTACTGGCAGGAAAATTTGAAAATAAATTATTGGTTAGTGTAGCTATGATCGCAGTGGCTATATCAACTTTAGCAACAAATATTGCTGCCAATATTGTAAGTCCAGCTAATGATTTTTCTAATCTTTCTCCCAAGAAAATAAATTTCAGAACAGGAGGTTACATAACAGGTGTAATTGGAATTTTAATTTTTCCCTGGAAATTAATTGCAGATCCTAATGGCTATATTTTTACCTGGCTTATTGCATATTCTAGTTTGCTTGGTCCCGTTGGGGGAATTATGATTGCTGATTATTATTTTGTGCGTAAACAAATTTTGAATGTTGAACACCTCTATCAACACAAAGGGCAATATGGATTTGGAAATGGATTCAATTCAGCGGCCATCATTGCATTGCAGGTTGGTATCTTTCCAAATATTCCTGGTTTTTTGTTGCAGATAAAATTGGTTTCTTCAACTGCATTCCCGGTTTGGATTTCAGACCTGTATCACTATGCCTGGTTTGTTGGGTTTTTTGTAAGTGGAATTGTTTATGTGTTAATTATGCGAAATTCTAAAATAGTATTGTAAATTTAAATAAACGAATTAAGCGGCTATGTCTATCTTAATTAAGAATGCAAACATTATTGGTGCAGCCGAAAATTTTACCGGCGATATTTTTATCCAGGGTGAAAGTATTGCAGCCATCGGAAAAAATCTTGACGTAAAAGCTGATAAAATAATTGATGCAACCGGCTTACTGGCTTTTCCCGGCGCTATTGATCCGCATGTACACCTGGAAATGCCTTTTATGGGCACATTCAGCAGTGATAATTATGAAACCGGAACACGTTCAGCCTTGTATGGTGGTACAACAACTGTTATCGATTTCATTTTACAAAAACAGGGGCATTCATTATACGATGCTTACAAAGAATGGAGTGGCCGGGCAAATGGAAATGCTGTTGGAGATTACAGCTTTCATATGGCAGTTACCGATTTTAATGACGAAACCTGTAAAGAAATTGTTGACCTCATTGAAAAAGAAGGAATTACTTCCTTTAAAATATTCATGGCTTATAAAGGCGCCCTGATGATTGATGATAAGCAGATGGTGGGCCTGATGAATGAAGTAAAGAAACGTGGTGGAATGGTTACGGTACATGCAACAAATGGCGACATGATCGATTTTTTAATTGCAAAGAACAGGGCCGAAGGAAATCTTGCACCCGTCTATCATTATTTATCTCAACCCGAAATTACTGAAGCAGAAGCATCTGAAAGGTTTGCCGGTATTGCAGGATATACCGGTTGCCCCGGTTACATTGTACATATGACCTGCGAAGGGGCATTGAATGCAGTACGTAATAATAACCGGGAGAATCAAAAAGTATTTGCCGAAACCTGTATTCAATATTTATTACTGGATGCTTCATTATATGAACTCCCGGCGAATGACGGGATGGAAGGTGCCAAATGGGTCATGAGTCCGCCTTTGCGGGAGAAAAAAGACCAGGCTGCATTATGGGCAGGTATCAACCAGGGATTGATACAGGTTGTTGCAACCGATCATTGTCCGTTTAAGTGGGAACAAAAATTAATGGGCAAGGATGATTTTTCAAAAATACCAAATGGGCATCCCGCTATAGAACACAGGGTTGAATTATTATACAGCGAAGGCGTACGTAAAGGAAGAATTACAGCGAACAAATTTGTTGAATTATTATCAACAAACCCGGCAAAAATATTTGGTATGTTTCCGCAGAAGGGTTGTATAGCACCGGGCTCTGACGCAGATATTGTTTTGTTTGATCCGAATGAAGAACATACTATAAGTGCATCAACCCATCACATGAACACCGATTATTCTGCTTACGAAGGCTGGAAGTTGACCGGTAAAACAAAAACTGTTTTATTAAGAGGACAGGTTGTTATTGATGATGGTAATTGCCTTGTTGAAAAAGGGAATGGAAAATATATTAAGCGGAATAAAGTAAATCAAATAATATAAAGCCTCACCCCAACCCCTCTCCCGTGGAGAGGGAACTGGAAGATTGATGCGTTTAGTATTTGGGGTTTAATAGTAGTTAAATGTTTTTGTGTATTTAGTTGTTTAAGATTAACTTAAAGATGAAAGGTAAAAAACAAATTTTCAATATTAAATAACGGCCAGGCCTCCCTCTCTTCGGGAGAGGGAATGAGGGTGAGGCTTTAAAAAAATCTTATGCCTCGGATAATTAAATCAGGTTTAATACAAATGAGTCTTCCTAAAACTGAAGGTGAAGGAACCATTCCGGAAATTGTAAATGCTATGGTGCAAAAACATATCCCGTTCATTGAAGAAGCCGGAAAGCAAGGAGTGCAGATTCTTTGTTTGCAGGAAATTTTCAACACGCCCTATTTCTGTCCCGGGCAGGATAAGAAATGGTATGAAAGTGCTGAGTCAGTTCCAGGCCCAACTACAGATCTAATGGCGACCTATGCCAAAAAATACAACATGGTCATCATCGTTCCCATTTATGAAAAAGAGCAGGCCGGTGTATTATACAATACCGCTGCGGTGATTGATGCAGATGGAACGTATCTTGGCAAGTACCGGAAAAATCATATTCCGCATACCAGTGGCTTTTGGGAAAAGTTTTTCTTCAAGCCCGGAAACCTTGGCTACCCGGTGTTTCAGACCAGATACGCAAAGGTTGGTGTGTACATTTGTTACGATCGCCATTTTCCCGATGGTGCCAGGTGTTTGGGATTAAATGGCGCAGAGATCGTTTACAATCCTTCAGCAACTGTTGCAGGCTTGTCTCAATATTTATGGAAACTGGAACAACCTGCACATGCCGCTGCCAATGGATATTTTATGGGTTGCATCAACCGTGTTGGTGAAGAAAAACCATGGAACCTGGGTAAGTTTTATGGCAGCAGTTATTTTGTTGATCCGCGGGGACAGATTTTTGCTCAGGCCAGCGAGGACAAAGATGAATTGCTTGTTGCAGAATTTGACCTGGATATGATTGAAGAAGTAAGAAGTGTTTGGCAATTTTTCAGGGACAGAAGACC
>JANOFR010000040.1:0-72408 GCA_031413755.1 Chitinophagaceae bacterium
GGGAGGACAGGTTTAATATATATTCGGGTAAACAAAGGATAAACATATAAGCGTTTTATTTTTTTTTGCCGGGAAGGCGGGAAGGCGAAAAGAAAACGCCTTCCCGTCTTCACGGCTACATTTTAACAACATAGTATGAAACTACGCATCAAATCAAATTCATTACGGATACGGCTTACGAAAACAGAAGTAAGCACACTGGCCAACAACGGTTACCTGGAAGAGCATACCCATTTTTTCAACAACAGATTTGTATATGCCCTGCAGGCTGTTGATAACATAACTGAATTATCAGCATCACTCGATAATAATAAGATCACTTTTTTGGTTCCAAAAACCTTTACAACCGATTGGCCCGGTAATGATGTGGTTGGAATTGATACAAAAATGCAGGTAACAGCAAATGAGACCTTATACCTATTACTCGAAAAAGATTTTGTGTGCCTGGATGAAACCACCGAGGACCAGAGCGATAATTTTGAGAACCCAAACAAGGCCGGTTAAGTTATTATGCGGTACAGGTAATACGCCCGTTTACCAATGTATCCTTTTTTGCAGATGCCTCAGCCCTTTTAATTGATATATTTGTTACACTAAAGCAAACTGTATGAAAAAATTCCTGCTGCTGATCCTTGTTTCCTGCACCTGTTGTTTTCTTTATGCCCAGGATATTACCCTGCAGGATTATGAAAGGGCGGTTAGTTTGCGGACACAGAACCTGAATAATAAAAAAGTATTTAACCTTTCAATCAATGTAAACTGGAATGCCGACAGTACCGGTTTTTCTTTTTTAACACAGGGGAAAAATGAAAAAAAATTCAATAAGGTTGAGTTTAAAAAATTAAAGGTTGAGCCCCAGTTTGACCAGGAACGCCTGGCAAAAGAACTTACCCATTTATTTAAAACTCCGGTTACCGCCAATGATCTGCCGGTTACTGCGATGCGGTACCTGGATAAAACTCAGCTTTCTTTTACAGCAAAGGGTAAAAATTATTCACTGAACCTTGCAGATTACAGTATTACACCGGTACCTGATAAGCCGGTTAACGAACGGGAAGAAATTTCACCTGACAGTCAGTGGATAGCTTACAGTGATCAATACAACCTGTTCATCAGATCAACCAAAACAGGTGTTATAAAACAATTAAGTACCAACGGGAAAAAGAACTATGAATACGCCAGCTTTTATGGATGGGGTGATATCATGGAAGGTGAAAATGGAGAAAGGCAACATCACTTTGCTGTACAATGGTCGCCTGACTCTAAATGGATACAGACCTTTATATGCGATCTGCGGAATGCCCAAAAAATGTACCTCCTCGATTGGAGCGTGGACTCCTTGTACAGGGCACGCTTACTTTCATATTACCGCGGATCACCCGGAGATACCAATATGGTTTATATGACCCCGGTTTTATTTAATGTAAACACGGGTGAAGAAATACGGAAAGAGGAATTGCGGAATGTAAATGCAGCTTCGCTGGAATGGTCGAAAGAACGGGGAATTATTTATATAGAAGATCATGTACGGGGTTATCAGCAGAAAGATCTGTACCGCTATGATGTTAACAACAAAAGCCAGCTGCTGTTGTACCGGGAGACAAGCCCTACCAATATTGATAATTATAATGCACAACCTGTGGAGGAATGGGGTAAAATAATGATCACATCAGAAAGAGATGGATGGAAACAGTTATACCTGCTTGACATTAAAGAAAAAAAACTGACCGCACTAACCGGTGGAAATTATTATGTGCATGAAATTTCATTCATTGATAAAAGATCAAAGGCCATCATCTTTACCGCATCCGGAAAAGAAGCGGGCCGAAATCCTTATTTACGGCATGTGTACCGGATCAACACATATGGAAAAGAAGCAGTGTTGCTTACTCCCGAAAATGCCAATCATGATATTAGTGTTTCGCCTGATGGAAAATATTTCGTTGATAATATTTCTACCCTCGATCAGCCCACCCGTACAGTCTTGAGAGAAACGGCCACCGGTAAAATTTTACAGGAACTGAGTAAGGCAAATATAACTGAGCTGCTTGCCATGAATGTACATTTTCCCGAAACATTTACCTCAACAGGCAGGGATGGTATTACACCTGTTTATGGAGCACTCTGGAAGCCATCAAATTTTGATCCGGCAAAAAAATACCCGGTGATAGATCAAACATATACCGGGCCACATACCAATATGTATCCAAGAAATTTCAGTGCTGCAATCGGCAGAAATAACCAGGCACTTGCTGAACTTGGATTTATTGTGGTTACCGTTGATGGACTTGGTACTGCAGGTAGGTCAAAAGCATTTCATAATTTCTCTTATAAGAATATGGGAAAAAATTTAACCGAACATGTATCGGCCATAAAAGAACTGGGAAGAAGATTTGCCTGGATAGATACCGGCAGGGTCGGCATTTTCGGGCACTCGGCAGGTGGTTACGATGCCGGGCATGCGGTACTTGAATTTCCGGATTTTTATAAAGTGGCGGTTGCCAGTTCAGCCGATCATGATTTCAGAATGGAGAAAGACTGGTGGCCCGAAATGTATATGGGCTGGCCGGTAGATTCAACCTACAATGAAGTGAGCAATATTACGATGGCCGGAAACCTGAAAGGAAAATTACTGATCGTACACGGGGGTATTGATGAAAACGTTAACCCTTCTGCTACTTTTAAATTAGCCGAGGCACTGGTTAAGGCAGACAAAGAATTTGACATGCTCATCTTCCCCAGCCAGCGCCACGGATACCAGGGAAAGTTTAATGAATATTTCAATAAAAAACTCTGGAATTATTTTGTAGAGCACCTGTTGGGCGCAAAACCAATATGGGACTTTAAGTTAACACAGTAATTAACGCAGAAAACTTTAACCGGTATATCAGATCTCAATAACACTGTTTGTGCCGCCATATTCATTGGCTAACTCACCGTCAGCTTCTGTATCATTTACCCATTCTGTTTTATTCACTAAATATTTAAACTGCTGTTTAGTATCTTTTGGTAAAGAAACATCAGCTGAAAAAGAGCCATCCTTTTTCTTTTTAAGGATAACGCCGTTCTTCCAATCACTGTTAAGTCCCAATACTTCTACAGTTTCTGCATTTTCAGGCGCAAAGCTGAATTTTACTTTGCAGTAATCTTTGGTTTTAAAATACGTTTTTTGTATCATTCTATTATTGTTTTGTTATTAAAACAGTTACCCCGGTAAAATAATTACAGGGTCAGACAGCAAAATATATCGTTAGTGAAAAAGCCGGTCCGCAATATGCAGCAGCTGCTTTTAATACGGTTTTCGGCAAAAGGTAACCTTTGAACCCTTATTTATTTATGAAAGTGCATTACGTGCTGCTGTAATTTAATAACAACTACTCTTATATTAACTACCTGCCATTTCTTTCAGTGCCATTACTAAATGATCCAGTTCTTTGGGCGTAGTATATACATTGGGTGTGATCCGGCATCCATGTACATTTACATAATCAATGGCCACTGTATATATCTTATACTTTTTCAGGAGTGTATCGGCAAGATCCGCCGGCTTCATGCCTTTAATACCTACATTGGCAATACCACATGACCGTGCTTTATCTGCAGGTGTATTCAGCATTATATTTGGCAGGGTTCTCACTTTGCCGGTCCAGTAAAGCTGCAAAAAGCGAAGCCTTTCTTCTTTGCGTTCTACACCGATTTTTAAATAATAATCTATTGCATTACTTATTGCCAGATCCGTATGAACAGGATGTGTACCCGTATGATTCAACCGGTAAATATCATCCTCATGCTTATCGGTACCGGGGCCAAATAAAGGCCATATGTCCTTAACGTTTTCTTTCTTCACATATAAAAAACCAGCACCCAATGGCACACTCAGCCATTTGTGTAAACTGGTACCGTAATAATCGCAATGCAGATCAGGTATCGCATATTTAAAATGTGCAAAGGCATGGGCACCATCCACTAATACTTTTACGCCCTTGCTGTGTGCCATATCGCAGATCTTTTTAACCGGTAATATCTGCCCCGTAATGTTGATGATATGACTTACCATCAGCAATTTTGTTTTAGGGGTAATGGCATCGGCATACAGGTCCACGATCTCTTCATCATTTGCAGGATGGTTGGGAACAGAAATAATTTTATTTACAATGCCGTGCCGTTTAGCAGCGAGTTTAAACATATCCAGCATTGCACCATAATCCTGTTCTGCCATAACGGCTTCGTCACCCGCCTGCCAATGTGTACCGCCGATGATGATGTCTAATGCTTCAGTTGTATTTCTGGTGATCACCAATTCTTCATTGGTACAACCTGCAATGGCCGCCAGTTTTTCAGCCATTGCTTTTTTATCATCAAACCGTTTTGTGCGCATATAATAAGAGCCCTGGTAATTTACTTCACGTACATGGCTGATAAATTTTTCCAGTGTTTCCTGCGGCTGAAAACAATAGTACCCGTTTTCGAGATTGATATAATCGGTTTTAAGCCGGTACCCTTCCCGGATACCTTGCCAGAATGTTTCATCTGATGCCAGTTGCGCCGGCATCATTTTTTCATATTTTTTTAAAAAAGTATCCATACTGCTGAAAGCCGGCACAGCAGCAAAGAGGGACATATTTTTTATAAAGGTTCGTTTATTCATATTTCAAGTTACGAAATCTTATTTTTTAAAAAGGCGTTTAAATTGCAGTTGATCCTTAAAATATCACTTCCCTGTTTCTTTATTTGGCACCGATCCATTTTAAACAAACAGGTTTTCCTACTGCGATCCGCTTTTGTGTATCGGTGAGCAAACCGGTTTTTATATCTCTTTTAAATACCACAATTTCATCGCTGTTCTGGTTGGCCACCAGTAAAAAATTTCCGGACGGATCGAAATTAAAATTGCGGGGTGTTTTGCCCATTGTTGATTGATGCCCGGCAGGCAGCAGCTTTCCGGTTTTTTGGTTGATGCTGAATATTGCAATTGTGTTGGCGTTTGCTCGGTTAGAGGCATACAGGAATTTACCGTCGGGTGAAACATGAATATCTGCACTGCCTGCACTACTGCTATCCCCCACGGGCATACTGCTGATGCGTTGCAGGGCTTTAAGTTTTCCGTTTGCATATTTAAATACTAAAACGGTTCCACTCAATTCCTCCATTAAATAAGCATATTTATCCGACGGATGAAAAGCAAGATGCCTGGGCCCAGCCCCACCATTAGATTTAGCAAAGGGCTGTTTGGCCGGTGTTAGTTTACCGGTTGCCGCATCAAAAGCATAGATCATAATTTTATCAATACCCAGGTCGGGCACAAACAGAAAACGGTTATCGGCAGAAAATAAAGTACAATGAACATGGGGCGAATTTTGTCTTGCCTTATCAGGTCCCGAACCTTGATGCTGAATAATAGTTGTAGCTGCACCCAGCCCGCCATTTGCCTGTACCGGAAGAACAGATAAACTTCCGCTGCTGTAATTACCCGCTACTACCCACTTACCGGTTTTATCTACACTTACATAACAGGGATGATCACCACCGGAAGGTTGATGATCAATATAAGTTAATATGCCGGTTTGTTTATTAAAGAAATAGGCTCTTACATTTCCACCCTTACCATCACTGGCTGCATCTTCCTGTACCGAATATACATACTGCTCATCGGGAGAAACTGCAACAAAAGATGGATTAGATATTTTAACATGGCTTACCTCTTTTGCAGAACCATCATTGCTGTTGAACCGGTAAACATAAATGCCCTCACTTTTACCGGAAGTATAAGTTCCGGTAACCAGGTAATGCGGTTGTTGTGCTGCTGTTATAAAACCAACAAGCGAAAGCAGGGCTGATAAATAAATTTTTTGTTTCATGGTCGTAATATACAACAGCTTATTAAAACGGAAGAAATTTATATCATCCATTATTATACGTACACTTAGAAACAATTATTAATGAAAGGGGGAAAAGAAATTCAATACTATGAATGATTATTAATAGCCCGTACTTTTAAATGCCGGATCGTTAAACATTGATTTATTGAACAAATAATATTTTCCGTCTTTATTGTTGCGCCAGTACCGGTGGCCCTGCAGGTCATAATAATACCTTCCATCCACACTTCTTCTGGCATATTTATCATTTACGGTGATCACTTTAGGTACCGCTGTTTTAACGGGATTCATTTTAACGGTTTTTGTTTCTGCAGGTTTGGCAGCCGGGGCCGGATGATTTTTTTTGCTGCAACTGTTTACTGTTACAATCAGTAAGCAGGCTGTGATCAGCAGGCATATTTTATTCATCAGGTATTGTTTTGGTAATACTACCAAAAACCCGACCAAACTTATTTTGCCGGCAATACTGCCCTGCTCCGTGGCTCACCGGCAACCAGGTAAAAGCTGCCTCAATCCTTTATTCCAAAAAATTCTTTTGTATCAGGCCGGTGATAGGGCTTACTGAAAAACTTTTCAACAGTTATATTAAAAAGCCGGGGATCCGTTTCCGGCATCATGTGCGTGCCTCCCGGAAAAATACAGAGCCAGGCTTTTTGCAGGTTTTGATATATCTGCAGTGTATGTTCCTCTTTGATCACATCTTTATCACCTGCCAACACCAGCGTTGGTACCTGTATTGTTTTTACCTGCGCCAGGGATATGTGCGGCTGATTGCCCAGCAGGTCGACTAATTTTTTACCTAATCTATAATTATATGCTGTATCTTTTTTTGCGATCATACTGTCCATAAATGCAGCCGTTTGCTGCACCCATCTTACTGCCCAGGGATAAACTGCACTGCTGTCGGGCTGCAGGTTTGCGCCCATCACTGCCATCATTTTCACTTTTTCAGGATGCCGAATGGCCATCAGCAGGCTTTCAATGCCCCCATCGCTCCAGCCAATAAAAAAGGCAGAGTCAATGTGTAAAGATTCGAGCAAAGAAGCCCAGTCGTCGGTGATCTGTTCGTAAGTCAGTCGCCCTGATCCTTCTTCTGATTTTCCCTGGGCCCGGCTGTCGGCTACAATAACTTTGTAGTTATTTTTAAAATATTCTATCTGGTTGGCCATAGAAGCAATATTGCCGCCATTTCCATGTATCAGTACCAAAGGCAATCCTGTACCATAGGTTTCATAATACATCTTAATACCATTAACTTTTACATACTGCCCGGCAGCCGCATTATCACCATAGGGAGTTGAAAATGTTTTTTTTACTTCCTGCGCAAAAGTGGATGCGGCAAAAATATAACTGCAGGCAATTGAACAAAAGACCACCAGATATTTTTTCATATAATTACAATTGTGTTTTTTAATAATATTTCAGTTTTACATCAACAATGAAACCGGGGTTCATAAACAGTTTTAACATGTACAGGTTAAATATTGAAAATGAATTGCTTAATTACCTGTTGAATGTAAAGTAAAGAATCGACTCTGCAAGATATAATAGATCCGTATGCCGGTATTTCAATACGATTTAAGAGGCATGCACTGTTCTTAAAAAATGCCGGTTTATTTTTTTAAAGAAAAAGCAGCAGGGTAATTAATTTTATTCCACTAAAAAAGTAACCGGCTGCCTGCGGTACGCATTTACTTTACGCCCGTATTGAACCGCAGGGATCCATTTAGGGCCTTTGCTGATTATACGTATCACTTCTTTTTCCATACCATATCCATGGTACGTTTCAGCATAAACACCAGTTACTGTACCATCCTTTGTTACTATAAATCTAATGATCACTTTGTATATACCCGCTTTGGCCCCTTTATTAACCGGTACGTTGGGATTCAGATTTCTTTTCAGGTAATTGCTCCAGCCTTCATCCCCACCGGGGAATACAGCTTCACTTTCTTCCCTTGTAAATAAGGAATCAGATTGTACCCCGGTTTCGGAATATCTTTTTAATAAACCTTTCTGGCCTTTAAAAAATACTTCGCTTTCAACAATGCCATCTTCATTATATGAAATGGTCCGGTAGATATCCGGCAGGCTGTCTTTCAGGCTGTAGTAGCTCAGGCTTCCGTTTTTGTTGTTATAGGTATAGGTTGCATGAATATAAGGCAGGCCATTTTTGTAAAAAACAGAATCCACTTTCCTCGCAAGCGTATCCCATTTATACCAGGTTCCTTCTTCGAATCCGTTCAAATAATTACCTTCCTGTTCAGGTTTACCATTTACATGATAACTCCGGAAAGCACCTTCAACTACAGTAAGTGTTGAATCTTTAAAATGCATTGAAATAACCAACGCATTGGTATACGCAGAAAAACAATCTAATTTTAACAGGTTGTTTTCCTTATTCCCTTTACCAATCAAAACGGCTTTCTGTTTCTCAACAGTAACCAGGTTTTCGTCCAGGTAATAAATAAATTTATACGCCTGACTTTTGCCAATAACAACCAAAAAAATGCAAAGATTAAAAAGCAGGAGCATCCGTTTTATCATAAAACAGGTATATAATTTTAAAAATGCGGTATCCTTCATTTTGTGTACTGGCCGTTTTTCTTTCAGCCTGTTGATGGAAACAGATCAACTTTTTGCTGTGCAAACCTGATCTAATTATTTGTAGCCGCGATCACTTCTTTCAAAAATTTATTTTCATCAATAACCTGCAGCCCGGTTCTTACCACCACTAATTTTTTTGAAGGAATAATGTAAATACCCTGTCCGCCAAAGCCATCACAAAAAAACATATCTGCCGGTACATCGGGATACATACGTCCTGCCGGTTCATTTTTATCCAACCCGTTTAACCAAATCTGGTAACCATAATGTTTTCTTTTATCCGCAGCCGCTGGTACAATAGATTGTGCCACCCAATTTTCGGGTAAGATCTGTTCGCCGTTCCAGATCCCGTTATTATAATAAAGCAAACCAAAACGGGCAAAATCCCTTGCGGTTGCATAACTATAGGATGAACCGATATAGGTACCCGAAGCATCGGGCTCCAGCAAAAAACTGTAGGCATTTATTTTATGAAAAAAGGATTGATAAGGAAAGGCCGGGTAGGACTGCTCCCCTACTGTTTTACGAATGATACGGCTGAGGATATTACTGTTGCCGCTTGAATAATTAAATACAGTACCCGGTTCAAACTTTAAGGGGAGGTTTGCCGTGAAGGCCCCCATATCGCCTTTATTAAAAAGCATATTGGTCACTTCACTGTAGTTTGCATAATCTTCTTTAAAATCCAGTCCGGTGGTTTGCTGTAAAATATTTTTCAGCGTTATTTTTTGTTTGTTGGTATTTTTCCATTCGGGTACGGGTGCCGGGGCATCAGGATCAAGTTTTCCCTGCTTAACCAATATGCCTGCCATAGCCGCCGTTAAACTTTTCGACATGGACCAGCCCAGCAATACAGTTTGTTTATTAAATGCAGCAGCATATTTTTCTGCCACGATCTTACCATCATAAACAACCAGTACAGCACTGGTGTAACAGGGTTTTCCATCTTTTGTTTCGTTCATAACATGGTCAACTGTTTTATTCAATTGTTCCCTATTTATTTTACTGCTGATGCTGTCCGTATTTTTATCACCATAAGGCCAGGCAATACTATCCATATTAACTACAGGTGCTGCCGGAATATAAAATGGCTGTGCTTTTATTTCGGCTTCACTAAAACCGTTAATGAGGGTACAACCAACACCCTTACGGAAAATGGTTTTTCTTTTTGCAAAACCCCAAACTGATCCGGTAACAGAAGAATCTTTTTCGTTAACGGTAAATGTACCCAGCGACAAAGGAAAATCTCCAAGGTCTTCCCGGAGTATATCTGTGGGGTTGCGGTGCTGCAGGAAAATTGCCGAACACATATTTTTAGATCCATAGCCGCTGATAATAGGGAAAGCCCTCCATGCATACCTGACTCCAAAAATGATGATCAACAAAAATAAAATTAAAAAAGTCCTGATAATGATTTTACGAATTTTCATAAACAAGCGTTTGGTTTAAATTGGTATTTAAAAATAAGTTTTATTTTATAGTTTATAATGTACTTTTTGAATAATTGTATAAAAACAGGGCACGCATAAAGCGGCACCGGCCGGTTTTAGTTTTTTCACTATTTATCCCCAGCAGCGAAATATACTGTTTACACGGCCTGTTAATTTGGTTTGTTTTATTTTTGAACCAGCATCCTGAATCAGATCATGAGTACAGCATCGCACAGATATTTTATAGTGAACAAGCCATTCAATATGGTGTCGCAGTTTATAAGCTCACACCAGGTGGATTTGCTGGGCGATCTTGATTTTAATTTTCCTGAAGGTACGCATGCCATTGGCAGACTGGATAATCATTCAGAAGGTTTGCTCATACTCACCAGCAACAAAAGAGTTACCCGTTTATTATTTTTAAGTGAGGTACCACATACCAGGACTTACCTGGTGCAGCTAAACAATGTACTGTCTGATGAAAATCTTGAGCGTTTAAGAAACGGTGTCAGCATAAAAATCAAAACAGGCGAAATGTACACTACCAAACCCTGTACAGTAACCCTGGTAACCGATCCCGGAGAACTTTATGATTTGGGAGACAGGTCAACTGCATGGTATCCTTTTACCTGGATATTAATGACCATTACCGAGGGAAAATTTCACCAGGTACGAAAAATGATTGGAGCCATCAGGCACAAATGCAAAAGGCTTATACGGCTGAGTATTGAGGACCTTGAGCTGGAAGGCCTGCGGGCAGGTGAAGTAATGGAGCTGGAAGAAAAAATTTTCTTTAACAAGTTGAAGATAGTAGACCGGAAATGATGTTATTGTTTTTAAAAAGGATCCCCTGATCACAAACATAACAGGAATTACCTGGTTGTAACAAGTATATAACTGTAACAGTTGAGTTACCTGTTAATCAACAACAGCCATTGTTGTTAACACCTGTTAAAATATTAACAGGTTTAGAGCTACTCAAATACAAGATAAAGTCCGATAAAAACCATGACTACACCTATCCCTGTCAATCCGTATAAAATAAAATCATGAAATAGCGGAATAGCCTGTGTGACTGTAAGTACACAGCTTAAAAATCCGATAAAGGCACCAGCACCCATCCAAATAAATCCTTTGAAATTTCTTTTTGCATTTCGCATACGTTTTATTTCTTTCAGGTATGTACTGATAATACCTGCCGCAATTCCATTTTTACTCAGTTCTTCTTCAATGGCCTGAAGTGTTTGTGCCGAAGCCGCAAGTTGGGCACAGTTTGTTACATCAACTGCAACATTTTCAGATAACTCTGCATTCAGTTTCATGATCATTAGTTTTAACGTATCCTGATCCGGAAAAATAAAAATAAATATTGGGATATCAAATTAACTGCAATATTTTTTTAAGGGTATCATTTATATTTTTAACAACCGTTATAGTTATATTGTTGCGAGAAAATCCTGCGGATCTAAATCAAAATTATGCTGTTTAATAAACGAAAACCTAGGTCAGGTTTTAAAATTACTATTTCAGAAGGAGATCAAATCAAACAAGCCGGCGTATTGCCCTGCCCCAGCCCCGGATAGGAACTTATTGATTTTTTAAAAAATCCAGCAACAGTTTATTCAGCTCTCCCGGTCTTTCCATATTCAGCATATGAGCTACTCCTTTCATCACCACCCTTCTGGATTGGGGAATATTTTTTTCGAGATATTGAGACGTGGCCGTGATATAGGGAAGGTCCTGATCGCCATCAATAATAAGAACGGGTACCTTTACTGAATTTATACTTTTAATAGCCGGCGGATGGTTTTGTAATAAAGGCCAGCCTTCCATTTTATGCAGCTTCAGGTTTGCCAGTGTTACTTTGTATATAAATTGAGAAACCGGTGCTTTTAAACTATCTCCCCTGCGATACACACCCTCTGCCCAGGCTTTGGTAAATTCTCTTGCCGCCTTCACAGTATCAGCTTCTTTTAAGGCCTGATTAAACCGGGGCCACCAATCCATGCTTATGCTGTCAATCGGATGGCTTAGTTCATACCCATTAAGTCCGGCAGAAATTAAAACTGCTTTATTTACAAGTTGTGGATAGGCGATAATAAAATCCTGAGCCACCGAAGCACCCATTGAAAGCCCGGCAATTGATATTTTTTTTAAATGCAGACTGTCTAATACTATTTTAATGATATCATGCACCAGCAGGGTTGTGTCGTTACCGGTTGTTTTACCATGATAAGGCAGGTCTATCGTAATAACATCAAAGGTTGATGACAAAGCATGTACCTGTTCTCGCCACATGGTATGATCCTGCAGGCCCGCATGTAATAACAGGATTGCATCAGTTTTTCCAACCCGCTCGTAATAAACATGCAGGTTTCCGGCCCTGATCATTCCTTTTTTTAACTCCGGTTCCCGGTTGATGCAAGCCGATGTACCTGTTAAAGCCGGCAATAAAATAAATAACAGATACTTTTTCATATCTCTAATCTAAAAAATTAAAATCATAAATTTTAATTTCAGGGTGTTTTATTTGTAATGAGATACCAGCAGGCTTATCTAAATTGTAATCCCCCTACCGAAACATTTCGCATGTATTATCAATTAACCTTGCTTTTTAATTTAATCCTTTTAGCCATTTGGAAATAGAAGAGAATATAAACACAAAAGGATAAAAAAAAATTACATGATCTTATTCAACCTTTCCCGTTCTTTTGCGGGATAAATCAATGTTGCTTTTCTTTTGATATAAAACTGCACTATTACGGGCATTCTACAATTAATATTTACGTGCCTGGAGTTCATCCAAAACACGCCGCAACTTTTTGGGATTGTCGATATATTTTTCCAGGTTAAACAAAGCTACTTTTCTGAATTCAACAGGATGACTTTCGCTTTGAAGGGAAATGGTACCACCGCTGATAAGAATACCTCCCTGCAAACCGGCATTTTTTACCCATTTATCTGTTCCATCATATTGTGGCTTTTGATAAATCAAAACGGTATCCCCTTCAACAATATGTTTAATTACAGAATCTCTTAACACCAACACTGATACACGCACCCATTGGTCACCATGATACGTTTTAGAAGTAGAATTAACACAATGAGGTGTAAATAATTTACCGTTCATGACCACATTGGTACCGGGCGAACACAGGTTATTGGTCGTTCTTTCGTTTTTACCATCTCCACCCAGCAATTGAGCTTCAAGAGAAATGGGGAATTCCTGATCTAGCGCCATACTTTCCGGAGTTTGTCCGTGCAACATCAGGCCACTGTTGCGAAATGCCCAACCTGGCCCGTCCTTGATCTGTTCGCCGGTAAACCTGTATTCAGCAACAAGCAGGTATGCTGAAAATTTCTTCTTATAAAATATATGGCCAAACTGATCTTTAAAACCGGCATACTGATCGTAACTTACTTTCATAACCCCATTCTCTACCCTAAAGGTATTTCCAAAATTATCATTCAGCGGATGGTCCTTTATTTTAATGGTCCATCCTTCCAGGTTTTTCTTATTGAAAAGTTGTATCCATCCCTTTTTGCCCGCTTTATGTTGTGCTATAGCCGAAGCAGTGATCAACAAAAAAAAGGCTGTTACTATATTTTTCATTTTGCAAATGTTTGAAGGTTATTTCCAGGCAGGAGTTAAAATTAATATTTTAAATGTGATGGTTAAAGTAAGTTAGAAAATAAATCAGTTGTAAAAGCTAGTGTAAGATCAAAACTGTCCCCTTTAATACCTTGCCGCCAGCATTCAGTTTAATAACATAAGTATAAGCCCCTGTTGGCAGCAACCTGGATTTATATAGTCCGTCCCAGCTTTTGTTGGTTTGACTGTTTTTAAATACCAGTTCCCCATATCGATTATAAATAAACAATTCAAAATTTGGGTAGGCATCCAATGCCGGAATGTTCCAGGTATCATTTTTTCCATCATTATTTGGAGTAAATGCATTGGGGATATAGATGTCCTTATATAGTTTAACATACACGGTATCTGAACTTATACCGCAGTTATTGTTGGATTGTACCGTAAGTATATAAAAAGCATCTGCAGCAGGTTTTACGACGGGTTGTAATATAGCGGTATTATTAATGTCTACAGGCGGCGACCAGATAAAACGCTGATAAGAACCCTGTATACTTCCGGATAAGATGACAGAGCCCCCCAATATCATGTTTTTGTCGGGCCCGGCATTGGCAATGGCCCTGCTGAAAACGTTTACGTTTATATAAGCAGTATCCCAGCAGCCTGTTGCATTGGTTACACTTACACCATACCGGGTGTTAGCAGCAGGTGAAGCGTTGGGATTAAAAATATTAATTGCTGATAAACCTGTGGAAGGAAACCATTCATAGGTACCACCTCCTGATGCAGATAATTGCACACTATCTGTTATACAAATAGAAATATTCGTAAAAGAAACAACGGCAGTTGGAGATGGTTTCATCATTACGCTGGTACCGGCCTGGGCTGTACATCCAACAGCACTACCAACCAATACCAAATAAGTACCGGCCTGAACAGCTTGAAAATTAGTAATACTTACAACAGCACCAGTGGCACTATAGCCATTGGGGCCTGTCCATGTATACTGGATACCTCCGGTAGCAGTAAGGGTTACTATATTATTTTTACAAACAGGCCCATCATTTGAAGCACCCGCAACCGGATATGCATTAATGGTAACTGATACAGGTTGGGATGATATCCGGCATTGCGGGATACCCAGATTTCCGGCTTCTGCAACACTTAACCGGTAACTGTAAATACCCACAGCACTGGCAGGAAGGAAAACAGCGTTATATGAAGTGTTGTTGGCACCGGGTATGTCGGTCCAGGCTGCATTATTAAAACGCTGTTGCCATTGAAATACCGGGTTGTTGAATCCTGCAGAAATAGAACAGTTAAAAGTAAAAGCAGCATTGGTGCCCTCACAAATATCAGCATTGCCGGTTGTTTGCCCTACGATAGAAGGGGTTAATTGGGGCCCGCAGGGACGAAAAGTTATATCATCCAGTGCAAGGTCATTGCCACATCCTCCGGGTGCATTGTTAACCATACGGATCACAATATCAGATACTGCAGCCGGGGTTGTAAAAAAAAAGCCATATTGTTTCCAGGTTGGCGATGCAGCCGGGGCTATATTACCGCTATTGTACGTTTGTAAAACAGTACCGTCTGTTCTTTCAATGGTAAAGGTTAGGTTGGGTTGATTAGAATTGCCAGCACAGGAAGCAGGTAAAATTACATTCATGACCCATGCGGCAAACTCATACGTACTGTTACCACAAAGCCCCCTTACGGTATCAATATAAAATGCACTGGGTTGGATAGAAGCATTTACCAGCATAAAATATCCATTACCATTTCCGGTATGGTCACCGGTTAAACTATACCATGTACTTCCAAAACAATTAGTAGTATTATTTCGGACTGTATAAAATCCGTCGCCGGGGCAATCGTTAGCCACATATTGATACCCGGTGGCAGCCGCTGCCAGAGAAGGACCCGGATTACTACCTGCACCAAAACTGATATTGATCAAGGGATCGCCCAGGCTGCCCTGGCATAGCTGGGCTGTTGACTGAAAGCCAATAAAAGAAAGAAAAACAATAATGTAATATTTCGTCATAGTTTGATTACAAATATCCTAAAATGGAAGCATAATCCATCAATAATAAAATCAGATATCGATTAGAAAGATAAATACGCTGTCAATCTTTTATAGAGGCTGCTGACCTGGTTTTAACAACAGACCATTTCAGGTTATTTTAATTCAGGTAAAAGCACCTTTTGTTTTTAATTATTGGAATGCCCCTTTATTGATTTTTGTTGATACCTGATGAAAGAAACTGCCGGAGAAACTAAACGATATTATTCAAATATTCTGTTTATATCCGGGTAAAGAACAATTGTAAGAATAAAAAAGACCAGGCCCTCTTCCATAGCTTTATCCGCATATATAATTTTTGTACTGAGGTATTTATCATCTTTGCAATTCATACAGGCCAGGATCACCTCTTTATTTTTAAAATCTACCTTACCGGATGATTCGGGAAAAACCATGCCTGGATTTGGCGCATCTCCTCCACAAAAAGCAATATTCTTTTCGTTTAATGCACGAAGGTCAAACAAAGGCATACCTGCATTTATACCGCTTTTCAATGGCCAACTGTTTTCTGCTATAAATTTTTCACTGCCTTTCTGGCTTTTTAATTTATGCTGGCCCCCAAATAACAGGTTGTCAATTTTACAACTGTTAAGCCCGTCTTTCCAGATAAATATAACCTGCCGGTTTGTGTTGATCAGTAAAACTGAACATTTAACAATATCATTTTCTCCAAAATAATAGAAATCTTTTTTTACATTTTTTTCTCCAAAATAATAAACCAGGTATTCATGAGAGGTAAATTGAAGCAGGTCTTCGGCAAAATGTAATTCTTTGTCAACAGGTAAACTCTTTTTATGAAAGCTGATTGAATACCAGGCAGTATCGGCCACCATTTTTACAGATGCATCGGCAGTATGATCTTCTTGCTGGTAAAAATAAGAAACAGGTGTAATCGTACTGTCTTTTTCATATTCACAATAAAATCCTTTATTCTTTAAGGATCTGATAATACTGCTGTATTCGGCTGCAGATGTGGTACGGTAGGTAACAACAAATGTTTCTTTAAGAAGAGACCTGATGAATTTCCTGCTTACCGTATCTGCATGCTTTTTTTTACCGAAGCGGATAACCGGATAGTATTCAAAGATATTAATGACCGTATCGCCTGAAATTTCGGTTGCGGCAGCGTGATAATTTTTATGCAACAAAAGGTTTTCTGATTTAGTCGCTGATAACGACAACATGTCAATCAGCTTTTCAGCCGAAAGTTTCTGGCCATTTGCCAATGTTGTACCTGCTATCCAAAAAGATAAAACCAATAATCTTTTCATGGCTGTTTCTGACTTCATCTGCATTGCAAAAGATACTGATTTTTGTAATATCAAATAAAATAAGTTTTCCTGAATTAAAAAACCTGTGCCATGGTTTCACTGCACGAACTATTTTTTGGAATTGTTCATTTCGGTTCCAGGGCCTGAACCGTGACGGTGAAGCAGCTTTATAACGCAATGCTGATTTACAGATCCAGGTTAATATTTTTTTGGGGGTTAAATATTCTGTTTAAAATACTATGTCCAGATTTACAGGTTCAAATAAGGATCTATTGATATCAAAAAAAATTATAGTTTAATTTAATGATTGAAAAAGGACTCAGTTGTATACCGGTACACAGGTCTTCACTAAACCTGTACATCATTAATCCGTATGTTACCTTATACCTTCACTCCTTTTTAACCTGGTTTAATTTACTGCTTATCGCCATTTTACCTTCATCTATTAAATGCATGATATCCCCGGTTGTCCATGTAGCATTAAAATAATAATCTCCGGTGCTCTTTGCTTTATAAAACATCGAAGGATGTGTTTTTAATTTTTCTGTACAGTCCCATATCACCAGTTGTTCACCGGCCTTTATTTGAAGTATAGTAATTTGCCACCAGGGATTATCAGTACCAAGTATGCTGTTCAGGAAATTGAAAACATAAAATTCATTGTTCAATTTCCGGAGAAAAGCATTACGGCCCATATCTATTGTAACAACTTCGTTATTCAAAAAAATAATGGTATCTTTTTCTATCTGGTAATTATTTCCTTTACCCAATTTTCCCTCCTCATTTACTTTATAAATATTTTCCCCATCCAGCAGGTAATTGGTTAAGGTATCAATTGGGTTTTTCATAGAATCATACCTGACCGTATAAAAAGATTTATATAAATGAGGAGGATAGGTAAAATTACCCTTGTCATTCAGCACGGGCCATGCCCCTCTTACTATCTTTTCTTTTCCGGTGCTGCGTAAGGATGCATAATTCTTACTTATATAAATAATATCATTATCATCTTCAGACTTCCATGTTCCCCGCAAAACCTGGGGAAATTCATACATATTCTCCTTTTCTACAGGTTGAGGAACAGAAAAATTATAAGAATCACAGGAAATGATACAAAATGGTAAACAAAAAATAAAAATTAATAAGTTATAATTTATTCTTATGCTATATGGATTTTTCATCTCGTTATTATTTATTAAAAGGTAAAGCATTATATCCTTTTAAATGCTGATCCGGATCATAAGATCAAATACTCTTTTTAAAAATATAAATTTTAGCCCCAAATACAGGCTGAACCAACTGGCAGATGAAAATGTATGAAAATAATTCTCCCCTATTTTCGTTTACCATTTGTACAAAAACCGTATTCTGTGAAAAAAAGCTGCTTTTTAGCATTATTTATAGCTCCATTGTTCCTTTTTGCGCAAAAAAGGGTTGATCTCGACCGTTTTAATTTTCAGGTGCAGTTCCGCTCTTTGCCCAACATACGTTTAGACAGTTCTTACCATACCTATACTGTAACGGTTATCAACTCAAAACTTATGAGCCCGTTCATCCAGGAAACAGATCCTGCAAATACAGTGATACTGGAAGGTTGGCGTAAACTTTCAGGAAAAGGCCATATCAACATTCATGTAAAACTTGAAGACCTGTTGCCCGAATCTATATTGGTTAAGGAACGTATTGAAAACATAACCAATAAAGGCGGTACTGTTACAGGCACCAATACTTTATACTACCAGCAGGTTATTTATACTTTTGCCGCCACTGCACACATCACTGATCATAAAGGTGCACATGTAATGGATGAAGTACTGGCTAATAGAAACTATAAACAGGTTTACAATAGCCCTGAATTCGGCAACCGGGCATTGGCCGCAGGCTATTTTCTGCTTAACAGCCCGTTTGTAACCAAACAGCTCTACCAAAGTTGTGTAAACAGGGCCATGCATAACCTGAGTGACCGTATCTCAGATAATTTTGGTTTTGCTGAAGTAACCGTTGATGATTTCATGTGGGTGATCGGCAACAAAAAACACCCTGAGTATGACGATTACAGAAAAACTTTCAGGGAAATGAATGAAGTGCTGTTCAGTATGAGTGCCAATAAATCAATTGAAGGTGCACGTGAAAAATTAAAACCGGTAATTGATTATTTCGAAAAAATTAAAACAGATTATACCGGCAGGAAAAAACATGATCGTAAAATAAGGTATGCAAGTTATTTTAACCTGGCGGTTCTGTACTATTACCTGGATGATCCGGAAATGATGATGAAGGAAGCCAATGGTTTACTATTAAATGATTTTCATACTTCAGTTGGAAATTCATTTCAGGAGACGGCACATCGGTTGAAAAACCAGTTTCAACGTACCAATATTTATACAAGGCATTTCAGTATTGATACCAACAGTTTTAAAGGGCCTGACGAAAATTCAGAAACGGTATCAAAATAGATCTGAGAATACATAATGCCGGGTCTTTCAAAAAATGATCTTTCGTTATACTTCTTTACGTTGCTTCCATTGCGCTTTTGTAATGGCATATACATAATCCATTTTAAGAGGCTCGCCATAATAAGCTTTTTCCTCCTCCCCGATCTTAATTGCACCGAAACGTTCAATGGAAATTTGTGAACGTTTATTCACGGCCCCGATATAAAATGTAACCGTATCAACAAACTGAAATATATGATCCAGCATTAATTGCTTTAACGCATAATTATACCCTTTACCCCAATGGCTTTTTATAAAAAAAGTATAACCAATGGAAACCGTATTTGTTTCCTGATCATAATCGCTGTAGCGGGAACTTCCTATTACTTCATCTGTTTGAACATCTCTTACTAAAAAAGCACCACCCGAACTAATGGCACCTTCAAAATAATTTTCAAATACCTCGCGCCGCCACCTGTTTTTATTTGGATGTTGCTCCCAGATGAAAGGATCTGATGCGGCCCGGTATAAATCTTCAAAGTCTGTTTGGGTAAGGGCTGTTGCTGTAACCATTTCGTTTTGAAGAAAGGGTTGAAAATTAATGGATGAATTATTCAAAATATATAATGTTGAAATGAAACAATTGATACAAAACTACTGAAGAAAAAAATTGAATTAAAAAAATGGAGCGTATAATATGATCCCGGGTGAAGCTCAACTACACAAGATTGCCTGAGTCTGCCTGATCCAATACCGGGGGTTGCTGGCCTTAGTTTGAAACTACTGTAATAAAATGGCAGGTAACGTGGCGGTTTGTGCTGGTTCAGGAGAGGAAGGAGATACATCAGTTTTTTTATTTTCAATAAACCGGGCTATTTCTTCAACAATTTTTGAAAAATAGAAATAGGAAGTAGTATGAGCACATTGCATTTCAAATTTTTCCGGTTTGTTGTATATGCCCCAGAGAATTTGCTGATATTTATATGGTATCACCTGGTCATACAGGCTTATGAATTGTTTGATATGCTTTGCTTTACAATGATGCCCAAGGTATACCTGGTCCGAAATAGCCCAGGCTTTGTTTAAATCAGATTCATCTATTCCTTTACGGGTAATATCTTTTTTTATATATTTTGTGAGCTTTCCATCCCAGGTGATACTACCTAATGTTGCCCCGGTGATCACCGGGAAATAGAAATCAACTTCTTTAATATTTAATGCAATTCCACATTGAAGTCCGCCGCTGCTCATACCAATAAGCCCGATATATTTATACTTACTTTTAAAATGATCTATTAAAAACTGGATCTCAGCAACAAACTGCCGGAAGTTCATAATGGTAAGAAAAATATTGTCACTGATAAATAATTCACCCGAATAAAAACCTGCAGGAGTTCGTGCCTGGTGAAAAGGCTTTGTTAACAAACAGGTGTCTATGCCTTTGTTTAAAAGTTTTTTTGCGAATCCAATCTCAGCGTTTAAGTTTGGCCGGGCCCAGCCGGGCGCAAAAAGTAACAGGGTATCTGATTGTTTAGCTTTTGAAAACAGGTCATAATAAGCGGTATTATTTTCCGCCCATTTCGATTTAAAGGGGGATGGGTATGCATATCTTGAATAAAAGTCTTTTTCTATCGTATACTTTTTTTTGATTGCTGACCATTCCGGCCTGTCTCCCTCTGTATAAAAATGCTGCGGGGTATCAAAAAATTGTTTTGAATAATCGAAAAATTCCTGGGGTGCATATTTTGCATTATCAAAATAATCTTCAGCAAGGATGAGGGAGCAAGGCCTTTGTTTAGTAAAAACCCGATGCGAATTATCAAATAAAAGAGATGCATATTTATAGAAATAATTCATTTCGGTATAATTAATTTTACCGGTGTTAGTGTGATATCTGCAGTACTCAAATATAAAACAATTAAAATTAAAGTATGCCTTCAATAGTAAACAACTGAAATATCAGACAGTTTTTTGATGCTGAAGTCCGACCTGATCCATTTTATTTCAGGGAAGTAATTCTGTAAGCGACCCAAAAAAATCTTATCCTATAAATTTAAAGATAGCTATTGGAAACACCCAGCCAAATAAAGAATAGGCTTTTAAATACCGATTTTCTTTTTTATTTTGTTTTCTAAACCAAAACTTATTGTATGAAAAAAATGATCATTGGCGCTCTGGTGGGTGGCATTATTCTGTTTTTATGGCAGTTCCTTACATGGGGGGTATTAAACCTGCATGCGGCACAACAGAAATATACTCCAAAACAAGACAGCATCCTGGCTTACCTGGGAACACAGTTCAGCGAAGACGGCGCCTATTTTATGCCGACAGTTGCACCGGGTACTTCAAGAGACGAAATGGAAAAACAGATGAAGGCCACAGAAGGTAAGCCATGGGCCCAGGTGGTATATCATAAAAGCATGTTTGGCATGAATAAGATGTATATGAATATGGGCCGGAGCCTGCTGGTAAATATCTTTATTGTTTTAATGCTTTGCTGGCTGCTCACCAAAATACCTGCAGCTTCTTTCAGCACTGTTTTCATCGGAACACTGGGCACCGGCCTTATTGTCTTCCTTAATGCTCCATATACGATGCATATATGGTATGGCAGTTTCGACCTGATGGCACACTTCGTTGATGCTCTGGTAGCATGGGGAGTAACCGGCCTGTGGCTGGGATGGTGGCTGAGACGTTAGAAAAATAAAATCATTGCTTCAAGAGAAATAGTTAGCAGGCAGGATAATAAACTGCCTGTTTTTATTTTGTATGCGGCCAATACCATGGTTCGTGAAAAGAGGCTGACAGTTACAGTGGTGCGCCAGAGCAGGTAAGTTGGCTAAAATTATTGATATTGAATATAAATTGGTTTTGGTGTTAATTGCAATAATTCGCCGGGAGTAAACATGCCTGTTGTATTTTTTTTATTATCGTTTTTATAAAACAACTTAAACCCGGTAAACTGTACCGGCTCTTTATAAATATACCGCAGGTAAGTCGATTTTTTTAAGATTTTAGTCCCAAAGCCATCCATATCCATTACTACCTGAACTTCAGGAACTTTTTTTATTTTTTCGTAACCTGTTACCATACCCTGGGTAAATCGATGCACCACCAATACCTTGGGGGTAAGATTATTTTTACGAACTACGGCAGCCAAAAAATCGATGGCATCATTGATATCATCTGATGTAAACGTACCAATTTTAGAGCCGGGTCTTTCACCATTCTTCATCGAAAATTCGGGATCAATGCCCAGGTGAACATTGGGCAGTTGCAAATATTTTTCAAGTGCAGGCACTTCATCTTTTACAGTACTATGCCCCACCTGTATATCTAAAAACACCAAAGCATTAATTTGTTCCGCCCAATTCATAATGGTATCTATCTGTTTAAAAGGCATGCGCAAACGGTGTTTGCCGTTTTTGCCGGGTAAGCCCTGGGCAGTAGTAGCTATATAATGTAAAGCGGGTAACGTTTTTACAGATGGATCAGCTGCCTGCCATGCTGCCACTTCCTCCAGCAATTTATTAAACATAGAATCTTTGGGTAGCTCACCTAAAATTCCCATTCGTTTTGAATACAGGTTGCCATAATATGCGATCACCCGGTTATCTGGAAAAATTGCTCCCGGTAATGGGAACGGAGCCTTAACCGGCCATTTTCCGCCAGGATCATAATTACTTAAGGCAAGCATCTTTTTATTATAACCGGCTGTATCAAATGTGAGCGTTCCGGTTGGGGATAGCGTTGAAGACAGTTCTGCCTTTGTTGCAGGTTTTAATTTACCAGCATTATCTACTAAAATTTTTACATTTATTGTATCGGTATTAATCCCCTGGTTGCAACCAAAACAACAGATGAAAAATAGCTGGATCAGAAAACAGGATACGGTTGTGTTAATTAGTTTTTTCATAGGTGCAGATTTTAACTATTGGCTGACAAATACCTGTTACTTGTAATAAATAGGTCAGCAGATCAATGAAATCAATAAGGCAAATTATATACCACAATGATAAAACGGGATTAATACAAACTTATTATTTATTGTATTTAAACTTTTAGCCGGTAGAAATGCAGCATTGGTTTACGGTGCAAAAGTATCTTGCCGGGGATCGTGAAAAAAAAGCAAGACAGGAGGAAACAGATGGTCTATTTATATGATGAACACTCTTGAAATCGCTTTACTGCCCCCGCCCGGGTTTTAACCTGTGGCGGTATGAGATGGCTTACATGTGAAAGGGGAATTCCCAAAGGGTTCAAAAAAAACATTTTCATTTTATCATCTAATGCCCAAGGTAGATTCTACTTATTTTTTTTTGATTTTTTTACTTCAATACTTTCAAAATCCAGGCGCCCCTGATCGGGATATACCAGGTTAATTTCGGGCCTTCCTACTAATATACCTGTAGTTACCGCACATTTTAAAAAGTACTCCTGGCCAAATTTCACAGTAACATTAATGATTCTTTTCTGTTCGGATTTAGCCCAGAAAGTAGTTGTCCCTTCATTATATAATTTGACAACAAACTTTGAATTGTTTTTTATATTCCCTACCGTACTGTCTCCTACATGAATATCATAATTCACTAATGAACCTACATAATTTCTGGGCCGGTAAACATAAAGTAAAGCATACTTAACGGTGTCAGCATTGGAATTCTGAATCACAGGGTTATTAATCGTTCTATTTACAACTGCTGTATCCTGAGAATGGGCGACATTTGTATTAAACCCGAAAATTGATATAAAGATGAATACCTGTGATACAAAAAATTTCATACTCTTTAAATTTACCAGGTGAGTCAATAATATGCAGTTCGAAATTGTTTCGTACTCCAGATGTATTGATATTACTTCCTGAAAGTTATAATAAAAATATACAATCCCCGGTTGCACAATTCAAAATATTTAGTTTTGTCATGGAAATCAGCGGCATGTTTTGATGAATCAGATGTCGTTCATTTAAATGAGGAACAGCTATGGCCGCAAAAAAAGAACACTGCCTGCCAACATGAAAGCATGCTCCAATAGCTTACACCATGTTGATTTTTTATTTATTTTTGTATATTACTATATACAATATCTATAGCATCAAGACGTTAATTTACCCAGATACTAACACATGAAGCAAAATGCACAAACTTACTTATTACAAAACCGTAGTAAAAAAAGCCTTTTTACTATCCCTTATCTTTTTTCAGTTCGATGATGTACAAGCCCAGAACAGGTATGGTATAATGGTCGGAACCGGTAAGTCGTCACTGAGCAGAATTCAGGGTTCAAGAGAAGATGTTAACAATTATTCATCCACAACTTCTTTTTGGGGTGGCCTAACAGCACGTTTTCCTTTAGGATTAAATGGATTCAGCTTATCTGCGGCTGCCAATTACACAAAAAAAGGCTATCGTTATAATTTACAAAATGCAACCGGCTCAATTAATACCATTGAAGATTCCAGCTTTATACAAAGCCTGAATTATATTGATATTAACCTGCTCCTGCTCAAGAAATTTTCCCTGGATGAAAGAGCCGGTTTTTTTATTGGCCTTGGACCTGTGATGAATGTATTCATCTCCGGAAAAGAAGAAATTTCGAAGAGTTATATAGGAAATGCCCTGCCTTTCGAAAAAACTACAAACGCCAAATTGCAAACAGGCAGCTCAGCCGGTGAATATAAAAGGATCTTTCCCGGCTTAAACCTGGTTGCGGGAATGGAGTTTAAGCGGATCTCTTTATGGGTCAATTACAATTTACCGTTGGATCATTATTACGTGGATGCAGCTAGGATACAACACCAATACAGCATGAAGACATTTGGAGTAAGTGCCGGTTATGCCCTGTTTACCGGAAAGCAGCAAGAAAAAGAAAAGAAAGAAAAACGAACTTTACCCATTGAACCTGTAAAAAAAGATACGTTGACCGATACAGATGGTGACGGAATAACTGATATAAATGACAGATGTCCCGGCCATAAAGGCATTGCTAAATATGGAGGCTGCCCGGTACCTGATACAGATGGAGATGGTATTAATGATGATGAAGATAAATGCCCGCTGGTTGAAGGTTCCCTTGCCACTAATGGCTGCCCCGCATTTACAGAACCCGTAAAACCGGTATCAAAAGACACCCTTTATTTTACCGTATATTTCGAACCGGCTAAATCTGTTTTACGCACCCAGGGCTTTAATACATTGAGTGAAGTGATAAAATTATTAAAATCCAACAGCAAACTGCATGTAATATTCAAAGGGCATACCGATAATGTGGGCAGCGTTGAGGCCAACAGTATAAGGGCCTTTGACAGGGCATTGGTTTGTGCCGATTATATAGCCAGTTTCTTTATAAACAGGAGCCGGCTGGTAGTTGCCGCATATGGAAATAAAATGCCGGCAGCAGATCTGAATGATCGCTCACAGCAATGGAAAAACAGGCGTGTTGAAATAATGGTATTTGAAAAAAATGAGTAAGTCTTAGTTCATTCTTTTCTTAAGGCAATGGTTCGAGGGTAAACCGAAATGGCGGTTTACACCCGAACCATTTTTTATTGTTACAGATCTGATTAGTGAGGACCCGGACCGAGGGGCTGCCATTTCCTATTTTATAAATAACAGCATGAAATAAAAACTGGCAGCATAATTCAGAATAATTATTTACCCATTTGTAATAATGATCTGTTCATGGGCAATCTCCAGTGTGTCTATCGCCACCTCATTCCCATCAGATTTAAGGTCGGTGCTCTTGATCTTGGTTGGCCATGCGTTATTAAGGGTCCACTGCATGGTAACTTTGCCAGACTCATCCAAAAGCCTGATGATAACCGGAAACCGTTTAACGGTATTTATGGAAATCTGTTGATGCCAGTTCCAAAAAGTATTATCATTTACAAATATTCCCCGCTTCAGCGTAACATTTCCATACTTTACAATGCCCGGCATTTTAATTGTAGAAAAGAGCGGACTGTTACTATTCCTGTATTCGATTACCTGGTTCTCTACGTCCATACCGGTGACTTCCTGGAAAGAAATTTTTGTTAAGCCGGGGCCAAGATCTACTTCAAATCTGAATTTCGGCATTGGCCATGTAGCGCCTTCTTTACTACCGTCATCTGCTGTCATAAATAAAATTTTAAGTGTTATTTAAAATTATTGATTTTGTTTAACCGGATACAGCCTGCTGTTACTGGAATATTATTACTAAGAATTCTGCCGGGTGAACGACCGTAACTTTTACAGTTACATTTCAAAAGCCATTTGGTATATTATCTGCTGTAATGTTACTCCCAATCCGCAACAAACTGAACATGAAAAATAGCTTAATCTGTTACTATCTGTTTTGTTGCCCTTTTTTTTTGTCGCAGCACATGATGTAAAAAACTGCCTTTGCTGCCGGCTCGCACCTGGTAGTTGCGTAGCATACATTCAGGTAGAAAATACTTTTATTTTTGCCGCTGCAGAACTGATAACCGGTATCACTTCAAAATCGGCCAGGTCGTTCCAATTAGTTATCCATAGATGAATTTTTTCTTCCGATTCTGTTTCCATAACCTGGTAGCAAGTACTTATTTTATGGTCTATCCAGCTATTGATATAATGTAATCCTTCCGGCAGCATCCTTCCATTTTCTTCAAATCTTTTATAGAGTATTTTTAACTTATCAGGATAAAATTTTTCAATGACCATGTATTGCATAAACTGAATTTTATAGTTATAAGGTATGTTTCAAAGTTAAGTATTGTTTGATGACTATTTATTATCAGGCAGGCAGGTTAATAACAGCCGCACCTGTCCCGGTGCTTATCGGGAAGTGATCCCATAAACCTTGCGTTTAAAAATTAATCATTAGTGAAGGAAATTCCACAAGCTTGTGTGCCGTCAGGTACTTGTACTTATTGCCATATTTGAAACAACATGATGTCCCGCACATTAAAGGTAGAAACACCACATCCTTTTTCATTGCCGCCTATCAGCACCAAATGGGAAAAGCGGCTCCCGCTTAATAATTGTAAACTTTTTGTTAATCCAGTGTTTAAACAATAAAACAGGCCTCCACTGCTGAACCATTTACACAGTTGTGTGTTTATACCATACATTAAACTACATAATATGAAAATTACATTCTTAACAGTATTAACCATACTTACCCTTGGGGCAACAGCACAAAAAGAAGGAAAATGGCATTCCGGGAAAATGACAACGGTACAGGGCATCGGCATCAGTTTTCAACAGTTCAGCGGGCTTAACAGCCGTGTTGGGATAAATCCGCAATACAAAACTTTACGTGATTATATGGGCACCATCAGCCTTGGTTCACGCATGGCAAAGAAAGATTTCATCTCCGAGTTTACCATCACCGGCGCCAACAGCATGAGTGGCAACCGGAGTAAAAAAAGCAGCAACCTGCGTTCATTGGCTGCGGGCTTTAGCATCGGTTATGATTTCATTCCTTCAGAAAAATTCATGCTGTATCCTATGGTTGGTATTGGTGTTGAAGGTTTCCAGGCAAAATTTTATAAAGATAACTCAGGCGTTAATTTCAACGATGTACTTAATTCAACCATCGTACAAAATACCATCAGTGCCGTTAAATTCACCAATGCTTTTACAACCTATAACCTGGGTGGCGGATTTAGTTTTAAACCGGCAAAATGTAATGGCAGCATTGGCATACAGGCCAGCTATACCGGCAGTTTCAGAAGCGAGGACTGGAAAAGCAGCGATCGGCAGGAACTGGCCAATGCACCCGAAGACAGGCTGGGCCGTTTCCAGGTGGGATTGGTATTTACCAACATGATGAATGGTTATAAAAAATAAATAAATTTAAAAGTTTAATGATCCGGATCTATACCAAAGGCTTCCCTTTTTATTATATAAACAGGGAAGCTTTTCTTTTGAACCGTTATACATTTACAATCAATTTTAAAATCCACTCCAAAACCGGCAGACGTTGCCGGCGGCAGGTTAGTATGAACTCTTGTAAACCTCCATTCAGTTATTTGTTACTGACTGAATATAACTTCTTGCTTTAACCGGCATCACCTGTTCCGGTTCCTGTTGTAAAGTAATCCCAAAAAAATTACGAATTAAATTAAATATCCACACGTAACCTAAATATCATAGCACACAGTATTTTTGTGCCATAAAAAAACATATGAAAATATTTATTTTACCTTTTATAATGCTGGCAGGCATCAATGCATTAAATGCCCAAACTACCAAGCCTGTTCCCAAACCCGTGACTATTTTAAAAACAAACGCCGATTCTGTGAGTTATGTGCTTGGTGAATTGGTTGCCTATTCCTTGAAAGAAAAAGGACTGGGAGATGTAAAAATTTCAAACTCAACAGCTTTTATGAGAGGGGTGACTGATATACTTGACAAAAAGAATACCCTGATAGATGATATTAAAGCCAATGCTATACTTAACAAACATTATGAAAAATTAAAAACTGAAAAAGCAAAACCGGAAATTGAGAACGGCCAAATATTTTTAGCACAAAATAAATTGAAATCCGGTGTAAAAACAACTGCCACGGGCCTGCAATACGAAGTGATCAGAGAAGGAACAGGGATAAAACCAACCGTTGTTGACACTTTTGTAGTTCATTACAGAGGGACATTGATGAATGGTACCGAATTCGATGCTTCCTATAACCGTGGCCAACCTCTGCAGATGCCGGTTAATAAGGTTATTCCGGGATGGATTGAGGGCCTTCAACTGATGCAGGCAGGTTCTAAATTTAAATTCTGGATCCCGTATAATCTTGGATATGGGACAGAGGGCAATGGACAAAAGATCCCCGGAGGTGCCATGCTCATATTTGAAATGGAGTTACTCGACGTTAAAATAAAGCAATGATCTTTTACGAAAAGTGAAAAGATAATGTTCGATTTTAAACTGTCCGCCGGTTGGGTTTTAACCAGCGGCGTTTTTTAAATAAGATGCTTTTTTTTGTGGAGTAGACTGCCCGTTGGAAGCAGCCCGGATAGAGGAAGGTATCTTCCGATGGCGTGTGCGGTTGCACCATTTGGCAAGTACATATGTTATGCTACACAACACCGGCGGAACAATAAATTCTATTACCGCAATTAACTTTTAGAAGGCGCCTTTATATCTTTATTATCCGGCAATTTCTTTGGTGGAATGTTTTGTTTGTTTATTTTTATTACAGATCGAATGATATCAAGTACCGGCCCTCCAATACCTAAACGCTGCGAATTGGAATTTACCGGAACAGTCTGATAACCGGCAGGATCAAAAACCAGGTATTCTCCACCAACTTTCCCGGCAGAATCTAAAATACGATCTGGCACATAAACCTGTATCTGTACTTTTTGATAGCTTACCGGAAAATGCCGTATATAATAATTTTCTTTTTGTTTATACCATTGATCGTTTTTAAAATCGGCTCTTCTGATTTTTGAAGGCTCCCGTAATACAGCAATTTTTTCAAACATTTCATAAGAAGATGAACCGATCTCAAACAGGCGGTTTAAATCAGTATTGCCTTTAATAATTCCGTTTGGTAATGAATTGGAAGCCTGTTTTATTGCACCCAGCACTCCCCCTTTTAATTCAAAAACCTGTTTTGATGTAAGCAAATCCATGGCATCTTCTTTAACTGAAGCAGATAATTTATTAAAATCGGATTTGCTCACTATACACCATAACAATAGCTGAACATTCTTTTGTTTAATACCCGGTTTACTTCGGGAGCTAAGCAAAACAGTTTCCACAATATCTTTCCGGAATCCACTTATAGGGGTCTGAAGATATGCGTCCCGGGGCGTAGGATCCGGAGTTCCGGGCTGAAGGCAAAATGTTTTAAATTCTGCTTCATAAAATCCAGGTGACATAATAAAACCCCCATCTTCGGTACGTGGTAATTCCGTTAAAGAAATGGGTAAACTGTCGACAGGCAAATCCAACGATGTCCCATTTTCACTAACTATAATATTATTTTTGTCGCTGATACGTGAAGAAGAAACGCAGGAACTTAAAATAAGTACATAAAAAATAACGGAGTGTAATTTTTTTAACATAGAGTACAATTTTAGTATTTGCTAATAATTGAATAACGGATTAAATAGTGCACACAAAATCTGAAAAAAGAAGCGTATTTAAAAGCTTTTTGGTATTAAAGTATTGTTAAGAACATTGCATTTATCTATTGTATAAAAACGCATTAATACTCGCGATATTGTTTCTTTTTCCGCTGTTGATCTTATAAGATCTATTTAGAAACCCACTCCAAAACCAGCAGACCGCGGCGAGTGCTGGTGCGCCAGATGAGCTTGCATATGTGTTAGGTTAAACAAACATATGCGGAAAAATTTAATGATTGTGGAATGGAACACTTACACCTGCTGGAGGTGTTTTTTGTAACTGCAACATGGGCATAGAGATAAAAATTTTGTAGCTTACTCATTAAATCAGATACCATGCTAAAAGTAAAGCTGTTGATAATATCCGTTGTTCTTTTTTCTTTTGGGCCTGGTAAAGAACATCAAAAAAACAAATGGGTTTCTTTATTTGATGGCAAGTCTCTTAATGGATGGAAAGTGGGTGCCAATGCATCCTGTTTTTCCGTGGTAAACGGGAGCATTGTGGTTAATGGGGAAACAGCCCATCTTTTCTATAACGGCGATGAACAACATCATAATTATAAAAACTTCGAATTTAAAACCGATGTGATGACAACAGCAGGTTCCAACTCAGGTATTTATTTTCATACACAATACCAGGAAAACGGCTGGCCGAAAAAAGGTTACGAGGTGCAGGTGAATAATTCGCATACCGACTGGCGGCGAACCGGCAGCCTCTGGGCCATACAGGATATTACAAAAACTTACGTTAAGGACAACGAATGGTTCACCATGCTTATCAAAGTAAATGGCAAAAGGGTAACGGTGGCCATTAATGATAAACAGGTGGTGGATTACACCGAACCTGAAAATGTACAACGGGATGAAGGAATTAAAGAAAGAGTACTTTCATCCGGCACTTTTGCCCTTCAGGGTCACGACCCGAAGAGCAAAGTTTATTTTAAGAATATTTGGGTTAAGGTTTTATAATACAGCCTGGAATTGCAGGTAACGAATCAGTGTCCTGCACCCTGGGCTAGTGTTCCCAATAATAATGCCTGTCACTTATCGAAATGATAACGGGACCACTTGTGACTTATTAAACAATCCGGTTTTTGCCGATGTTGTGTTCTTATCCAATTTATTTTAAAATCCATTCCTTAACCAGCAGACGCCGTCGTCCGGTGCCTGCTTGCCGGCAAAGGCAGGTTATCACCTACGACTGAAGTTTAAACACAGCGGAATAAAAAAGAGATGATATTTTTCAGATATCATCTCTTTTAATTTATAGGAAAGGCTTTGATAAAAATGGTTAATAAAAACTATGGTAACAACACCTTATTTACTACCTGAATAACACCGTTGGTAGCCAGTATATCAGCCGGATTGGCAGTAGCAAAATTATTATTTGCATTACCTTTTACAAAACCAATATTGTAACCCAGGATTGTGGTAACCTTGTTATTGGGCGTATTCGCCAATGTGGTAATCGATCTTAAAATGCCAAGGTCCCATGCAAAGTTGCGGCTGGCAACTACATGATAGCGTAAAATGTTCGACAAAGCATCTATCTGCGCCTGGCTGCTGATAGCAGCAATATTGGCGGCGTTATTAAAGGGTGCAGGCAGTTCGGCAAAAGCAGCATTAGTAGGTGCAAATACGGTAAAATCGCCGGCGCCGGTAAATACAGAAGCCAGGTTTGTTTTTACCAGTGCAGCTACAAGGGCCGAAAAGTTTGGATTGGCAATGGCAATACCAGCAATAGTGTTAGTGGGAAAAAGCAACACTTTATTAACCGCATGTATTACACCGTTGTTGGCATTTATATTAGCGGCAATTACATCGGTTTGCCCATTTACACGGATAAGGCCAAAGGTTTTTGAGAAATACACGGTATTGTCGTTGGCTTGTCCAGCTGTCTTTAGAGTAACTGCGCTGCTGCGGCCATTAGCGATCTGGTTGCTAAACACTTCAGCTCCAAGTACATGGTATAACAGTACGTTGGTTAAAAAGCTGATCTGTCCTGCATCCGTAATTGCACTGATATTGCTGGCATTATTAAACGGCACCGGCAACTGGGCAAAGGCACTGTTTGTGGGAGCAAATACAGTTAGGCTTGCTGATGCATTAGACAAAGCACCGGCCAGTCCGGTTTTTAAAACAGCTGCTTCCAAAGCTGCAAAATTGGGATTGGCTACAACAATCTGCACAATATTTCGGTTGCCTCTTGCCGCTGTACCTTCATCCAGATTAAGGGAGCTGCCTTCGTTGGCTGCGTTGGCGGCGGCTGTATTTTCCAGTGTACGTGCCGCATTTAAGGCTTCCTGTTCTACATTTATTTCAGGGGCCGGCTGGTTATTTAAATCAGATTTCTTACAGGAAACAACTATTCCTGCAAGCAGAAATATCATAACCAGTGTTTTAAGGCTTCTATGCCTGTTAAATAAAGTTTGCATAAAAATGGTTTTAAATGTTTGGAATTCTTGATAAACATTTAATAAAATATTTTTGTTCGGCAATAATGCAAATATTTTTTTCACTGGCAAGTTTTCACTAAGATACTGCTGGTAATTTAGCCGAATGATTAAGGGGCCACTTGTGTTTAATAAACCTGCCCGGTTAGGTTTCAGTTTCCGTTCTATAAATCCCCAATACAGTCGGTACAGGACTGAAGATGCATCAAGTGATCCCATGAACCTTACGTTTGTAATTTAATAATTTGGGGAGGGAATCCCGAAAGCTTGCCGGACGCCAAACACCGGGGAACCTTGCGCCAGTTGGGCAAAAGAGTAGAATTAAATACCTTTGCTATACTGAACGAAATAAATAATACCCTGTTTACATAAATTCTATTGATTCAATTTCAAGTTGAAAGGGGCCTTCCTTTTTTTCATTGGTTGAAACTCCGATTCTGAGTATATTTTCCAAAATGTATTTATTTGTTTTATTGCCGGTTGGTTCACCAATCACTTCTTCTGTAAAATTATCCAGGTCGAAGGAAACCGTTTCCCATTTATTTATTTCTTTCGCACTGAATTCATGTTTATAAGCAGGCTCATACCATCTGCGGCTATTCTCCAGTGTAAAAGCGTATTTCTGAGCGGTAGACCTGAATGTTATTTTCACTGTTTTATAAGAAGACAGATCAAGTTTTCCGAGATCAGATTTTAGCGAAACAAAGCCACCCCGGTTTTTCAGTGAAACGCTTCCTTTAAGAATAACTGATGTACTTCCATATTCAATTTGTGCCTCAGATACACCACCCATTACATTATCGCTTAGAATTACCCAATTACTGGTTCTGTTAGCTGCGGTTCCGAAATCTATTTTAAAGGGCTTTGCAGGGATAAAGAGAAATACCGGAAACAGCAGGGATAAAAATTTCATTTTTTACAATTTTCTATATCAACAATCATAGCAGGATATTGTTTTGTAATTGTTGGCTTTAATAATTTATTTAAAACCTCATTTTGTCCCGCACTTTGGCGGGAGATACGCCACGTTACATTTTCTTCGCCGCATATCTGCGCAAGAGGAGGTATCATTTATTCCGGTATTTTATTTTAACAACAAAAAATTTATTTAGCTTTTATAAATTCTTACATAAACGGTGAAAATTTACACCGTTTATAAGAATACCTTCATTATTTTCGCCTGCAAACCGTACTTTAGATTTCCATAATTAAAACTGCTTGTATGATAAAACGATTTTTATTTTCATGTTGCCTGCTGTATATCGTTCCTGTTACTGCACAGGATAAACCCATTGCTTTTACAGGAGCCCTTATCTACCCTATTTCTGGGCCTGCAATACCTGCGGGAGTACTGGTAGTACATAAAGGAAAAATTGTGAGTGTGGGTGTTGCCGGAAGCAATATCCCTGCAGGTGCAGAGGTAGTGGATGCAACCGGAAAAGTAATTATGCCGGGCCTGGTAGACACCCACTCTCACCTGGGTGGCCCGCAGGGAGGCGATGCCTCTGTTGCTTTAAATCCAGATATAAGAGTAATGGATGCGGTTAATCCTACAAGTGACGGTTTTAAAAAAGCGCTGGCAGGTGGTATTACAACCATTAATGTAATGCCGGGCAGCGGCCACCTGATGAGCGGACAAACCATCTACATAAAAATGCGTGAAGGAAAAATAATTGAAGACCTTTTAATTGTAAATGAAAAAGGTTTGTATGGCGGATTGAAAATGGCCAATGGAACAAACCCCATGCGAAGCACACCGGGTGCATTCCCCGGTACCAGGGCAAAAAGTGCAGCCATGGTGAGAGAACTGTTTATTAAAGCACAGGAATACAAAAAGAAAATAGATAAAGCAGGTAAAGATGAATCGAAAATGCCCGAACGTGATCTGCGGATGGAGAGTTTGGTAGAAGTACTTAACGGAAAACGGGTGGTACATTTTCATACACACAAAGCAAATGATGTACTTACGGTAATAAGACTGAGTCAGGAGTTTGGATTTAAACCGGTACTGCACCATGTATCAGAAGGCTGGAAAGTGGCGAAAGAAATTGCAGCAGCCGGCCTTGCATCTTCTATCATAACCATTGATGCCCCCGGCGGTAAACTGTAAGCTATGAATGTATCGCTAAACACAGGTGCAGCATTGGAAAATGCCGGTGCAGCCGTAGGTTTTCATACAGATGATGGTATTACCGATTCAAGATTTTTTATACGCTCTGCCGCATTAATGGTAAGGGTTGGCATGAGCAGGGCAAAAGCATTGGAAGGCCTTACACTTGCTGGTGCAAAAATGCTGGATCTGGGTACCCGGGTGGGTTCGCTTGAAAAAGATAAGGATGCCGATTTTATAATACTCAGCGGCGATCCTTTCAGTATATACACAAGGGTGGAACAAACATGGGTGGAGGGTATTAAACGCTGGGACATCAGCGAACCTGCCGATAAAGCATTCTTAACCGGTGGTTATGATGTGTACTCTCCCATCAGGAGTGAGTTTCATCATCATGATGATGATGAGCAATAAAATATAACTGAACACGATTCATAAAATGTTTGCTTTCCGGATAAATTAAAAATAATTCAATGAAAAAAATATTCATCATCATTTTACTGCTTCCTGCGGCCATTACCATAAAAGCACAAATTGCCATCAAAGCAGAAATGATATATACTGTTTCCGGTGCGGCTATCCGTAATGGAGTGGTGCTGGTAAAAAACGGCAAAATAGAAAACATAGGAACCGGCCTTGCTATACCTGCAGGATATAAAGTTTACGAAACTAAAGTACTTACACCGGGCTTTGTTGATGCCCGTTCGCTTGTAGGTATATCGGGTGCATTAAATATCCCCACAGACCAGGATCAGTTGGAAAAATCGGGGCCCATTCAACCCGAACTCCGGGCCATTGATGCGTATAACCCAGAAGAAACGCTGGTGAAAGTGATAAGAGATTATGGTGTTACCACTATACACACCGGGCATGGTGTGGGCGCACTGGTAAGCGGACAAACCATGATTGCCAAAACAAAAGAAGGCACCGTAGAAACAGTAACCATACAGCCACTAAGTATGCTGGCCATGACCATCGGGCCATCTGTATCGGGCAACTTTACATCGCCGGGTACAAAGGCCAAACAAATGGCTATGATAAGAAATGAATTGCTGAAGGCACAGGCTTACCTGAAAAAACAATCGGATAAAGACAGCAGCAAACGCCCGGCTGCCGACCTGAAAATGGATATGCTGGTAAAATTATTAAAAGGAGAAATTAAAGCTTTGATAACTGCCAACAGCAGTGTGGATATTATGAGTGCCATACGGCTTGCCAAGGAATTTAATTTTAAACTGGTATTAAATGGCGCTGCCGAAGCATACCGCCTTATCCCGGAAATTAAATCTGCCAATGCAGAAATTATTTTGCATGCAACCATGGCACGCAATGGCGGCGATATGGTAAACATGACCATGGAAAGTGCGTCGATACTTACAAAGGCTGGTATTGCGGTGAGCATAGAAACCGGCTTTGAAGGATACGTCCCGAAAACAAGGATACTTTTATTTGAAGCAGCACAGGCCATGGTATTTGGGTTACATATTGATGAAGCTTTAAAAGCGATCACTTTAAATCCTGCACGGCTATTAGGCATTGCTGATAAAGTAGGCAGTATTGATATTGGAAAAGACGCAGACCTTGTACTTTTTAATGGCGATCCATTTGAATACCTGAGCAAGGTTTGTGGGGTAATGATAGATGGTGTAATGGTAAAAGAAGGATGTCAGTAAAAAATGGTGAAAAAATTCAGGCATCTACTGACAATAGATGCGTTAAAACTTTTGAGCTGCATCCCACTGGCCTCTCGGTCAACGGCGATTTTATTTGACCGTTTTTGGTTTTTTTTTGCAGGCTTTTTGGCTGCGCCGTTGGTCATAAGACTCCCGAAATAATCGGGACAGGCAGACGGCGGCGAGTGCTGGTGTGCCAGATGGTTTACTTCTGTTATACGCCACACCAACATCGGCGGAACTCCCGTAAAATAAAACTGATCATGTAGATAATTTCGTTAAGTTTATGAGACGGTTGCCCTTCGATAATTTTATAATTTATCATTTTTAAAACAAACTGCTTATGTCATCCCGCCGAAAATTTATACAGCAATCCTCATTGATACTAGGTGCAGGCGCATTGGCGTCCGCTTTTGATAACAAGGCGTTCGCAATTTTTAAAAACCGGATCGCCCCGAGTGATCAAATAAATATCGGCGCCATAGGTATTAACGGTATGGGCTGGGGCAATGCAAAAACCGCTTTAAAAATACCGGGCGTAAACCTGGTAGCTGTTTGTGATGTGGACAGAAATGTAATTGATAAAAAGCTGGCGGAATTAACTACGTCAAATATTGATGTATCAAAAATAAAAGTGTATGATGACTACAGAAAGTTATTGGCTCAAAAAGATATTGATGCCGTCATCATCGGTACGCCGGATCATTGGCATGCATTGATAATGATGCATGCCTGTGAAGCCGGCAAAGATGTATATGTAGAAAAACCGGTAGGTAATTCCATAACAGAATGTGCAGCAATGGTTGGAGCCCAGCAACGGTATAATAAAATAGTACAGGCCGGTCAGTGGCAAAGAAGTCAAAAACACTTTAGAGATGCCGTTGATTTTGTACATGGCGGTCAATTGGGAAATATCCGTACAGTAAAAGTATGGTGCTACCAGGGGTGGATGAAACCCGGCCTTGTAGTACCCGACACAGCGCCACCTGCAGGCGTTGACTATAAACAATGGTTAGGGCCGGCCAAAGTGATGCCTTTTAATGCGAGTCGTTATCATTTTAATTTTCGGTGGTTTTGGGATTATGCCGGCGGTTTAATGACTGACTGGGGTGTACACTTATTGGACTATGCATTGCTGGGCATGAAAGCAGATTTGCCAATCAGTGTTGCGGGCCTTGGTGGTAGATTTGCTTATCCCGATTTGTATGAAGAAACACCTGATACGCTTACTGCCTTGTACGAATTTGAAAAATTTAATATGGTATGGGATTCTGCGATGGGTATTGATAACGGTTCTTACGGAAGAGACCACGGCATCGCTTTTATAGGCAATAACGGAACACTTATTTTAAATCGTGGCGGATGGGAAGTGATAGAAGAAAAACAAAGCAAAAACAAAATTGTAATGCCATTTCAAAAATCATCTGATAATGGCTTGCTGAATCACTGGGAGAATTTTGTTAGTGTTATAAAATCACGTAAGGCATCTGATCTGCATTGTTCTATTCAGGACGGCGCCCATGTGGCTACCGTGGCGCAAATGGGCAATATTTCTTATCGCAGCGGAAAAAAATTATTGTGGAATAAAGAAAAGGGAGCATTTACAGATGAAGCGATTAATAAAAAATATTTACTGAGTGAATACCATAATGGTTACAAGCTTCCGAAAGTTTAGTGGAATTGCATTTTTAAAATAATCTGCAGAAAACGAGCACTTACTGGCGCAGGTGTTCCCTTTTTTGCCGCCTTTGGTCTTATCCAATTTATTAATAAGCCCACTCCTAAATGAGCATACGCCGTCGTCCTGTGCCTGCCTGACGGCAAAGGCAGGTTATCACCGAGGACTGAAGTTTGATCTGTTACAAATCTGATTTTATTGCAGGATCTTTTTGGTAGCTGCACTGTTGGTCATAAGACTCCCGAAATAATCGGGACAGGCAGACGTCAGCGAGTGTTGGTACGCCAGATGGCTTGCGTGTGTTTTACGTTACACCAACATCGGCGTAAAATTTATTTGCAGCAGTATTCTCACCTCCATAAATTTAAAACCTCTTCCTATCCGAACGCCCCGGCGTGGTCTCCGACCAGCCGGAACCAGATTGATTCATAATTCTAATCTATAAAATTTCAGTTGGAATTTGTATTAATTTGTTCGTGGCTGGTCACAGACCACGCCACGGCTCTCATGGGAGGTGGCTGCTGGCTTACGGACGATTTTTGGAAGAACACCAACCACGGCGGAAAGCCTGTCATCCGGGGTTATCACCGGTGGCTGAGGTTTGAACTGTAGTGAATTATTTTTTTGTAAACTCTTTTATGGCTTATCGCCGGTGGTGATAACACAAGTCGGCGGCACTTGCGGTTGCGTCAGTTGGCTTGCGTTTGTCTTACGCTACACCAACATCGGCGGAATCTATTTAGAAACACACTTCTAAACCATAATACGCCGTCGTCCTGTGCCTGCCTGCCGGCAAAGGCAGGTTATCACCGACGACTGAAGTTTGAGCTGATACGAATTTGTTTTTATTGCAGGCCATTTTGGTGGCTGCGCCGTTGGTCATAAGACCAGACGGCGGCGTGTGCTGGTGCGCCAGATGGCTTGCGTATGTCTTACGCTACACCAACATCGGCGGAAACACTTGCGCCAGACTGGGGGAACACTTGCGCCAGTTGGGCGGACACTTGCGCCAGATTGGGGGAGCATACGCCATCATCCGGTGCTATCACCGACGACTGAAGTTTGTATTGTTTTTAATTATTTTTTGTAAGCTCTTTTATGGCTCTACGCCGGTGGTCATAAGACCAGCCGGCGGCACGTGTGGTTGCGTCAGTTGGCTTGCGAAAGGTTTACGTAACACCAACATCGGCGGAGAAAAAATATTAACTTCGCAGAATGGCTAATAATAAAGGTAAAACACATTTATCAAAAGAGAATTCAAAACCTGGGGGAGGAGGAAAAAGGAAGGGATATTTATTATTGTGGTTAATTGCAATTTTTATATTTACTTACTTTATTTGGTATATAACTCAAGATCTTTTACTGACTGTATTCACTACTATTTTCTGTAGTGCAATTAAAGTCTTAACGATTGAAAGGCATAACTCCTTAAGGAAGAATTATCCAGAGGTTTTTAATCTAATTATTACACTAGTTACAACACTCTTTGGTGTATATATTGCACTTTATATAACCAATATTGAAAATGAAAAAGACAAAAAAGTAAAAGTTATAAGTATATTAAAGGCCTCTAAGGCAGAGATTTACCACGCAAAAATTGATTTGTTAAAGACTTTAGATGGTTATCCAGCATTATTTACACGCTACATTGATAGTACGCAAAAGTTTATTGATGAAATGAAAAAAAGAAGAGATGACAATAACCCACTTTTTTCAAAACCTTATTTTATGGTTTCACTGGCGACAAATGATCTAGTTCAACAAAAAGTACATCCAAGGATTCTTAATAAGATAATTAATGCAGAAACTTTTTTAACAAGCGGATACAGAGGACTAAATTTCGTTGAATATAAAAGTTTAGGGGCTTTTAGAATTAATATTAAAGGTGTTGGAGGATTTTTAGATTATATAATGGCTTTCCTACAATTGCAAATTGATTATCATGAAAATAATATTGATGAAGATAATTTTGTTTTAGGGTTGGATGAGGTTGAAAAAATTCAATATAATAATTCACAACTTTCCTTTACAACACCTACTGGGCTTAAAGTTTACCATGGCAAATAAGTATCCTTACTGGCAGATATGGAGCTTGGATTTTGTGTGAAAGGGTATCTGTGCCATTGAAAATATCTTTTAAGAATAAATAGTTAGAACCAATAATTTTAAGAATAAGATTTGGCACAACTTGTCCTTCGCCTTGGTTCGTGGCTCACGAACCACTCTTCCATAATATCAACTTCAATAAAAGTTCCCCAATGGTATAAAGTACAAGTGAGTGACCCATCTCCTTATTGCAATTTCTTCATCCCCCCACTATTCAACAAGGATTTCATCTGGCTTATGGCTATTTCGTTCAGTTTTTTTAGTCTTGCGGCTTGCGGCAAAGCCTGTTTTATAAAAACAGCATTTATACTTTCTAAATTTGTTAATACTACCAACTGCTCTAATGTGGCATGATCTCTTACATTGCCTTCTTTGCTTTTATTATTTGCCCGCCAGGTGGCTGCTGTTTGGCCAAACAGTGCCATATTTAAAACATCGGCTTCGCTGGCATAAATAATACTGCTTTGCTGTTTGGTAATGGCAGGTGGTATTAATTCTTCCTTTATGGCATCGGTATGTATGCGGTAATTTATTTTGGAGAGTGTGCGTTGAAGGTTCCATTGCAATGATTGCTGAGCATTTTCTTCATCTTTAAGCCGCTGAAATTCTTTTATTAAGTAAAGTTTAAATTCCGCACTCAGCCAGGAACCAAATTCAAAGGCAATATCTTTATGGGCATAAGTGCCGCTGCCAAACCTTCCAGTTTTTGCAACCAGGCCAATGCCATTTGTCTTCTCACTCCATTTTTTTACTGAAAGGGTAAACCGGTTTAGTCCTGCCTCCATCATAATTTCCCCGAATTCGGGGAAATTAAAATCAGGATTATTTATCTTTTCCCAAATACCAAGAAACTCAACTGTATTTTTATTCCTTAACCATTTTTCAATTAAGGCAAGGCCATCCTCAAAACTTCTTGTCATATCAGTTAAAGAAATATAATCCTGCTTATTAACTTCTATTACATTAATTGAGCTATTTTTTACAATGATTGTTTTTGTTTTAGCCACAGACAATATTTTATTTGACTTCTGAAAATACTACAAACCAATTTATTTTTTAAACGAATTATTGTATTATTTCTAATTCCCCCGAATTCGGGGGAATTAGATTCTAAATCCCAATCTTCTCATTCACCAACCCCAATATCTCCGCCTCCAAAGCAATCGTCTTCTTTTCTATATCTGCACCCTTAGCAATAATATCAGCAGTGTAAGTTTTATCATTATAACCGGTGGCATTAATACGCACATTCATAAAAGCACCAATTACTGCAGAGCGGGCACAAAGCGCACCAACACCAGCATCGGTAACAGAGTTGGGGTTGCCCTCAATAACCATGGCTTTTATAACGGTCATGCTTGCATAAGCGGTTTGCATTACTTTAAAAGGTATTTCAATGGCGTATTTAGTGGCGTCTTGTATGGCTTGTGTGCGGATGGTTTTTTCTTCAGGGTTGGCCTTGGGTAAAGCAAATGCCTGCATAATTTTATTAAAGGCTGCGGCATCAGCATCTACCAATTGCAATAAAATATTTTTATAGTTTTCACCTTTCTCCGCCCAGTCGCTGAACTCCTTCCAGCGGTCGTCCCAGCCTTTTTTGTGGCTGCTTAAATTGGCTACCATAGTGGCAAGGCTTACACCCAATGCGCCCACATAAGCTGCTATGGAGCCGCCCCCGGGTGCAGGGCTTTCGCTGGAAGTTTCGTTTGCAAAGTCGGTAAGTGTCATGCTTACTAACCTGCTGCTGTTTTTATCGTTTAGCATATATTCAATGATTCGTTCATCGGGTTTAAAAGGCGTTAGTTCATCAAGGCCCATCGTTTTAATGGCAATTTTTATCAGTTCCTTTTCACTTACTCCGGTGCTGCGTTGTTGTTTCTGCAAAAAATATTTTCCTGCATCGGTCATGGCCTTTAATGGAATCAGTCCTACCAGTTCGCTGCCCGTAACACGTATGCCTCTTGCAGTTGCTTTATTACACACTTCATCAAAAGCCACATGCACGGGTGTGATGTTGATATTGGTGAGGTTCATGGATATTTGTGCCACACCATATTCTTCAATGAACCATCCAATAGCTTTCACGCTTTTTAAGGTACCGGGCTGATTTATTTTCTTTCCGTCCTTTTCAATATTCCTCCCGGCTTCACGTACATCAAAAGCTATGGCATTGGCACGGCGGGTGCTTGTAGTATTGAGGTTGATATTATAAGCCACCAAAAAATCCCTGGCGCCGATAACCGTTCCGCCACGTTTTACATCAAACTCCACAGGACCAAAATCAGGTTTCCATTGTGGCTCCTTTATTTTTTTAAAGAAGCCTTCGTATTCGCCGGCACGTATCACCGATAAATTATTTCTGGATGTATCGGGTTGTGCGGCTTCGTATAAATAAACGGGTATCTTCAATTCTTCTCCTACCCTTTTTGCAAGTTGCTGTGCAAACTTCGCTGTCTCTTCCATAGTAATATTTGCAATGGGTATCAGCGGACAAACATCAGTAGCTCCCATGCGGGGGTGCTCACCCTTGTGTTTGCTCATGTCTATCAGTTCTCCTGCTTTTTTTATGGCATTGAAGGCGGCTTCAATTACTTTGGCGGGCTCGCCTACCATGGTTACTACAGTGCGGTTGGTGGCTTTACCGGGATCTACATTGAGTAAACGAACGCCTTCTATTTTTTCTATTTCATCGGTTATTTGTTTGATGAGGTTTAAGTCATTTCCTTCGGAGAAATTGGGGACACATTCTATAAGCTGCATTTTTTTATTTTAAAATTAAAGAAATTTAACCGCAAAGGGCACAAAGATAGCCGCAAAGTACACGAAGGTTTTCTTTGCGGACTTTGCGTTCCTTCTCAGCGCCCTTTGCGGTTAAAATAAACCTCCCCGTATCAAAATCATACACTCATATGATAAAAATTACCCGGAACTTTGTTAATAAAACTCAAATTTGTCCTAAATATCTACGCAATGATTCATCCCTACAATTACGTAACGGCCAAAGAAGCCTTATCCATTATTGAAAGTAATACCCGGGTGTTTATTCATGGCAGTGTTTGTACCCCTACTTACCTGTTGAATGAACTGGCCAAAGAAAGCAACCGTTTAAAAGCTGTTGAAATGGTATCCATCACTTTAAAAGGTGAGCTGGAGATCATTAAACCGGAATACGGGGAAAGTTTTCACATGAATTCCTTATTTGTATCGGCACCCATCAGGGAGGCCGTGGCAGAAGGACGGGCAGATTTTATCCCGGTTTTTTTGAGTGATATTCCATACCTGTTTACAAGCAAACTTCTGGAACTGGATACGGCCATGGTACAGGTTTCGCCTCCGGATCAGCATGGATATTGTTCACTGGGTGTATCGGTTGATATTGCCCGTGCCGCGGTTGACCATGCCCGGCAAACTATTGCCCTGGTTAATCCCAACATGCCCCGTACGCATGGCGATGGCATGATACATACAGACAGGTTTGCCAAAATGGTTTTTCACGATTCGCCCCTGCCCGAAGAGAGTTACAGCAGTAAAGTGGGTAAAACAGAATTGCTGATCGGTAAACATATTGCTGATATGATCGAAGACGGCAGTACCCTGCAGATGGGCATTGGCACCATTCCGGATGCGGTGCTGTCTTTTTTAGGCAACCATAAAAATTTAGGGGTACATACCGAAATGCTGAGTGATGGTATCATTGAACTGGTGGATAATGATGTGATCAATAATAAAAATAAAAGTAAACACCCCAATAAAACAGTTACCTCTTTTGCCATCGGCAGCAGAAAATTATATGATTATGTACATGATAATTCTTCTTTCAATTTTCTGGATATTGCTTATGTAAACAACCCCCATGTAATACGGCAGAACCCCAAAGTGATCGCTATAAACAGCGCCATTGAAGTGGATCTTACAGGCCAGGTTTGTGCCGACAGTATTGGGGATATTCAATACAGTGGCATTGGCGGCCAGCTGGATTTTATGCGAGGGTCTGCATTGAGCACCGGTGGTAAACCCATTATTGCATTAAACAGCCGTACGGCAAAAGGTATTCCCAGGATCGTTCCGTTTTTAAAGGAAGGTGCCGGCGTGGTATCCACCCGTGGGCATGTGCATTATGTGGTTACGGAATATGGGGTGGCCTTTTTGTTTGGAAAGAACTTAAGGCAGCGGGCAAAAGCATTAATTAACATTGCGCATCCCGATGACCGGGAGATGCTGATGAAATATTGTTTTGAAAGATTTAAAGTGTTTATTAAAGATTAAATAACCGCGGACCTGCCTGCCGGTAGGCAGGGGCGCTAAGACGCGGAGAAAAACTTAGCGGCTTTGCGCCTCTGCGGTTAAATAAACTCCCCATTGATCATCACTTTATCAATAAGGTTTGTCCCAAACGAATATGGCAAATAAGCTAAAGATGGAATGGGTTTAGTAAAAATGAGATTGGCTTTTTTGCCGATGGTAATGCTGCCCAATTCTTTTTCGAGTTCCATAGCAAAAGCACCGTTGATGGTTGCAGCATTTATGGCTTCTTCGGGTAACATTTTCATTTGAATGCAGCTCAGGGCAATTACAAAATTCATACTACCACTGGGGGAAGAGCCGGGGTTGTAATCGGATGCCAAAGCAATGGCACAACCGGCATCGATCAGTTGCCTTGCCGGCTGATATTGCATTCTTAAAAAGAAAGCTGCAGTTGGTAACAATGTTCCAATAGTATTCGATTGGCTTAATAATTTAACATCATCATCTGTCATAGTCTCCAGATGATCAACAGATAAGGCATTTAATTTTATGGCAGATCTGATGCCGCCGATGCTGTTTAACTGGTTTACATGCAGCTTTGGTTTTAACCCATAGCTCATTCCTGCCTTGCAGATGGTTTCCATTTCTGCAGGCGAGAAGAAACCGGTTTCGCAAAATACATCAATATAGTCTGCAAGTTTTTCTTTTGCAATTACGGGTAACATTTCGTTGATGATGCTGTCAATATATTCCTGGTGATTTTCTTTATAAGCAATAGGATAAGTATGTGCTCCCAGAAAAGTTGCTTTGATGCTGAGACTTGACTTTTCTTTTAGTTTTTTTATTACCCGCAGCATTTTCAACTCTCCTCCTACTGTTAAACCATAGCCACTTTTTATTTCGATGGCACCGGTTCCAAGTTTAGTTACTTCTTCCAGTCTTGCCCAGGTACTTTTAAACAGTTCATCTTCGCTTGTTTCATTTAATTTGCGGGCAGAATTTAAAATGCCCCCCCCTTTAACCGCAATCTCCGCATAGCTCATACCTTTTATCTTATCAATAAATTCTTCCTCACGGGTTTTGGCAAAAACGATATGTGTATGGCTGTCGCACCAGGTGGGTAAAACAAATTGTTCATGCACATCAATAATATATTTGGGTAATTGAGGAACCTTTAATTCCAGTTCGTACATAGCGCCGTAATCGGAGATGATGCCGTCTTCAATCAGGAGAAATGCATTTTCAATTGATGGTAAATTGGCAAGTTTTGCGCCACGGAGAAGCTTTGTTTCTTCCCGGGTGTTGATGAGTTGCTGTATGTTGGTGATGAGAACAGTCAAGATTTCAAAAGATTTTCAACTTCTGCCTTTAAAACAGGTAAATGCTTTATGATAATTCCCCATATTATTGTATCATCTACTGCATCATAAGCATGTATAACTTTGTTTCGCAAATCAATGATTTTTCGGGAAGATGTAATTGTTATTTCAGGATTGATTTTAATAATTCTTCCAATTGCTTCGCCGATTATTTCCATTTCTCTCTCTACTGCCCTTTTCAGCATTTTATTTTCTATGTATTGGGCAAAATGTTTATTGGAACCGATAAATTGTTCTATAGACTTAACTGATTCATCAATATCAACTAAATACTTTTTAACTTCATCATTCATAGATAAGTTTTTTGGAGAGATTGATTGACTTTATGAAGTAAGGATTTTTTAATGACCTGTCAGTAATCAGATCCACATCTCTTTTTAATATTTCCTGGAGCTGATATAATAATGCAAAATAATTATCTGCATACTCCTCAGTGTTCATTTCCTTAAATGAAACCAGTAAATCTATATCACTTGTTTCGTTAAATTTTTTAGAACAAACAGAACCAAATGCATAAGCATTCTTTACATGATGTAATTTCATGGCTGCTTTAATATCTTCCAACTTATTTATTAAAAACTGGTTCATATACAAAAATATACAAAGATTATTAAAGCTTCTCCCAAACTTCTTTCCCAAACTGTTCCAATGATGGATCTCTTGCACCCATTAAAAGTAAGACAGAATTACCGGATAAATGCGGCCTTACTGTTTCTAAAAACCGGTTACGGTCTTCTATAAAGAATGCATTTTTACCTTGTGCTTTAATGTCAGTAATAAGATCGTTTGCCGAAATATCTTTTACGGCTGTTCCGCCTGCATAAAAAATCTCACTCATCCATATTTCATCCTGCGGCCTTAAAGCTGCAGCAATTTCTTTAACAAAATCATGTCGCAAAAAACGGGTGGGCCCATAGCCATGAGGTTGAAACCAGGCCACCACTTTTTTGGCTACCGGCTGGCAAGCCATAATTGCTGCTGCGCATTTAACCGGGTTGTGTGCATAATCATCAATGACCCATACACCGTTTTTATTGCCCAGCACCTGGTTGCGGCGGTAAATCCCTTCATATTTTTTTAAAGCAGATGAGCATGTTTCCAGATCAACACCTATTTGGTTGGCAACTGCAACAGCGGCTAAAGCATTTTCCATATTATGCCTTCCAATGGTATTAATTGAAAATTGAGTATTGATAATTGAATATTGAATATTAAAACCTTCCTGTTTAAAGTCTTTTGCTATATACCCGGCGTCGGAATTTTCATCTGAAGAAAAATCCTGCTGGACATTTTGTGAAAGTTGTTTGGCCAATGTATTGGATCGATTGACAATAAATTTTTTGCTGTTGTTTTTAAAAATGCCGAAGATGCTCATCAGTTCATCGATCTCCTGGTGGTCCTTATCAACATTTAATAATAATCCTATTTCAGGTTCATACAGTACAATGGATCCATCACTTTCATCGGCTTCAATAACCAGCCACTCCCCTTTTCCAACTTTGGCATTACCGATCTTCTCCTCTTTAATAATACTAACCAATCCTGCCCCGCTGATGATGCTGGGTTGCATGCCGGCTTTTTCTAAAATATCAAACAACATGGCACTGGTAGTGCTTTTACCGGATGTACCGCCAACGGCAATGGTCCTTTTGCTTTTGGCGATAAGTGCCAGCAATTCAGATCGTTTGATGATGGGGATATTCAGTTGTTTTGCTTTCTGTACTTCAAATACGCTGTCTTCAATGGCTGTGGATACAACGATCAAATCAGTTTCTGATGTAATACCATCACCGTTCTGCAGAAAACATTTTATTCCTGCTGCTTCTAATTTTATTTTTGTTTCATTTTCTTCATCTGCCGTAAAATAACGGTCGCTGCCACTCACCTTTTTATCAATCCCTGCCAGGTATTGTGCAATAGCACTCATACCTACTCCGGCAACACCAATGAAAAATAAATTCTTAACATCATGGATACTACTTACCATAATCACAATACTTTTTTAATATGCAGGGTTTTATAAGCGATCACAAAGCTTGTTGCCATTAAGAATGCCCCCAGGAAAAATGGGGCACCCGGCAAATAAACCGGTGCATCAGCGTGTGTAAAATAAAAGAAAAGGTTGTTCATCATAAACGGGCCAATGATAGCTGCAAGGCTCATGGTACTGGTGATGGCGCCTTGTAATTCTCCCTGTGCATTGGGTGGCACTTTACCGGCCATTACCGATTGTAAAGCAGGTTGTGCAATACCCCCCAGGCAATACGGAACAAGAAATACAAACATCATCCAGCTTTCTGTGGCCAATCCAAAAAGCAACATACCGATCGCATAAAAAGCCAAACCGTAATAGAGGCTTTTTTCGCTTCCGATCTTTGGATTTATGATCCGTGTTAATCCTGCCTGAACCAATGCCACCAATACCCCAACTACGGCAAGAGATATACCCACCATCCCTTCACTCCAGTTAAAACGATGAATGGTAAAATAATTCCAGTTGCTCATGATGGCATGAGCAGCAATATATAATAACAGGATGCTGATAATAAGCTTGCCAACAGCAGGAAATTTCAGCAGGTGCATTAAAGAACCTACCGGGTTGGCTCTTTTCCAGTTAAATTCCCTACGGTTTTCTTTTTGTAAAGATTCAGGCAAAATAAAGTACCCATATGCCCAGTTCAACAGTGCCAGTGAAGCAGCAACATAAAAAGGTACCCGCTGACCAATACCACCAAGTAAACCTCCCATCAGGGGGCCAATGATAAATCCAAGTCCGAATGCAGCCCCGATCATTCCAAAGTTCTTTGCCCGGTTTTCAGTTGTACTTATATCGGCTATATAGGCTGCAGCCGTGGTAAAACTTGAACCGGTAATTCCTGCAATGACCCTTCCAAAAAAAAGCCAGCCATAGGTTGGTGCCAGTGCCAGGAAGATATAATCAATTCCAAAACCGAATAAGGAAAACAGCAATACCGGTCTGCGGCCATATTTATCACTGAGGTTACCCAGAATGGGTGCAAAAACAAATTGTGTTAATGCATAAGCAACGGTAAGGTAACTACCGTATTTGGCAGCAGTACTTACATCTACCTGTTTTAAATCACCAATAAGTCCGGGCATTACCGGTATGATAATACCAAAGCCGATCACATCAATTAACAGGGTTATAAAAATGAAGCCGACAGCAGCGTTACGTTTTGATGACATGTATTAAACGGTCTTTAATCAATTCGGTTTAATTTATTTCCTTTCTTTTCCATTGCGAATGTAAAACTAAATAATAAGTACCCTTATAAAAAAAGAGCTCTGTTGAGAGCTCTTTATTGAAAGTTAGTTATTTATAAAATTACCATCTTCCGCCACCACCGCCACTGCGGTTATTGGAGTAACCACCACGGCTTCCACCGCTACGGTTTCCACCGCCGCTACTTCTTTCTTCTCTTTCTTTAGCAACAGAAACAGACATAGCACGTCCTTCAACTTCTTTGTTGTTAAGACCCAGCATGGCCTCTTTTCCTTCATCTTCAGAAGGCATTTCAACAAAACCAAAACCGCGTGATCTTCCGGTTTCCCTGTCAGTAATAACTTTAGCAGAAGAAACTTCGCCAAAAGCTGAGAATAGTTCGTTTAACTCAGCATCGCTGGTGTTAAAACTCAAATTTGAAACATAAATGTTCATAAAACTTAATAATTAATTTAAATAATAAAATACCTGTGAAAAAAGTGAATAAAGCAAACTGGAAAGATGAGAAAACTGTTACGGGAGAAAATCTTGTAAAAATTGAATCTATCTGTACTGTGTGCTCACAGCAATAATGTCACGGCGCAAAACTACGCTAAGTTATTAAGAGTAACTAATAAATCTTTTTATAACCCGGGGAAGTCTCCCGGAATAACTATAAAAAACAGGTTTGATGATGTATTGAAATGAAAAACCTGATCACTGGATATCATTACCCAAAACCTGAAGAATACCCTGTAATAAAAATAGAATGATACAAATCAGGCAGCTTTTTTGCCCATGCCCAAAACCAATCCAACTATGGCACCTACTATGGCCCACATAACAGTTGCTGCTCCAACATCTGTAGCCATGGCTGTTTTACTTATAACTGTAGTCGTAGCGTACATCATACAGTCAAAACCAACAGACATCAATAAGCCAATAATACCGCCTGTTACAAAACCACCGGCCATACTGTTCACATTGCCTTTAATAAAAATGTAAGCCATTAAAAAGCCAGCTGACAGATTACCTATAATTAAATACAGAAAATCAGGCTCGGTTTTTCCAATAATACCTGATACACCTGGATGACTATTCATGAAATCCATTAATAGCAATCCATAAATAAGCCATCCTAAAAGGAAAAAAGCAACGCCTCCGGCAATACCGCCAAAGAGCAATTTTTTAATGTCCATAAGTTTAGTTTTTGGTGAGTTTTAAAAGAACACAGAACAAATTAATACTTAGTTCATTAAAATGCAAGCATATAATATAAATGGCTATATGCCCGCAATGGGTTCAGGTTTCAGAAAACCTTGAATTCGAATATACCAAGAAAATTACTTTTTTGAAAATGACCGGTCGATCTGGCGGCCAAAGTAATATCCGCCTGCTCCACCCACAATGGCCCCGGCCAGGAGCCATAAAGGGTCTGAGCCCCTAGCAAAAAATGCAATACCTGTTCCAATTAAGGCAAAGAATACAATGCCAATCAGTACTGCACTTTTGTTTTTTTTAGACTTTATGGCATTAGCCGGTGGTTTATAATCATGGTGGTGTTTCCTTTGTTTGGATCTGGGCATGTTTTTTATTTTGAATGTACGAAATTTTACTGTGATACCTATTACACTTTTGGTTTTGTTTTCAGGTTAGCCGTTTTAATTCTTTTAAGTGATCATACTGAAGGTCTTCATGCATGGTTGCAACAGCTTTTAAAATTTTTTTTACCTGGTTTTGATAGACATTCTTTATTACCGGGTTTGTTTCCCATGGTATCCCGGATGTTTTAAGCGTGTTACAAAAAAAAAGTAATAAGCCTGCTTCCACATCTGCAGAACCGGTGTACCGTATATATTTATTGGTTAGCCTTAGTATTTTTCTTAAACTCTTTTTTACAAAATATACATTGGTCTTATTAATTTCTTCAAACTGTTTTACCATCTCTGCTTTAATATTTTCAATATAGGCCTGCTCATCGAAGGCTTCAAACAAGAGGTAAGTTAACAGTTCTTTATTTTCTTTTTTAAACTTTGCCAGCCGGATACATAGATTGGCCAGTTGCTCCCCGGGCGTATTACTCAATTCAAGTTTCAGTTCATGAATAGTTGCTGCTTTCATACTGCTAAAATAAGCAGATTTAGCGTGCTGCATTTTCAAACTTTATTACTTATCAAAAAAAGATATAGTTCAATATATTCATTAGTTTTTTTTGGGAATGGCCGTACTTATGTTGCCCATCATGAGTGTGTTGGCAGTTTTGGTAAATGTACCTGGCAGGGAGATCATTATTACTTACTTTTTGGGTATGGGGATCATAGGTTTTATAACAGCAAAAGGTTTAATACAGCCCTAACATTCACAGCTTCATGTAAATTTTAAAGTATGGGGCTGTATATTTATCCGCTCAGTAACCTATTTATTATTATATGTACAGTTTGTCTTTCTACCGGCATATTCAACAAATAAAAAAACCTTCAAGATTGAAGGTTTTCATAGTTGCACTCTTGCTTGAACGTACTCTTTGATCATAGATATTTGGATATTGATAAACGGGGATAATTAAACAGATTGTAAAGATGTGTAATCATGTATAAAAAAATTGTAGCAATATTCCTATTTACCAGTAGCATTTATTCTATAGACGTTATTCAAAACCCAGGCAGGATCGCCAACGTTTTAATGATATTTACATTCCATGGTGATCAGGAAAGGGTTTTTACAAGTCTGCCAATCATAATACCATTATAATAAACCTGCATGGTGTAATTACCTTTCTGGTATTTTTCGGCTGATCTTAAAGAAAAATTCAGGCGCTTAGCTTCGCCCTTTGCATACATAAAATTCAGTTTATAAGAATATATTTTTTTCCCTTCAGGCGTATTAAATGTTCCTGATTCCCATCCTGAAGTTTTTAAATGTTTTCCATCAGGCTGAATTATTACAACTACTATTTCAACATTACTGAGCTGGCTTATGTTATTTACCACGTTGAATGAGCCAACCAGTTTTTCAGTCTGATCTGCTGCAGAAGTTTCAATTTCTCTTTCATCCTGATTTGCCGTCATTGCGGTAAGTTTTAAATCATTGGCAATAAAAACGGCAAAAGTCGGATTGTTTCTTTCGGACTGACTATTGTTTTGAGGTACTATTTGTTTGGTATTAAAATCCGGTTTTTTTGAATTGGTATCCTGAGGTTTTTCCGGCTTTTTTAAATTAATAAGCACATCAGCCAGCTTATCATTTTCCTTTTCTACAACCTGGTTTTTAACTTTAATATCCTCAACTTTATTCTGTAACTCACCGATCTTTTGTTTTGCTGCTTTAAAATTTGTATTGACATTACGGGTTTTTAATAAAAAAGCAATCTCATTACTTAACCTGTAAAATTCATCCAGTTTAATATCCAGTTGTGTTTTTAAAGAATCGGTATTATTTATGGTGGAGTCAAGTTGTGAATCAAGGCTTTTCAGCGTTTCTGCATAAACTTTCTGTAAAGAATCCCTTACCCTGTTTGCAAGCACATTAGAATCAACAATAACAATTTTTGAAGGTTCTTTTATTATTTCATCATTTTTATTATAAAAACGAAAACCCCAGGTCCATAATAAACCAAAAGACACTAAAATCAATAATAATGATACTAACAGTAATAATAAGGATTTAGCATCTCTCATTGGCTCATTATATATTTCATGAAATAATTTTAAAGAGAATACTTATAAAGAAGATTTACTTTGAAGTATTTTGATTTACGTATGCAGATATCCAACCCACAGCCCCGTTTTTAACCAGGTAGAAATTTTTTCTTTCATATACACTTTCAAATTGCCGCATGATCTTCAACAATAATCCGGTACCGGCCATTAAGGCCCGTTGATCAAATACCTTATTCACTGTTTTAACTGCTTTACCAATGGCTTCTTTATCAAGCGAGTTATCAGTTATGGTTTGTACTATATAGAAATCTGACAGGGTAGCATGGTTAGTTACTAATTTTTCACTAAAGATTATTAAATCAGCGTAGCTAACAGGTACTACTGAATTATCTACCAATTCTGGATACATTAAAGTTGCTACTGCCCAGGCAATACCACCGCTGAAAGCTACATTATCACTCATTGGGTAAGAACCGCTTTCATTAACTGCATAAACTATTTCTGCATTCTCAGCACCAAGTAACACCCGGCCCAACTGTTTATTAAAATTATCTAAACTGTTATCCCCATCCAATCGTTTTTCAGCTGCATTCGCAGTACTCTTGGTACCCCATGTCAGTTGAAAAAGTTTAAAGTCTTTTGTATTTCCATAGGGGAAAAATCCTCCTTTTGTATTTCCGCTTCCAATATCAATTATAAAAGTATTGTAACGCCTTGAATCCGGAACAATACCCAAATGAGAAAGCCGGGCTTCTTCCGAAACGTCTATCACAGCAACTTTTCTTTGGGGCTCATTAAAATTAAATTTGAAGGCACTGATCAATTGATCAATCCAGTTCATTTTATCTTCTTTCTTTGCCTGGATATTTACGCCACTGCTGATAGCAGTAAAAATCTGACCTGAAGGTATCTGGTAATCTTTTAATGCAATTTCATATAATTTACTGAATGCTGCGAGAGTAGCCTGGTAAGTTGGTTGTGTAAATGAAATAAAATCTGTGTTTATAGTCGTGTCTTTCAGTAAATTATAAGAACCATTTAACTGAGCTGTTTTATCCATTTGTAATAAACTCATTTTTACGCCTTTTGAACCTACTTCAATACCGGCATAAACGGAAGCACTTTCATATTTAGCTATAATGTTATTTTGAGCAGGAAGGATTAAACTTTTAAGTAATACCACTGTAAGGATCAGGTAAAAGGGCTTTATATAAATACGCATCATTTGCGGGTTAATTTGCTTAAAATTACAAAAATATCACTTCAGGCTATTGTATATTGATTCATTGTGAAAAAAATGTGACTAACCAATGAAATGCAGGTGTTTTTAGTTGTATTACTTTTTATTTAAAAATGAGTATTTACTTAATGATCCATACAGATTAAACAATAAAATTTCAAGCTGCCATAAAAATTATATTCCCTAAACATGGTTATATCAGATTATTTTTTTATTTTGCACCCGATCTCAAAACTCTGTCACCCCCCATTCCCCAAAGACTCAGAACATTTTTTATCTATCCGGTATTTTACGAAATTCTGTAATTAATCATTTTATTTAACCTTTAATCTGAGTTATGAAAAAGATCTACTCACCTGTAGTTACAGATGTGCTTACTGCAATTGGAATTATTGCCGGATATTATGCTTTAATGGCTGCAATTGCCTTTTTGGCCTGGTAATACATCAAACTTTTGTAAAAAACATGCCCTTATGTAAACAAAGGTTTACGTAAGGGCATTTATTGCTTTATTTAAACTGATGCAGCAATAACCATTAAATCAGTACTACCTTTTCCATAATATCTCCTCCCCTGATATTATCAATGATATCGAGGCCTTCAATAACTTTTCCAAAACAGGTATGTACCCCATCCAGGTGTTTTGTATTTGAACGGCCATGACATATAAAAAACTGGGAGCCCCCTGTATTCAGTCCCCGGTGAGCCATCGACATTACACCCCGGTCATGGAACTGTTTAATTCCTTTTAGTTCACATGTAATGGTATAACCCGGCCCTCCCGATCCGGTACCCGATGGGCAACCACCCTGTATCATAAAATCCGGTATTACCCGATGAAAACTCAAGCCATTATAAAACCCCTCCCCGATCAGTTTTTTAAAATTTGCTGCTGCAATGGGTGCATCATCATCATATAATTCAAATTTCAGTACCCCTTTTTTGGTATGAATTTCACCCTGGGTTAATTTCACTTCAGTCATTTTTTTAGTTATTTAATTAATAATCGGTTATACAGCTCGAAAAACGATAGCCCTACTTTTGAAAAATTATATTTTCCGGCAGTGGCTTCCGCAATCGAAATTTTGTCAAAGTTATTCTTTTGCGAAATAAAGTCTTTCAATTTTTCTGCCAACGCTTCCGGATTTTCACTTTCTGCAAAAATCCCATTTACCCCCTGTTTAATAATTTCATGAAAGACATCTATATCACTCACAATCACCGGCACTCCACAGGCATTTGCTTCAATTAATACGCATCCAAAAGTTTCATATCGGGAGTATAATATCAGTGCATCTGATTCCTGGATAGCAACGGCCAGTTCGGGTTGAGGCACTTCACCCTTTGTAAAAACATGTTTTTGCAAACCAAGTCTGATGATCAGTTCCAATAAAACAGGATTTGCAGTTCCATACATATACATTTCAAATGCCACCGTATCTTTTAAAATAGCTAATGCATTTAAAATAGATTCAGAATTTTTTTGAAAGTTCATATTGGAAATATGAATGAACCTGGTTGTACCAGTATTTTGATTTTGTGCCGGATAAAATATATCGGTATCCACCACATTAGGAATTACCTGGCATTGAATCCCGGGAAAATGCTTTTGAATAGCTTTGCCCAGATAATCTGATACAACAGTTACTACAGCCGCTTCCTTCAAAACTTTTTTAAGCAATCTTTGAAAAACGAAAGGATAATCTGTAATCCTTACATCTGCATTGGGGAGATAAGCTGTCCATTGTTCAGATACGATGTAAGGAATATTCCATTTTCGTTTTATCCATAAAGCTGCCAAACCGGCTTTCATGGCTATATGTACATGAACAAGATCCGGCTTCCCTTTACCAGCTATATACGAGTTGACTGCCTTACGGAACAACTGATTATATTTTCGCTGTGAAAAATATTTATCCAAAATAGGAATCCCAGTTTTAGGTAGGGCGTAATAAATTATTTGTTCAGTCAGATTTCCATTAGATCTCAATTCGGTTTTTGCATTTTTCGTTACAAGTTTTTTCTCATCCTTTACAATATAAATTACATGTACCCTGCAATACAATCCAACTGCCTTTGCATGGCGTTGTAAAAAATCACCGTCGAACTTACTTAGTTGATTTGGATACCAGCTGGTTAACCACAATACGTTTTTCATAAAAAGCTATTAAACACACATTATTTTAACGTTATTAATATAATCCCGTTTGTTCAGGCATTTTTTCTTATTGAACTGATGACACTTTTTTTGATCTCTTTAAAATCAGAGAACCTGATTAAAAAGAATTCATGTATTGGTGTTTTAAATTCTTTTTTAAAAACAATAATAATATAACCCTGGTATACTATGTAGCCAATACTGCTGACCAAAGCTGCGGCATTGATTCCATATCGGGGTATAAATAATATATCCCCGATAAGAATTATAGTAAGCGCATAAACAGATCCGATAATATTTGTTTTGATTTGGTTTTTACCTGCAAAGTAGGCAGTTAAAGTAAATAATCCGGAGAATGCTAAAATTCCGGGGACCAGCAATAAAAAAGGTAGATACATATCTGAAAAACTTTCACCAAATACAAAAGGGAAAAGCCAGGTTCCTGTAAAAACTAAAACCAGGCAGGTTATTATGTACAGAAACAGAATGGTTCTGGATAGCAATGTAAGCAAATGGTTTATTCCTTCCTTTTGCCCTCCGGCTGTAAGCGGAAATACGGCACTGGCCAGGATAACCGGGAGTATAAAAAACAAATGTCCCAGTTTGGAAATCTGTATATAATTTCCCAATTGTTCCGTTGTACAATAATGTTCTACAAAAAAATAGTCAACCCGGTATAACAAAAAATAAATGATATTACCGGCAAAGGCCATGGCACAGTAACGAAATAAAAGCCGGAACTCAGACAGGGAAATAAAATGGGGAATGCCGGTTTTTATATACATCAGTTTTGCGGCAATGGCCAGGCAAACACCCTGCACCAAAAATGAACTGAAATATATATAAAAATAGTTTTCATTGGTAATGGCAGGTATGATCGCTTTACCATTATAAGGTATCAACACGATTAAAATTATAGTGCAGATAATATTTATGCAATTGGGTATGACAAAATTATTTCGTGCATAAAAAAAACCTGAACAATAAGTAGTTAAAAGGTTACCACAAATAAATGAAACGGAAGAAACAATCATTAAAGTTCCGGAGATCCCCTGATAAGCGTCTGCAAAAAACAGGTAAACAACAAAAAAACTGATCAGCCCTATAAACAATGACCAAACAATGGAAAAATTAAAGAGTTTATAAACCGGAATTTCATTTCTGGCGGCAAAATATGTGACCCCTGATTCAAGACTAAGGCTTGAAAAAAGAAGGACCAAAGCATAAATACTGCTGATATAATATATACTGCCACTTAGCGAAGCCTGGAAGTGCCGGGCAATAAGGATATTAATTATAAAAGCAAAAACATAATACAGGCCACGCCACAATATACTTTGCAATAAAGTTTTTCCTGCCTGCATAGCTGATAAAATAGTGCCTCTAATTTAATCTGAAGTCAAAATCATATATTTGACAAGCTCAAATTTAGCGGAATACTGCAGTAAAAAATAAAAAACAATTAACCTTGAAAGTATGGCACTGTTACGAAAAATAAACGCCAGGGCTAAGACAGAAATTAACAGCGGCTTTGGATCAAATGCATCAGATTATGGTGGCCGGTTTGTAAATAAAAACGGCTTGCCCAATATAGAAAAGCGGGGTGTGAATCTTTTTGAAAGGATCAGCTGGTTTCACTCCATGCTTGCCATTTCAAGATGGAAGTTCTTTACTTTGATTTTTGCTTTTTTTATAATTGTGAACCTGGTCTTTGCAGTTATATATTATGTTGCAGGTGTTGAAAATTTAAGCGGCATGAATACCGGAAATGAAATGGAAAAATTTGGGGAAGCATTTTTCTTCAGTGCCCAGACATTTACTACTGTAGGTTATGGCCGCATAAGCCCTTCCGGCTTTGGAACCAGTGCCATTGCTGCATTTGAAGCACTGATCGGATTACTTAGTTTTGCCCTGGTTACCGGTTTACTTTATGGAAGATTCAGTAAGCCTACGGCACATATAAAATTTTCGGGCAATGCTATCTTAGCTCCTTACAAAGAAATAAACGCTTTAATGATAAGAATTGCCCCTTTTAAAAACATATCCTTAACCGATGCAGAAGCAAAATTAACTTTAGGAATGATTGTTGAAGAAAACGGGTTTAAAAAAAATAAATTTTTTCCCCTTCAGTTAGAATATGATACCGTTAATTCACTTACCCTGAGCTGGACCATAGTTCATCCCATAACAGAAGAAAGCCCCTTATTTGGTTTTTCTGCAGAAGATTATGGAAATACACAGGGTGAATTTATGGTTTATATCAAAGCCTTTGATGACATGTTCAGTAATACTGTTGTAACCCGCAGTTCCTATACATTTAAAGAGATTATTGTGGGTGCTAAATTCAATCCTATGTATCACAGAAATGATGAAGCCAATAAAACGATTCTGGATTTGGGTAAGATCAACAGTTTTATTCCTGTACCATTAAATGATAAAAACCTAAGTATTGAAAAAACCGTTAATTCCTGATCATTTTAAACTGTTTATTATAGCTGCAAAATCAGCGGTTACCAAACTGGCACCACCTACCAATCCACCATCAACATCTGGCTGACCAAATATTTCTTTTGCATTATTTGCTTTTACACTGCCGCCGTATAATATAGATATAGTGTCTGCAACAGTTGCACCATATTGTTTTGCCATAACACTGCGTATAAATGCATGCATTTCCTGAGCCTGTTCAGTTGATGCGGTTTTACCGGTACCTATTGCCCATATGGGCTCATAAGCAATTACAAATCCTGTAAGCTGCCCGGCAGTTAAATGAAATAAACTTTCCTTTAATTGAGTTTCAACAAAACTGTTTTCTATTCCTGCCTCCCTTGTTGTTAAGGATTCACCGCAACAAAAGATCGGCCTTAATCCATTCTCCAGGCAAATGTTAATTTTTTCTGCAAGTATGGAATGGCTTTCATTAAAATATTCACGACGTTCACTATGGCCCAGTATAACATAATCTACGGCAATGCTTTTCAACATTTCAGCACTCACTTCTCCTGTATAAGCACCGGCTTTTTTGTTATAACAATTTTGTGCAGCTACAAAAGTATTTTTCCTTCCGGTTAATTTATTTTTAATATTGATCAAATATGGAAAAGGTACACCAAAGACAGCCTCCTGATCTTCCTTTAATTCAAGTTGTGTTGCCATTAATTCGTCAATTAACGTTTCTGCCTGTTGCAGTGTTAAATTCATTTTCCAGTTTGCAGCTGCAATTTGTTTACGCATAGTCTTATTATTTTTAGTAAAGTTTGTAAATGTCTGTCAAAATTTGTTTTTCTCTTTCAGTTAGTGATAATCCTTTTAATTTTTTCCAGTTATTAATATCCTGCAATGCTTTACTTAAATTATACTTTGTAATACCATCAACACTCCAGGAGAAGTTTGAAATAAGTTTGGGTGTAAGCCCAATGCTGACCACATTGCAACAAACACCAACTACCGTTCCGGTATTAAAAGAAGTATTTATTGCAGCTTTTGAATAATCACCCATAAGCAGCCCTCCTTTTATACCCTGGCTCATTTCTTTTTTATCAGCATCAACCCAATACTTTACATCAGCTGCATTATTTTTTATATTACTGTTGCTTGTACCGGCACCCAAATTACACCACGCTCCCAGCACACTATCGCCTAAATAACCATCATGTGCTTTATTGCTATACCCGAATAATACTGAATTTTTAATTTCACCCCCAACGGTACAACATGGACCTATAGTTGTTGCGCCATAAATTTTTGTACCCATTTTTACAACAGCTTCTTCACATATAGCAACAGGCCCTCTCAGCATACTGCCTTCCATGATAAGTGCGTTTTTACCAATATAGATAGGTCCTTCACCGGCATTTAAAATACAGTGTTCAACTTGAGCACCGGCTTCTATAAAAATCTGTGATGGCTTAATTAGTTTATTAGTTTCTGAGATGGAATGGGTTTTTCTGCCGGCTGTAATTAAATCAAAGTCTTCCCGCAATGCCCAATCATTCATTTGAAATATTTGCCAGGGATAATGAATTGCTTTCATTTCACCTTTATATTCAACGGAACGGTTAATTTTTATCTTGTGTAAACCCAATACCTCTTTATCAGAAAACTTAAAAGCCATTCCCCCCTCCTTTCCGGAAGTAAGAAATTCACCGTGTTGCAGTTTTTTGATTTTGCTGATGATGACTTTGGTTGGTAATACATTGGCATGTACCAGGAGGTTATCATCTTTACCGATTCCTTTTTCTATTTTGATGGATTGCTCATTATCGAGGTAATGATCTTGCCATTTATTTGCTGAAGAAATTTTCAAATACCGTTCCCATTTTTCGCGAATGGTTAATATACCGATACGAATATCCTGTATATGCCTGGTATAAGTAAAAGGATGTAGATTCTCCGGTTTACAGTATTCTTCTGTAAAAATGATCTTTTGCATGTGGTAAAACTACTAAGAAAAGCCAAATATAGATGATAGCCGGAGATAATACTGTTTAATAAGGATTAGCCATTCTTTTCATTAAAAATCCTATTCCTTATGTCAAAATAAAAAAATCCCCCCGGAGAACCGAAGGGACTTAAAGTATAGCCATGAAAAACAAACTTTAAAAAAAGATAAAGATCTGCATTAAATTATTTTGCCTTTTTCTCGTACCGCTTGTTGAATTTGTCAATACGCCCAGCTGTATCTACCAGTACATTTTTACCGGTATAAAAAGGATGTGAAGTATTAGAGATCTCCAGTTTAATTACCGGGTATTCTTTACCATCTTCGTACGTAACTTTTTCTTTTGATTCGGCTGTTGAACGGCTTAAGAACTGAGTACCATTACTCATATCCTTAAAAACAACCATTCTGTAATTTCCCGGATGAATTCCTTGTTTCATATTAATTTTTATTGTTTTGCGTACGGGTTTTGCCGTACAATTATTAGAATAGGCAAAATTACGGATTTTTACTGAATGTTAGCTGTTGTAACATCAAATATTAATATCCTAGCTTTTCATGTTAATAAACTGAAGGGCAATTCCAATGTTCCAGGTTTTAGAAGCCTGGATAACTTCCTGCAAATCGTCGATCTTTTTTCCGGTTACCCTTATAATATCATCCATAATTGCTACCTGAACCTTTAATCCGCTATCCTTTACCAGCTTAACGATCTTCTTGGCATCTTCCTGCTTTATTCCGTTTCTCACGGGAACTTCCTTTTTTACCACTTTGCCACTCTGAAAAGGCTCTTTACTCAGGTCATAAATTTCTGCTGCAAGCCCCTGTTTCATGCTCCGGCTGATCATTACATCAGTGATCTGGTTTATTTTCATATCACTATCAGCTTCCAGGTTTACTTTAAATTCCTTTTTATTTAATTCAATCACTACGTGTGAGCCTTTAAAATCAAATCGGTTTGTGATTTCTTTACTTACCGTATTGATCGCATTATCCAGGGTTTGCAGGTCAACTTTGCTTACAAGGTCAAATGATGCCATAATGGTTTTTTTTTCAAAAGTAAAAAACCTATCGCATAATGGCGACAGGTTTTTTACAAAAAGAACCATTTCTTTTTTTATCCTTGTGAAATACAGATTAATTACCGCTATTAACCCTGTTCTGTTCATCACTTGCACCGCTGTTTCTTTTACCACTGCTTGCCTTTAGCTTTCCTTTATTGAAACGATAAGTAAAAGTAAGGCTAACTGCACGGCTGTCATTTACATTTTTAAAGTTTGCATCTACAGTACCATATTTGCTGTAACCTTTAAAAACACCACCCGCAAAAATATCACGTACATTTAGCCGTACACTTCCCTGATTTTTTAATACCTGCTTGCTGATCCCTGCATTTACCTGGGCTATGGGTTTAATATATATAACACCTTCCAGCCCTTTTGAGCGGTAAAATCCACTCAACTCAGCTGACCAACCTTTACTGAATTTAAACTGTTGTTGTATTTGTACCATAAAGCTGGTAATGCCAATTGAAATTGTTTCATTATTTACCACACCTTTAAAATGATTATTGTAAACATTGGTATAGATGTTTCCACTCCACCATTTGGTAATTGATTTATTGGCAGTAACAGCTAATCCAAACTGTTTACTGCTGGCTATATTGGCCTTTTTTACAAAAGTTTCTTTAGTCAGTTCATTTTGTTCCAAAACCATTTGAATGATATCAGTTGTATTGGTGTAATTCACTGTAGAAGTTAAAAAACCTTTATAAGTATGACTCAACTCAATATTATGTGCAAACTGAGGACTCAGGTTTGGATTACCCTGTTCAAATGTATACCGGTCCAAAAAATGAACGAAAGGATTCATATCCTCATAATTTGGCCTTTCAATTCTGCGTCCATAATTAATAACAAACTGATTTTTTTCGTTGGCTGTGTATTGCAGGTAAACCGTTGGGAATAATTGGGTATAAGATCTATTAAACTTTGTTTCAGTGTATTCAAATTTATTTTGAGCAGCATTAAATGTGTATCCTTTTGAAACACCGTCTGATTTGGTATTTTCTACTCTTAAGCCCAACTGTGCACTCCATTTTTTTCCCAGCGGTCTGCTGTAGTTAACATAAGCTGCATTAATGTTTTCATCATAAATAAAATGATTACTGCGGCCACTGTCTAAAACTGAATAGCCTGTTTTTAAACTGTCGTACACTGCATTATTATCATTATTTACAAAACTGGTTTTAAAGCCTGCTTCAAACTTAGCCTCTTTTTTTAAAGGCAATGTATAGTCAATTTTCCCGCTGTAAATCTTAATATTTGTGGGTAAAGTGCCGTTTAAAACATCAGGTGCCTGTTTAAGATTTCCTAAATTATCATAATAAGTACTGGTAAGTGGTTGAATACTTGTTGCATTGTATTGAATAAAATCCAGATCGGCTGTAAGCTCCTGCCCTGCTGAATCTAACTTGGTTCGTAAATTAAAATTACTGCTGAAATTTTTCCACTTTTCCTCATTTTGAGTATAAGCAGTTGTTTGATCTGTGAGGTTACCACTGGGGTCATAAATATAAGTGTTGGTACTGCTTTGCCATAAACTGGGATTGTAAAATCCGTTTAAGACCAGGCCAATTGTGGTGTTTTTTGAAACCGAATAATCAAACCCAAGTTTAGCACTGTAATTATGGCTTTGGCTTTCCATATCCGTTTTCTGATCAAAAATTGATTTGATATCTTTTGTATTTGCATCACGGAAATTTCTGATAATATACAATTCCTGGCTGCGGTGATTGCGGTTGTAATTAATGTTGCTGAAGAAATTAACTTTTTTGTTACGGTAATTAAAACTTACAGCTTCATTTAAACGTGCATACCTTCCCTGGGTATAACCGCTTGTTATACTGCCATTGTAACCAAACAATTTATTCTTTTTGGTTTTAATATTGATAATGCCTGAATTACCGGCCGCATCATATTTTGCTGGAGGGTTAGTCATAATTTCAATTTGATCCAACTGGCTGGCAGTCATATTACGTAACATGTTTGCCAGGTCTGAACCACTTAAATAACTGGGGCGTCCATCCAGGTAAACAATTACACCGGCTTTTCCTTTCAGGCTGATATTGCCGTCTTTATCTACAGAAACGCCTGGAGCTTTTTCCAGCACCTCCAAAGCAGTACTACCAGTACTTGTTATTGAAGCATCAACATTTACAATCGTTCTGTCAAGCTTTCGTTCTATTAATGGCTTTTTAGAACTTACAACAACTTCTTTAAGCGATTTTTCAGCCGGTACAAGCTGTAATACACCAACATCTGCTGTTAATTTATCAGCAGATAATACAAAGGAAGAACTATAGGATTTTGTATGTCCTGTTGAAGTTGCCAGTACTAAATAATTTCCTTCCTTTAAATTTTCAAAAGAGAAATTACCGGCTTTGTCGGTAACTGCCACTTTTACCAGAGCAGAATCTTTGGCTTGGAGAAGAGAAACTGAAGCAGCATCAATGACTTTTTGATTACCGCCGTCTTTTATACTTCCGGATACTTTGCCTCCGTTTTGGGCAATGCTGGATATACTAATGGTCATAGCAGCCAGCAGGCTGAAAAATTTGTTCATGGCTATACTTTTTGTTTTTAACCCGAATGGCTATCGGGTGTTTATTTAAAATAAATCAGTTATATACTTTGATAACTACTTAACAAAAGTAGGTACTCGGTCTTACATAGTACATTGTTTTGTATTGAACGGTTGATTTCAGGGATATTTGGTAATATACCTGTATACGTAACACTTGAAGAAAGGTTACACTTAAGAAAAGGAAGGAAAATTATCTGGTAATTTTAGAAGCGTTTCTTTTTACAATGATAATTAAAATGATACCTGTTAATACCAGTGCAGCAGATATGATTTCAGCCTGGGTTGGGTGAAACCCGAATATTGGATAGGTATTGTTAACCCTAATTAATTCTACTATAAAACGCTCTATTCCATTTAAAATGAGATAGATACCAAACATTACACCTGGCACTTTAATTTGCCTGCGCAAGGCCCATAGTATAATAAAAAGTAAAGTACATACAATAGTTTCATAAAACGGGGTAGGAAAAACAGGTTGTGGCAGAGCCCGGCAATGTTCTTCATTACAATCAATAATTAAGATACCATCCTTATTTACATTATGGGGATAGGTATAGGCAACCATCCAAACAGGTATGAATGAAGGGGCTTTAAATGATTTATGCGGAACCTTTTCCAAACTTTCATAAGTTCGGTCTGTTACCTGTACCAAAGCAGAGTCTTTATTAAATACTTCTCCTTTTAAATAATAAGCCGCATTTTTATTAAGTTGGTTTTGATAATCCCCGGGTGCCGCCTCTACTACTTTACCATCAGCATTTACAACATATGCACTGTTAAATACACCCCAGTCCCCATCACCCGATACCTGACATCCAATTCGGCCAACTGCATAGGCAAGTAATAAGGCCAATCCGGCTGCATCAACCAGGTGAATCACCTTGATACCCTTTTTTGATGCATACCAACATATGGCTATGGCTGCCATAATCAGGCCTCCGTAAAAAGTAAGTCCGCTGGCAGAAAACAATCTTCCAATCGGATCCTGGATAAATTCACTCCAGTTTTCAAGATTATCAAAAAGCTTGGCTCCTAAAATTCCAAATATCAACCCAAGGATGATGATATCACCCACCCTGTCGTGTGGCCAGATGCGTACTTTACGAGTTTCCGGTTCTTTTAATTTCTGTTTATTCTTATCCCACCATTTTAGCCAGGTTAAAAAAGCCGCTAATAACAAACCGCCCAGTATATTTCCATCACCCGAAAAGATATAATCCTGTGGATTAACAGCGGCAGGTTTACTGAAAAAGAGACCAAAAATTTTGTATCCGAAAATAAACCCTACAATGGCATTCATTAAAAGTTCACTTATTGAAGCTGGTTTACCAACCGTTATCATCTCTTCCCGGGGTGATAAAAGCCCCAGTTTTTCCTTACGCTGTAATTCTTTACTTAAAACAATGGCAGCTGTAACAAAGCCCATGGCAACCATAAGGCCAAAAGTATTTAAGAAGCTTAATCCATTCCATTCCAAACCAAACCAGTCTTTAAATACATAATATAAATTAGGATACATCTGTTACGTTGGGGTTTTTAATTTAGGAATGCAATATACTACTTCGGTCAATATTAATAAAGTTAAGCTAAGTATAATAAGGTATTCAACAAATCAAATTACCGGTAATAGAAAACCTCCTGCATGTAACAGGAGGTTTAGACTAATACTTATTAATAGGTTACTAATTACAATGCTGCTCAAATGCTCCAATCAGATTTTCAGCTATCATTTGCGCACTGCGGCCTTCAATATTATGGCGTTCAATATAATGAACCAGTTTACCATCTTTAAATAAAGCAATTGCCGGAGAAGAAGGGGGATAAGGCATTAAATGCTCTCTTATCTTTTTTACTGCTTCAACATCAAAACCTGCAAAACTGGTAGTGATATGGTTGGGTTTTTTTGCCGTATTATGTACAGCCATTAATACACCCGGACGGGCAGTACCTGCACTGCAACCACAAACAGAATTGATCATGACCAGGGTGGTTCCTTTTTCGGCAAGTTTATTTTCAACAGCCGCTGCAGTTAATAATTCAGAAAAGCCATTCTCTGTTAACTCTTCTTTCATGGGTATTACAATTTCTTCTGGATACATATCTTTTTTAATTTTTTATATAACGTAAAATTACATACTTCTTTTAAATAAGACCAAAACCTGTAAATACATTTCCCGATATCGAAATCTTTTAATACGGAAATAATGACATTTTATATTTGCTGAAACAGCCATATTGGCTACTATTTAGTTGCTGTTTTGAAAAATTGTCTTGAAAAATGGGTTGGAATATTATTTGACATTCATAAAGTATCGATATATAATTAATAACCAAAAAAATAATAGCTATGACACTTGTAAAAGTAAACAACCCCATCAACAGATCTTTTGACGGATTAATGAATGAATTATTTACTGAGTTGCCAATTAGTTTTGGTAAGTCTCTCAGAGAAGATGTTTTACATTTTCCTCCGGCCAACATTGTTGAAAAAAATGATTTTTATCAAATTGAACTGGCAGCACCCGGATTTGTAAAAGCTGATTTTAATGTAAAACTGGATGGCAAAAACTTAACCATCAGTGTAGAAAAGAAAGCAGAAATGAATTCGGAAAATGAGAAAATGATCCGCAAAGAATTCAGTCACAAATCTTTTAAACGCAGTTTTACACTTGATGAAAAAATTGATGACTCCAACATTACTGCCAGGTACGAAAATGGAATTTTAATACTGGACCTTCCAAAAAAAGAAGAAGTAAAACAGGGAGCAAAAGAAATCACAATTCAGTAAGAAATTGTTTTTTCATAAATACATACTGTTGGTTTGAACTGTCTCTAAACAGGCAGGAACGGTCATCTCATTCTTGGGAAGACCCTTTTTTTATTTACAATCATTTTTTCTCCGGGTATCGATTAAATATTGAATTTTCCATTCATTATTTAGCTTTACCAGTTGAAAAGAGTTTACCCCACAATGGCTGAAATTACCATTATATATAAACTTATAAGGAGTCCACACGCTTGCTAAAGCGCCGTCAATATTTATTTGTCCAAAACTGATCTGTTCATCAGCTGCACCCGGAGGTATTTTACTTATGCTTTCAACAAAGCGGGCAACGGATTCATTTCGGATCATGGTTTCTCCTGCTTTATTTTTTGTTATGGTTTGCAGAATGGCGCTGTCAGCAAAAACACTTTTCAATAAAACAACATCGCTGTTTTTCATTGCCTTAAACAGATTATTTACAACTGTTTTAACTGAGTCTTCGGCAGTTTGTGCTTTAGCAACCATAGTAGCATTTAAAATAAATAAAATAAGGATAAGTTTTTTCACAAAAAAAATTAAAAATTATTTATAGCCTAATATTTTCAACATGCTTTGTGCTGTTTGTTCTTTGGCATAAACCCAATCAACCAGCTTACCATTTTTATCGTGGCCCACAATGATGTGCTTGGGCGAAGGAATTAAGCAATGTTTAATTCCACCATAACCACTTATCTGATCCTGGTATGCACCGGTATGAAAAAAGCCAACATACAACGGTTCTCCTTCGCCAATTTTAGGTAAAAATACTTCATTAATATGTTCTTCACTATCGTAATAATCATGGCTGTCGCAGGTTATGCCACCTAAAACAACCCGTTGATATTCATTGTCCCATTTATTAATAGGAAGCATTAAAAACTTTTCGCCAATACCCCAGGTGTCGGGTAAGGTAGTTATAAATGAAGAATCGATCATGTACCAGGTCTCTTTATCATTCTGCATTTTTTGTCCGATCACACTGTAAATATGTGCCATACTCTCCCCTACTGTATAACTGCCAAACTCAGTAAATATATTGGGCATGGGTACTTTGGTTCGTTTGCAGGCAACTTTTATATTACGTACAATTTCATTGATCATAAACTGGTAATTATATTCAAAACCCAGCGAATGTTTTATTGGAAATCCGCCGCCGATATTAATTGAATCCAGTTCCGGGCATATCTTTTTTAACTGGCAATAGAGGTTGATCACTTTATTCAATTCGCTCCAGTAATAAATATCATCTTTTATACCCTTGTTTAAAAAGATGTGCAGCATCTTTAGCTGAAAACGGTGCTCATTACCTTCAATCTTATCAACATAAAATTCCAGGATATCTTTTGCCCTGATTCCCAATCGTGAAGTATAAAAAGGAAAATTGGGTTCTTCCTCTGCGGCAACCCGAATGCCCAGGTTAAAAGGAACTTTTACTGATTTTATATAACCCCGCAGTTCGTCTACATTATCTAAAATTGGAATAACATTTTTAAACCCGGTATTTAAAAGGCTGGCAATCCTGCTGATGTATGGTTTCTGTTTATAACCATTGCATATAATAAAAATATCTTTATTTATTTTCCTTTTTAAGTAAAGCTTTTTTATGATATCAATATCATAGGCATAAGACGTTTCCAAATGAATATCATTTTTCAAAGCTTCTTCAATGATAAAAGAGAAATGAGAACTTTTGGTACAATAACAATAATTATATTTTCCTTCGTACCTGTGTTTTTTAAAAGCTACCCCAAACATTTGTTTTGCTTTATTGATCTGCTTACCGATTTTTGGCAGGTAGGTAAGTTTTAATGGTGTACCATATTTATCGATCAGTGCTTTTATATCCTGGTCATTATATTGTAAATACTCGTTCTTCACTTTAAAATCTTCCTGTGGAAATTTAAAGGTTTGCTGCACCAGGTCGTTGTAGGTATTATCCATTTACTGATTTACTTATTTAGGTGATCCGATTGCTAACGGATGATAATTTATACAAAAATAACAGAATGCTGATATTTAAACATAAAAAAAACCGGCAGTGAAATAATCACAACCGGTACTATAAATTTTTGCAGACAGTCTTACTTAACGGAATCAATTAATTTCTTAAATGTTTCCGGCTCATTCATGGCCAGGTCAGCCAATACCTTCCTGTTAAGGTCAATTTTTTTAACAACCAATTTGTTGATGAACTGGCTATAGGTCATACCTTCTGCCCTTACAGCTGCATTAATACGTGCAATCCATAAAGTGCGGTATTCACGCTTTTTTAATTTACGGCCAACATAGCTGTATGTTAAGCCTTTTTCCATTACGTTTTTGGCAACGGTGTATACATTTTTTCGCTTACCATAGTATCCTTTGGCAGCTTTTAATATTCTTTTGCGGCGGGCCCTGCTGGCTACTGCATTTACTGAACGTGGCATATCTTAAAGAGTTTAAAGTTAAAAGTTGAAAGTTAAATGTTGTCCCGATAGCTATCGGGATTATTTGAGGCCCAATAAACGTTTTACAAAGTGCATGTTTGCATCACTAACCATACCATCTTTACGCATATTACGCTTGCGTTTTTTAGATTTTTTGGTTAAGATGTGACGTTTAAATGCTTTTTGAAACATGATCTTACCGGAACCGGTAACTTTAAAGCGCTTCTTGGCGCTGCTGTTGGTTTTAACCTTTGGCATTACATAACTGTTTTTAGTTACTCCCTGCTGGCGTCCCGATAACTATCGGGAACTTGTTGAGCCTTGTGGGAAATGTCTGAAAAAGAGAGTTTTCTTTTTCGGGCGGCAAAGATAGGGGGAAATGGGGAGAATTGGAGGAGTTTGGGAAGTTTTTTGTTTACCCCTTTGTCTTTTGGGGAATCAGGCTAATGCACTGCTATGAAACATCGTTTTGAACTTGTGTTGTTCTGCTTTTCTTTTTTTAATAGAAAAAAGAAACTCAATTAGTACATAATATTATAATTGAACTTAAATACACTTTTTGTTTGAGTTACTCATCCATACCATCACTCCCTTCAGCCGTTTTACTGGAGTTGGTAAGCATTTTATTAATGGTATCAATTTCTGCAGCTGTAAAGTAGCGCCATTTCCCGGGCGGCAATCCACTTAAAGTCATATTCATGATACGGGTACGCTTGAGGCTCTCCACATTATATCCCAATGCCTCACACATACGGCGAATCTGGCGGTTAAGGCCCTGTACTAAAATGATCTTAAACCGGTTGGGGCCTTCCTGCTTTACAAAACATTTTTGGGTTACGGTGCCTAAAATGCGAACCCCATTCCGCATCTTCTGTATAAAATCAAGGGTGATTGGCTTATCAACAGTAACCATATATTCTTTTTCGTGCTGGTTACCGGCACGCAAAATCTTGTTTACAATATCACCGTCATTGGTTAAAAATATCAATCCCTCGCTTCGTTTGTCCAATCGCCCTATTGGAAATATTCTTGTTTTAAAATTTACAAAATCAATAATGTTGGTCTTATCTTTCAGATCTGTGGTACAGGTAACTCCTTTGGGTTTGTGTAATGCCAGGTAAACGGCAGCCTTCTTTTTTTTAATGGGTTCACCATCTACTAAAACCACATCATTTTCACCAACACGATTACCCTTCATTGCCTCAACACCGTTAATAGTAACCCGGAGTTGCTCAATGTATCTATCCGCTTCCCTGCGGGAGCAAAAGCCTGTTTCGCTGATGTATTTGTTTAAACTGGTATCCATGTATGCTGTAAAAATAAAAAAGGGAAGCAAGAACTCCCCTTAAATTTTATTATTGGTAAACCCCTTACAATTTATCTGCAGCCTGTTGTTTTCTTTTTGACAGTTTGGCCTTTGGTGCAAACATAACCAACATCCGCTTTCCTTCCATTTTTGGCAATCCTTCCAAGGCGCCAACATCCTTCAGGCGATCAGCAAATTTTAATAATAACAATTCACCTCTTTCCTTAAACATAATGGCACGTCCTTTAAATTGTACGTGTGCTTTTACTTTATCCCCGTCGGCTAAAAATTTTTCAGCATGTTTTACTTTAAATTCAAAGTCGTGATCATCTGTATTGGGCGTAAAGCGAATTTCCTTAACCTCACTGGTTTTCGATTTCGCCTTCATCTCTTTCTTCTTTTTCTTCTCTTCGTACAAAAATTTATTGTAGTCAATGATCTTACAAACAGGTGGTTTTGCGCCTGGAGAAATCTCTACTAAATCCAACTCCTGCTCCTTAGCTATTTTTATGGCGTCTGGAAGTGAATAAACACCGGGTTCTAAATTTTCGCCAACCAACCGAACTTCAAGAGCTCTGATCATGTGGTTGGTACGGTGTTCCTGTTGTTGTTCTTTTTTAAAACGGGGATTAAATGTACCCCTGGGTCTTGGTGGAAATGCCATTTACTTTTTTTAGTTTACAATGTTGTTGGTTTAGCTATTAGCTTTTAATCGTTAGCTGTTAGCTGTAAATTTTTGCACAGTTTGCCTTATATTTTATTGGTTTGGCTAATAGTTATTCTCCTCTTCTTTCTTTTATCTCGGCAACTAACTCATTCACAAATTCAGTTACATCTTTTGCACCCAGATCACCTTTACCCTGTCTGCGAACAGCAATTTTTCCTTCATTCATTTCTTTCTCGCCGATCACCAGCATATAGGGTACCTTGGCAACTTCTGTATCCCGGATCTTCTTTCCTATTTTTTCATTTCTGTCATCAATCTCAGCACGAATATCAGCATTTTTCAGCGTTTGCAAAATTGTATTTGCATAATCCATAAACTTATCACTGATAGGCAATATTTTAACCTGAAGGGGAGCGAGCCACGCAGGAAATTTTCCGGCATAGTGTTCCAGTAAAAAACCAATAAACCTTTCATGGGTTCCCAATGGTGCCCGGTGAATGATCAACGGAGTTTCCGCTTTATTATCCTGGTTGGTATATTCTAAATTAAATCTTCTGCCCTGCGCAAAATCTACCTGGTTGGTAGCCAATGTAAATTCACGGCCGATTATACTCCATATCTGTACATCAATTTTAGGGCCGTAAAAAGCGGCTTCATCCTGCACTTCAATAAAAGGAGTGTTGGTTTTAATTAATACATCCCTTACCAATTCTTCGGTTTCAATCCAGAGTGCAGGTTCATCCACGTATTTCTGTCCGAGTTTCTTCGGGTCATGCAGCGAAAGTCGCATT
>JANOFR010000041.1:0-8143 GCA_031413755.1 Chitinophagaceae bacterium
CAAGGTAAAAGAGTTACAATTCTTTCATTTTACCCCATCATTATAAATTTCATGAAAAACAAAATTGCCATCATCGGTGGCGGAAATTTAGGCTCTGCTATTGCAGAAGGATTATTAAAAAGCAAATTCTGCAAAGCTGCAGATATTCATATCACCAAAAGAAATACCGCAACTTTAAAAAGCCTGCAGGCAAAAGGTATTAATACCGGTTCGGATAATGCTGCTGCTGTAAAACAATGCCAGCTGTTGATACTGGCTGTAAAACCTTACCAGGTTTCGGAAGTACTGAGCAGCTTTAAAACAGCATTAACACCCAATCATATTTTAGTTTCAGTGGTTACCGGTGTAATGATAAAAGATATTGAAGATATCATCAGGAAGAAGCTACCTGTCTTTCGTGCCATGCCCAATACCGCTATTGCCATACAGGAAAGCATGACCTGTATAAGTTTTACCAATGCCACCGAAAAACAAACAGCTTATGTACAGGATCTGTTTTCTGTGTTAGGTAAAGTAACCGTGATCAATGAAAACTTAATGGATGCTGCAACCGTATTGGGTGCCTGCGGTACCGCTTATGCTATGCGGTATATACGGGCCAACATACAGGGCGGTATCGAAATTGGTTTTGATGCCGTTACTGCCAATTTAATTGCTGCCCAAACCGTAAAGGGTGCAGCTGAACTGCTGTTACAAAAAGGCACTCATCCGGAGCAGGAAATAGACAAGGTAACGACTCCCAAAGGCTGCACCATTGCCGGATTGAATGAAATGGAGCACCAGGGGTTTAGCTCATCGTTAATAAAAGGTATTGCAACTAGCTTTAATAAGATTGTAAAAGGGTAATTTTTCAGGTGAAAATATATTAAAATTACTGTTTCAAATTTCCTCCTCCCGATTATTCATCCTATCTTTACCCGACCTCCAAGATTTATTCCCAAATTTTCGCTGGTCATATTTATTAACGGCAACTGCCTACTCAAAAAATAAGGGAGGGGTTGGCAAATTTTTTTTATATGGCTAAGTACATTTTTGTAACCGGTGGTGTTACCTCCTCATTAGGCAAAGGTATTATTGCTGCATCTCTTGCAAAATTATTACAGGCAAGGGGTTTAAAAGTAACCATTCAAAAATTTGACCCCTACATTAATGTTGACCCCGGCACCCTAAACCCATACGAACATGGTGAATGTTATGTTACCGATGATGGTGCCGAAACCGATCTTGATCTTGGGCATTATGAGCGTTTTTTAAATATGCCAACATCACAGGCCAATAATGTTACCACCGGCCGTATTTATCAAACCGTAATTAATAAAGAAAGGGCCGGCGATTACCTGGGCAAAACCGTGCAGGTAATCCCACATATTACCGATGAAATAAAGAACCGGATGCTCCTGTTGGGCAAAGGCGGAAAATATGATATTGTAATAACAGAAATTGGCGGAACAGTGGGTGATATTGAGAGTTTACCATTTGTAGAAGCTGTTCGGCAAATACAATGGGAACTGCCCGAAGAAGATTGTATGGTGGTACATCTTACCCTTATCCCCTATTTAAAGGCAGCCAAAGAATTAAAGACAAAACCTACCCAACACAGCGTGCGTATGCTCAGCCAGGAAGGTGTTCATCCAAATGTAATTGTTTGCCGTACCGAGCATCCGCTGAATGATGAGTTAAAGAAAAAAATTGCCCTTTTCTGTAATGTAAAAACCAATGCGGTTATTGAAGCCATGGATGCCAGTACCATTTATGAAGTACCGCTTAAAATGCTTCAGGAAGGATTGGATGTTATCGTACTTAAAAAACTTCAGATCAATGGTTATGCAGCCCCCGAACTTACCAAATGGCGGGCTTTTTTAGATAAACTCAAATATCCGCAAAGCAAAGTTACCATTGGCCTTATCGGAAAATATATTGAATTGCAGGATGCCTACAAATCAATTCTTGAATCTTTTATACATGCCGGTGCCATCAACGAATGTAAAGTTCAGATCGTAAATGTACACAGCGAATTTATTAATGAAGAAAACGTTCAGGAAAAACTGAAAGACCTGGATGGATTATTGGTAGCACCGGGTTTTGGTAACCGTGGAGTAGAAGGAAAAATAATTGCCGTTAAATATGCCAGAGAAAATAAGTTGCCGTTTTTTGGTATTTGTTTAGGTATGCAAATGGCAGTTATTGAATATGCAAGAAATGTGATAGGCTGGGCAGATGCTCATTCTACAGAAATGGATAAAACAACGCCCCATCCGGTAATTGACCTGATGGAGGACCAGAAAAATATTGAAGCTAAAGGAGGTACCATGCGTTTAGGTGCTTATCCCTGCGAAATTAAAAAAGATAGTCTTGCCCATAAAATTTATGGCAGTACACAAATAAGTGAGCGCCATCGTCACCGCTGGGAGTTCAATAACAAATACCTTCCCGATTTTGAAAAAGCGGGTTTGATCCCAAGTGGAAAAAATCCGGCTACGGGTTTGGTTGAAATTGTAGAACTGAAAGATCATCCTTTTTTTATTGGTGTGCAGTATCATCCTGAATTAAAGAGCACGGTTGAAAATCCACAACCCATATTTGTACATTTTATAAAAGCGGCAAAGGAGTTTGGTGAAAAAAAAACAACCGCAAAAACACAGTTGATGCAGGGTGAGATGATATAACCCCCCCCCTCCGGCCCCCTGAAGGGGGAACCGGGGGAAAGATTGAAGTGAAAGTTATGTGCTTTTTTTTGGGACAAGCTTTTAGTTCGTAACTTATCATCGTTGTGTCACACACTTTTACGGCATACCATTATTCAACGCCTTCAAATTCAACTTTCATAATTTAATTCCACCGCATTCCTTGCAAAATAAATTCATTCAAAAATATTATACTGCTGCTAACTTCCCCCTTGGGGGGGCTGGGGGCCTTAAACTTTCAATGGAAGAGCTCAACCGTAAAACGGTAGAGGAATTTAAGCAGTCAGATAAAACGCCGGTGATTGCTGTTTTGGAAAACATAAGAAGTGCCTACAATGTAGGCAGTGTGTTCCGTACAGCCGATGCCTTTTTGCTGGAAGCCATTTACATTACCGGTTATACCTGCGTTCCGCCACATAAAGAAATAAAAAAAACAGCACTTGGTGCCGAGGAAAGTGTAAGCTGGAAACATTTTACCAATGCCGCCGAAGCCATCAAAACACTAAAAGAAAATGGTTATAAAGTGTATGCCATTGAGCAGGCTGTTAACAGTTACATGCTTCAAAAACTTAATTTTAACAGTGATGAAAAAATTGCAGTTATTTTTGGCAACGAAGTAACGGGTGTGGAGCAGGAAACCATTGTACAATGTGATGGCTGTATTGAAATACCACAGTTGGGCATGAAACATTCTTTAAACATTGCAACAGCTGCAGGTGTGGTGCTGTGGGAGATTGTAAGAAGTCGTATTTCTTGAAGCCCAAAATTGAATACCTGCCTGCCGGCAGGCAGGTTGTACATTGAGCATTGATTATTGAATATTAAAAAAAGAACATAATTTTTTAGTGAGCAAAATAAAAAACTACCTAAGCCTCGTAAAATTCTCTCACACCATTTTTGCAATGCCCTTTGCATTGATCGGATTTTTTTTGGGAGTTAAAGATTTAAGTAGAATTCCATTTATAAAAATGTATAGGTTTTGGGAACGGCCAGTTTTAGAAAAAACAATTTTATTGTTTAAATACCAGTGGTGGCTTTTCATTCTTGTCATCCTCTGCATGGTCTTCGCCCGCTCAGCAGCCATGGCCTTCAACCGCTGGCTCGATAAAAACTTTGATGCAAAAAACCCCCGTACCGCCATCAGGGAGATCCCGGCCGGAGTTATTAAAGCAAATAATGCGTTGCTGTTTGTTATTATCAATTGCTTATTGTTTATTACCTGTTGTTTTTTCATCAAAAAAATTTGTTTTTATTTATCCCCGGTGGCTTTGTTTGTGGTTTTGTTTTACAGTTATACTAAACGCTTTACAGCTTTATGCCATCTGGTTTTGGGTACAGGTTTAAGTCTTGCCCCCATTGGTGCTTACCTGGCAGTAACCGGACAGTTTGCATTATTACCCATTCTTTTTTCTTTCACTGTTTTATTTTGGGTAAGCGGTTTCGATATTATTTATGCCCTGCAGGATGAAGAGTTTGACAAAACAAATCAACTCCATTCTATTCCGGCAGTATTGGGCAAATCAAAAGCACTTATGATATCCAATTTACTGCATTTACTTTCGGCAGCCTGTGTCATTAGCGCCGGAGTTTATGGCCATTTCGGACTTTGGTATTGGATTGGTGTTGCTTTATTCACGGGTTTATTAATTTATCAGCATACATTGGTAAAACCAACCGATCTGAGTAAAGTAAATATGGCTTTCTTTACAACCAATGGTATTGCTTCAGTAGTTTTCTCCATCTTTGTAATACTGGATTTATTTTTAAACTGATAAAACACAATCTCCTCCATTTCCCTCCCCTTGGGGGAGGATAGGTGGGGCCAGCATGGCACGAATTCTTTCCATAGATTACGGCGGTAAGCGAACCGGATTGGCAGTAACTGATCCATTGCAGATCATTGCAACGGGCCTGGAAACCATTGAATCCAAAGAGCTCATCCCATGGCTCAAAAGATATTTTTTGCAGGAAGAAGTGGAGCTTATCATCATTGGCCTGCCAAAAAATTGGGATGAATCTGATACCCACGGTACGCCGTTGGTTAAGGCTGCTATTAAAAAAATACAAAAAGAATTTCCAACCATGCCACTAAAAACTGTGGATGAACGTTACTCTTCTAAAATGGCCAAAGACGCTATGATAGAAATGGGCATGAAAAAAAAGCACCGCCGGGATAAAAAAAATGTTGATTTAATTGCGGCTACCATCATCCTGCAGGAATATCTTCAGTCTAATTGACGTAAATTTGCAACATGATTCTTCCAATTGTTGCATATGGTTCTCCGGTTTTAAGAAAGGTTTGTGATGAAATCTCCCCCGATTATCCCAACCTGAATAAACTGATTGCAGATATGTGGGAAACCATGTATAACAGCAATGGTGTTGGTTTAGCTGCCCCACAGATAAATGTGCCCATCCGGTTATTTATTATGGACAGCGAACAGATTTTTAAAAACCAGGATGAAGATGAAAAAGATGATTATCCCGACTCGCCGGGTTATAAAGCTGTTTTCATCAATGCCCATATTATAAAATTAAACGGTAAAGAATGGCCTTACAACGAAGGCTGCCTGAGTATCCCTAAAATAAGGGAAGATGTTTACCGCAATGAAGAATTAACGATTGAATTTGAAGATGAACATTTTGAAAAACATACCAAAACTTTTAATGGTATTTCTGCCCGTGTATTACTGCACGAATACGACCATATTGAAGGCAAACTATTCATAGACCACCTTAAACCCCTTAAGCGGAAATTAATGAAACGTAAGCTTGATGACATCAGCAAAGGGAAAATAAATGTTGATTACCGGATGGTGTTTCCAAAATAATTAACAGGATTATTACAGTACTCACTTTTGTAACTTTGCATGTATGATACAGAAAATCATAGCTGCTTTTTTTTGTTTGGGTTTCTTAAACAACTGCTTTGCACAAAAAACTACCGATAGCATAGTTTCAGTAGGTCAAAAAACCATTACACTCAGTGAGGTGGTCATCAATAATAAATTAAATATCCCTGCATTTATCGATCGTATTAAAAATGACAGCTCTTTTTATAAAGCATTCCGTAACCTCCGGATTCTAGGTTTTACAGCCATAAATGACATACGCATGAACAACAGTGATGGAAAGGTTAAAGCAAGTTTGCGCAGCATAACAAAACAGAGCCGTATTAGTGATTGCCGTAAAATGGAAATCCTGGAAGAACAGATTTCCGGGGATATTTATGATGAGTACCACAATTTTAATTATTATACTGCACAAATGTATGCGTCACTTTTTTTTACCGTGGATTCAGTTTGTGGTGAAGATAATATTGTAGCCGGAAGGGAGTTCAGCACTGCAGGTAAAAAAGGTATGGATAAACACAAAGAGCAGTTAAAAATGTTATTTTTTAATCCGGGTAAAAGAATAAACGGCCTGCCATTTATCAGTAATAAAACAGCCATATATGATGATGAGATGGCTGACAGGTATGATATGAGTATTGATGTGGCCATGTATAATAATACCAGTTGTTACCTTTTTATACAAAAAGTAAAACCCGCCAGTAAGAATGAGGTTATAGTTGATGAAATGATTACCTGGTTTGATGAAAGAACATTTGAGGTGGTAGCCAGGAATTACACTTTAAATTATAATGCCGCTGTTTATGATTTTAAAGTACAGATGGAAATTGTAATGACAAAATTCGGAGCATACCGGGTGCCTTCACTTATTCGTTATATAGGCAACTGGAAAGCAATTTTTAAACCCCGCGAAAGAGGCATCTTCACTGCCACGCTTTTTGATTATAATTAATAATGTTGCGCTTTTTTTAACTTTAAGTTGCGTAATTTTATTGGATGACTTATTTTTTAAAGAAATACCTGGTTCTTTTGTTTACCCTTTTTAGTGTTGTGTCTTTTGCTCAAACTGAAGGCAGGGATTTTAAAGCCATTGATGCTTATGTAAAAAGCCTTGGCTCCCTGGAAAATATGAGTATGGGCACTATTAATAATGTGGTAAGCAATAAGTTTACCGATAAAGTTGATAGGGCGAGAGCCATTTATTACTGGATTGCAAATAATATCAGCTACGATATAAAATCGGCAAGAAATAACAGTAACACTAAAAACTCTCCCACAGAAGTTCTGTTGAGCCGAAAAGCTGTAGGGATCGGTTTTGCAAGCCTCTTTCAGGATATGTGCAGCAGTGCGGACATCAGGTGTTTAACGGTGGATGGTTTTGTAAAAAATAATACAGAACAAATTGGCGAAAAAGGTACAGAGATCAATCATAGCTGGGCCGTTGTTCAGTTGGGGCTTAGCCCTGAAACCTGGTATTACGTAGACCCAGCTTTTGGCAGCGGATACGCCGATACGGAAATGAAAGTTTTTACAAAATCTTTTTCGGATGCTTATTTTTTTACAAACAAAACCGTTTTTAACCTGCAGCATTACCCGGATAATGAAGCCTGGAAACTGGGCAAAGCTCCGAAAGGAAAAAAAGATTTTTTTGAATTACCGGTTATACGGGTTGCATCTATGGAATATGAACTAAAAAATTTTTCTCCAAAGAATGGGATGCTTAATGTAAAGGTTAATAAATCAGTCAGTTTCAGTTTTACACTTAATGGTAAAGAAGAGATCACAAAAGTCTTGTTGGGTATTGGTGAACGTAAAAAATTTAAAGAAAAGGAAATGAACTTTATTTTTGAAAACCGCACTTTAAATTTTACGTACAAATTTGAAGAAGAAGGAACATTTCCGGTTACCGTAATGGTAAACGGTAAGGAATTAATGATTTATTACGTTGAAGTAAATTAAAATTAAACAGGCCCCGGTTCTCATCGGGGCCTGTTATACGTTATTCATTATGCTCTTTGCTTTGACGGTGCTTTTTTCTTTGCCTTACGTAAAGCGGATTCAATGGTCTTACTAAGGTTTTCAAAAGTTGGTTTATTGGTAACCATTTCTCCGTTTACGAAGAAAGCAGGAACTTCCCGTACCCCTCTTTCAATACCTTCATTTAAATCATTACGAACCTGCCAACCATAAGTTGAGTTGATCAATTCCTCCAAAAAATGTTTATTACTGATTCCGGCTTCCCTTGAATAAAGTTTTAAACTGGTAGTACCCAATTGACGGCGGTTATCAAAAAGGATATTGTGCATTTCCCAAAATTTACCAACCTGCGAAGCCGCAACAGATGCCTCACCAGCCTTCATAGAACGCTGATGAATTTTAGTTAACGGGAAATGACGGAATTGAAACCTGATCTTACCATCAAATTCCTCCAATAACTTCTTAACCACTTCATTTGCTTTTGCACAGTCCTCACTTTCATATTCTCCAAATTCCATCAAGGTTACTGATGCATCCGGGTTGCCTACAAAAATATCCTGTGGTGGGATAATTTCTACCACCTCTTTTACTTTCATTGCCATAATGTTTGTCTTTTATCTGTTGTATTTA
>JANOFR010000042.1:0-3917 GCA_031413755.1 Chitinophagaceae bacterium
TGTTTTCATTTTTAACAACCGAAACCCCTGCATTGGCAATATTTATATTTTGTGATTGTAAAGCTAGGATCGGATGTAATGAATCACCGGTAAATACCGGCATTGCCAGTTTTGCAAGCGGTTGCTCCAAAGGTAAAATCACATCAGCGTTATTCAGCAACTGTGCTAATGATTGTTGCTGAATATTTATATCGTTACTGATTTGCTGCAGAAAGGCCTGTAATTCCACCATTCTTACATTGGCAGCAATACTATCTAATCCCCTGCTGTCACCGGTTTTAACTTTCAATATGGCTGCTGCACTTAATGATTTGTAAATACTGTCTAAGCGATAATACAACTGTTGCTTATCCTGTAAATACCAAAGCTGGTAATACATGGTTCTTACATCTCTTTTCAAATCTATATCTATTGCAGATTCATTTACCTGATAATATTTCATTTGCTCTGTGTACAGGTTTTTCTTTGCCTTATACAACCCGGGCCAATCAATACTTTGCGAAATCCCTACTTTTAAAATGCCTTTGCTGTCACTTGGCCTTAAGTCTTCATTCTCTGCAAACACACCTGTTTTAGGCAATGCTGTTGCAGTTCTAACCTGTGTTTTTCCTTTATTTATCTGCTGCGTATTTATACCATATTGCAGGTTATTTTTTGCCGAAGTTATTATTTCATCAATACCAATCCTTTTTTGAATTGGCCGTTGCGCCTTTGCATTAACTGAAAGCAGCAACAACATAATACCTGCTACGCCTGTTACAACCGGTTTCATAATTTGGTTATTCTTTTTTGAAAAAATGATATACAAACATGGTAACACGACGAGGGTTAAGAATGTTGCTGTTATCAATCCGCCAATTACCACTGTTGCCAGCGGTTTCTGCACTTCAGCTCCCGAACCCGTTGATAATGCCATTGGAATAAATCCTAAAGCTGCCACAGAAGCAGTCAATAAAACAGGGCGTAACCGGATCTTTGTTCCTTCCAGTACCCTTTGCATAATGTCTTTTATTCCGTCTTTTTCCAGTTGATTGAAAGTGTTGATCAACACAATACCATTTAATACCGCAACGCCAAACAAGGCTATAAAACCAATACCTGCAGAAATACTGAAAGGCATTCCCCTGATGAGTAAAGCAAATACACCTCCAATTGCACTCATAGGAATAGCCGAAAAAATAAGTAAGGCTTCTTTTACAGAACCGAAAGTTAGGTACAGCATAAAAAAGATAAGCAACAGCGCCAACGGCACTACGATCATTAACCGTGCAGATGCTTTCTGCAGGTTTTCAAATGTACCGCCATAGGTATAATAATAGCCGGTTGGTAATTTTACTTTTTCATTTAATTTTTCCTGTGCTTCTTTTACCACACTCGCTACATCACGGCCGCTTACATTAAAGCTTACATAGATCCTTCGTTTACCGGCTTCACGGCTTATCTGTGCAGGCCCCGATTTAAAGGCAACAGTGGCAACCTGCGATAACGGTATCTGGTTACCGTTTGCCAGGGGCACATATAAATTACTCACATCATCCAGCGAAGTACGGTAACTGCTGTCGAGCCTTAAAACCAGGTCAAATTTTCTTTCATTTTCATAAACAACACCTGCCACTTCTCCGGCAAATGCTGTACTTACCACATGATTTATATCTTCAATATTCAGCCCATAGCCTGCAAGTCTTGCCCTGTCGTATTCAATCGTAATTTGCGGCAGGCCATCTACACGTTCTACCTGTGGTTGTGTGATGCCTTTAATTGGGCGTATAACATTAGCTACTCTATCTGCATAAGCGATCAGTGTATCTAAATTTTCGCCAAATATTTTTATGGCCACATCCTGCCGTATGCCCGTCATCAGTTCATTGAAACGCATTTGAATAGGCTGACTCGGTTCTGCAATAACTCCTGGGATAATAGAAAGCTTTTCCCTCATGATATCTGCCAGTTCATAAAAATCTTTTGTAGTTGTCCATTCTTTTTTAGGTTTCAGGATCACCATCAGATCTGATGCTTCCGGTGGCATGGGGTCTGTTGCTATATCCGCTGCACCGGTTTTGCCCACAACCATTTTCACTTCGGGATATTTCAGCAGCATCTTCTCTGCCATCATCATCGTTTCAACAGTTTGAGTTAAGGAAGAGCCCTGTGGCAAAACAAATTCAATGGCATAATCCCCTTCCTCAAGCGTGGGAATAAACTCACCACCCATGTTTTTAAAAATGATGATGCTGAGAACTAATAAAACAAGTGCAATAACAGTTACGCCGTATTTTATTTTTACAGCTCCTTTTATTACCGGGGCATACATGTGTTGAAAAAATCCCATCATCCTGTCAGCAACTGTTTTTTTATGGCTGATGTTTTTAGAAAGTAACAAGGCACTCATCATGGGTATATAAGTGAGTGATAAGATCAGGGCCCCCAGTATGGCAAAAGCTACTGTCTCTGCCATGGGGCGAAACATTTTTCCTTCAACACCCTCTAAGGAAAGGATGGGTAAATAAACAATCAGGATGATGATCTGGCCGAATGCTGCGGAACTCATCATACGCCTTGCACTTCCGCCCACTGCATTATCCATCTGTTGCTGAGTCAATTTCCCTTTTAGTTTTTCACTTGAAAAAAAATGAAGTGTGGCTTCAACAATGATAACCGCACCGTCTACGATCAAACCAAAATCTATGGCACCCAAACTCATAAGGTTGGCACTAACGCCAAACAAATTCATTAATGCCAATGCAAATAATAATGATAAAGGAATAGCAGAAGCTACAATTAAACCTGCCCGCAGATTTCCCAGAAATAAAACCAGTATAAGTATTACAATCAATGCCCCTTCTATCAAATTTGTTTTTACCGTATTGATGGCACGGTCAATTAAATCAGTTCGGTCAAGGAATGCTTCAATCGTCACATCATCGGGCAAAGATCTTTCAATTGTTTTCATCCGTTCTTTTACCAACTTAACAACAGATGCACTGTTGGCTCCTTTCATCATCAGTACGATGCCGCCAACAACTTCTTTTTCGCCATTATAAGTAAGTGCTCCGTAACGCGGCGGCGAACCAAATTGAACCCTGGCAACATCCCTGATCAAAACAGGAATACCGTTCTGCTGTTTAATAACTATATTTTCTATATCGGTAAATGTTTTTACCAATCCTACTCCTCGGATGAAATAGGCATTTGGTTTTCTGTCGATATAAGCACCACCGGTATTTTCATTATTTTTTTGAAGTGCTGTAAATATTTCCGGAATGGTTATATTCATAGCCTTCAACCTGTCGGGATTTATCGCCACTTCATATTGCTTGCTGATACCACCAAAGCCAGTTACTTCTGCCACACCGGCAATGCCGGTTAACTGACGCCCTACGATCCAGTCTTGCATGGTACGCAGGTCCATGGCAGAATATTTTTCTTCACTGCCTTTTTTTGGATGGATAATATATTGGTAAACTTCGCCCAGACCTGTTGTAAGCGGTCCCATTTCCGGTGTGCCTAACCCCTGGGGGATTTCTGCTTCAGCCATTTTTAATTTTTCGGCAATAAGTTGCCTTGCAAAAAAAATGTTCATATTTTCTTTGAACACAATAGTTATTACACTTAATCCAAAACGGGAAAATGACCGCATCTCTTCTACACCCTGGATATTAGATAAGGCCCTTTCAACCGGGTAAGTAATGAACTGTTCCACTTCCTGCGCTGCCAGTGTTGGGGCACGGGTAATAACCTGTACCTGGTTATTGGTAACATCGGGCAATGCATCAACAGGTAATTTTGAGGCACTCCACAAGCCCCAAATTATTAACGCAATGGTCATTACACCAATGATGAGTTTATTTTTTATACTGAAGTGAATTATTTTATTCAACATGCAAATTCATTGATTAGTTAACAACATAAAATCTACG
>JANOFR010000043.1:0-50717 GCA_031413755.1 Chitinophagaceae bacterium
TAACGATTGCTTTGAAAGAAGTTTAAACGGAAAGGCAATTGATACAGCCGGAAAAGAGATGCAGGCCATTACAGCATACATAAAATTTTTAGGAACAAATGTAGAGAAAGGGAAAAAAGCAGCGGGTTCAGGCTTTAAAGATCTTGCATTTCTTGATCGTGCCGCAGACCCCGAAAAAGGAATGGTTGTTTATACTGCTAAGTGCCAAAGCTGTCATCAGCAAAATGGCGAAGGCGTTTTTAATACAGATAAAACAGAAAATACCTATCCGGCTTTATGGGGCAATAACAGTTTTAATGATGGAGCCGGTTTATACCGGATCAGCAACTTTGCAAAATATGTAAAGTATAATATGCCGCAGGGGGTTACTTATAAAAATACACAGCTTACTGATGAAGAGTCATGGGATGTTGCTGCATTTGTACTCACCCAAAAAAGGCCTCACATCAACACCCCAAAAGACTGGCCCGATAAAACAATAAAACCGGTTGATCATCCCTTTGGGCCTTATGCAGATGCATTTACTGAAAAACAACACAAGTATGGCCCGTTTAAACCCATTGTGGATGAACAAAAGAAAAGAGAAGAAGCAGCTAAACAAAAAGCATCTTCCATAGTAAAAAATTAAAATCAGCCTCATGAAAAACAACAGAAGAGATTTTATAAAAAAAATGGGCACACTGGGTGGGGCAGGGTTGCTGGCTTCTACACCCATTATTGCCGCAGCAGGTTCAATAGAAAATTCAAAAAAGGAAAACACAACAGCAGACGGTGACAAACCCTTTACCATCTCCATCTTACAAACTACCGATGTGCATTGCCAGGTGCACCCGCATGATGAATTATTTTGGGAAAATGATAAAGCGGTTTTTCGTAAAACCGGTGGTTATGCACACCTGGCCACTTACCTGCAAAATGAAAGAAAGAAAAACCCGGATACTTTTTTGATTGATACCGGCGATATGTTCCAGGGCAGTGAGCTGTCTGTAAAAACAACGGGCAAAGCCATGGTACCCATTTTAAATGCATTGGGTTACGATCTTTATCTTCCCGGAAACTGGGAAGTTATTTATTACAAAAAAGCCATGCAAACCTTACTGGGTTCATTAAATGCACCAAAGGTTTGTGCCAATATGTATCACGATCTGGGAGCGGAGAAAAAAGGAGAACTGATTTTTCCGCCATATTATATCTGGAACATTAAAGGGGTAAAGATCGGGTTTATCGGATACACCGATCCATTGGTTCCGTTACGCCAATCACCCAATTACAGCAAAGGGATCATTTATACAAAGCCCGAAGAAAATCTTCCACATTATGTTGATGTATTGCGTAACCAGGAACAATGTGCCTATGTTTTAATTGTTGCACATTTAGGTTTATCTCAGCAAATTTATTTAGCTAACCTGGAAGAATGTAAAGATGTTGACTACATCCTTGGAGGTGATACGCATGAAAGAGTGAGAAAACCCATTCAATGCAAATACAGTAAGGTAGTTGAGCCGGGTGCTTTTGGTTCTTTTGTGGGCAAACTCAATCTTACCATTCAAAACGGTAAAGTAATAAAAGACAATTACGAATTGGTGGAGATAACGGCAGACAAATTCAAGCCTTCAAATGAAATTGCAACATTAATAAAAAACAATGAAAAACCTTTTGCAGGTGAAATGTATAAAGTTGCAGGTTACAGTACCATACCATTATACAGATACTTTGTAGTGGAAAATCCAATTGATACCATGATACTGGATGCTTTGAAATGGAAAATGAAAGATGTGGATATTGTTTTATCAAATGGCTTTAGGTTTTGTCCGCCACGTACTACACCTGATCATACCGGCAACATTCCCATTACCGAAGGATTTATTTATGATATGTTCCCGGTGGATAGTACGGTGAGAACCGGTTCAGTTACCGGTAAACAGATATGGGAATGGCTGGAAAAAGAAATGCATAATGTTTTTGCCAAAGATGCCTCAGAACGCTTTGGGGGCTGGGTTATAAAATTCAAAGGAATGAAAGTAACCTTTAATGCTTTTGCAGAAAAGGGTAAAAGGGTACAGACAGTATCTGTTGCAAACACACCACTAGATCCGGATAAAATGTATAAAATATGTGCCTGCGAGCGGGATGGCGACCCCAGTGATATGCTTTGCCGGATGAGCAATGTAGCCAATGCAAAAAATACAAACTATACACTGCATTCTGTTATGAAAGATTACCTGGCAGCCAATTCGCCGGTAACCCCAACGCCGCCGGAGAATGCTGATATACTGGACGCCCCGCAAACATTGCTTACACAGGTGACCGGGGTAGATTACCGGTTTCATTAATTAAAAAATTGACGCATGAAAAAATTACTCGTAGCATCATTGATGCTGCTTGCAGGGAAAATTATAACAGCTCAACACCAGGAGGTTTCTGAAAAACCTGATATGTATAAAGGCAAACAGGTTCAAACAGTAGATACAGCTTCTTTATTGTCGGCTTTTAAAAGAGGCCACTTTAATGGACATTTCAGGTATTTTTTTATGGCCTCCGACAATAATACCGGCCTTACCGATTATTATGCCAACGCAGTTGGCGGTGGAATCCGTTACGAAACGGCCAGGTTTCATGGATTTCAGTTTGCCGTAAGTGGCTTTTATACTTTTAATATCGGCTCATCCGATCTGGGAAAACCGGATAGCATAACAGGCCAATCTAACCGGTATGAAATAGCTTTGTTTGACATAGAAAATCCTTACAATAAAAAAGATATTGACAGGCTTGAAGAATTCTATTTAAAATATCACCATAAAAAGCTTTCCATCACTTTTGGCCGGCAGTTACTGAATACGCCATTTATTAATTTGCAGGACGGCAGAATGAGGCCAACAGGTGCAGAGGGTATCTGGATGGAATTTAATAAGGCAAAAAAAATAAAAGCAGAAGGAGGATTGCTCTATGCTGTTTCTCCAAGAGGCACTACAAAATGGTTTAGTATCGGGCAGTCATTGGGTGTTTATCCTTCAGGTGTAAATGTAGATGGTGCAAAATCACATTACAGTAATAATGTTAACAGTAAAGCTATAGCCTTACTTGGAATACATATTGAGGCCGTAAAAAATCTAAACCTGCAGGCATGGGATGTATACACAGATAATGTTTTTAATACGGCTATGCTGCAGGCCAACCTGTTGTTTCCGCAAAAAGGGAACAGCTCCTTTTTTGCAGGCGCTCAGTTAATCAGGCAGGATGCCATTAACAATGGGGGAAATACAGATGCTGCAAAAACCTATTTTGAAAAGGGAGGAAAGTCTCTAAGCTTTGGGGCAAAGGCTGGCTGGAAAAATAAAAACCTGGAAACCAGCATCAACTACAACCGCATTACCAGTCATGGCCGTTATTTAATGCCCCGTGAATGGGGCAGGGAACCGTTCTTTACTTTTTTACCACGTGAACGTAATGAGGGTTTTGGGGATGTGCATTCAATAATGGGAAAAGTGAATTTAAATTTTACAAAAGCAAGGGTAAAAACATCTTTGGCTGCCGGGTATTATAAATTACCCGATGTAAAAAATTACCGGTTAAATAAGTATGGCTTACCTTCATACACGCAGGCGAATGCCGATATTCGGTATTCATTTGCAGGGATATTGAAAGGGCTTGAAGCCCAGGTATTGGTTGTTTGGAAAATGAATACCGGTGAAATATATAACAACAGGCGTTTTGAGATTAACAAGGTAAATATGATGCAATACAATTTTGTTTTAAACTTTCATTTTTAATCAGCATGATGAACATAGAAAAGCTTCAACATATTTTTGAACCAAAGCTATTGCAGGAAATTCAACAGTTCGGTATCATTCAGCATTTTAATGAAGGAGACCTGATCATGGATTATGGCAAGTATATCCGGATGATGCCCATTATTTTAAACGGAACAATAAAAGTGTACCGTTTAGATGAAGAGGGCCATGAAATATTGTTGTATTATTTATCCAGCAGCGAAAGCTGCTCTATGGCATACAGTTGCTGCATTGAAGCAAAGAAGAGCGAAGTAAAAGCCATAGCAGAAGATGAGGTGGAACTGATAGCAATACCACATATCAAGTTAGATGAATGGCTTTGCACTTATCCAAGCTGGAAGAATTACATCATGCGTAGTTTTAATGAACGTTTTATAGAGTTGCTGAAATCAATTGAAAGTATTGCTTTTCATAAGTTAGATGAGCGGCTGACAGAATATTTGAAAGGAAAGCAACGAATAACCGGTTCCAGCGTAATAAAGGCTTCTCATAATCTTATTGCAGATGAATTAGCTACTTCAAGAGTTGTTATATCAAGATTATTGAAACAACTGGAAAACAGTAAGAAGATCATCCTGTACCGGAACGAAATAAAACTGCTGCCTTCGTTTGAATAGGCAAATATTTTTTCTGCCTGATAAAGAATTTAAGTATCTTGATAGAAACTGAATAAAAGTTGAAATCTGTATTTAAAATTCTTCAGTATGCCTTTCAGGAAAATTTCTTTTTTTAATACAACACGCACAACCGTTGTTACTGCTTTTTTGGCAATTGCTTTAGCCATGGTGACTTTGTCAGGCTGGATATTTAACCTTGAAATAATACGGCTCTATAATCACAACCTTGACAGTATGAATGTAATTGTGGCCCTGGGAATCATTTTTGCAGCTGTCTCACTTTTATTATTTGCATCCGGCAAAAACAGGCGCATGGCCTTATTACTTGGATTTATTGTTTTTTTACTGGGCGTTGTTTCGCTGAGCCAATACTTGTTTCACTGGAATACAGTTTTCGATGATTTATTTTTTTTAGATAAAATGACTGTTGCAGATAATTTTCCGGGTCGCATGCCCGAAATAACGGCTGTCGCATTTATAATACTTGGTATATCGCTCCTTTTTTATCCGGTTAATAAAAAGTACCTGCAACGAATATCAGAATTTTCAGCCATACTCGTTTTGATCAATTCATTTACATTCATTACAGCTTACCTATACAGCGCCAGCCCGTTTTTTAAAACAGAACAATTTATTTCTGATTCACTACCCACTATTTTTTCCGGGATGTTGCTTTCTGTTGGTATTCTTTTTTCCAGGCCGGATAATGGGTTTTTGGCCGCTTTTCATAAAAAAACCCTGGCTGCAAGGGTAGGCGTTAAAGGATTTTTCATCATTATAACAACCCTTGTTTTATTAGGCTGGTTGTGCCTGAAAGGTGAAGAGGCGGGACTTTATAATAATACCATGAGTTTAGCCATCAGGATCATCATGTATACCATTATCTTCTTTATTGTTACCCAGTCATCTACCAAAAGCCTTAATAAGGCTGAAGAGGAATTACGAAATAGTGAGGCACTATACCGTTCGCTGGTTGAACAGGCTTCGGACGGTATTCTTGTCACCGACCTGCAGGGAAAGATCATTAACGTTAATCCCGGCCTTTGCAGCATGTTTGGATATACTATGGAAGAAGGATTACAAAAAAACATTAGTTTTTTTCTGGACCCCGAAAACCTGAGGTTGCAGCCTTTTGGATACCATTTGCTTAAGGATGATCAGTCTCATTTAACAGAAAGGCTGGCCGTACATAAGAATGGGACAACATTTGATATAGAGTTGAATACAAAACTGATCGGGGATAATAAAGCGTTGTCAATAATCCGGAATATAAGTGAACGTAAAAAAGCCGAAGATAAAATAAGGGAGAGTGAAATGAAGTACCGCACCCTGATGCAACAGGCTGGCGATTCAATATTGTTATTTACAGGTTCAGGCCAGCTTATACAGGCTAATCAAAGTGCCAGACAGTTATTGGGTTATAGTATTGAAGAGTATCAAAAAATGTCGCTGAAGGATTTATTCATTGAAGAAGACCTTAAAGAAAACCCTTTTCAGCTTGACAGGTTAAATAAAGGAGAGTCAACGATCAACAGGCGAAGGATGAAAAAAAGGGACGGTACAGTCATTGAAACCGAGATTCATGCCAAGAAACTTTCTGATGGGCGTTATCTGGGCGTGGCAAGAGACCTTACGGAGCGGATAAAAGCAGAAGAACTGATTATTAAAGAAAGAGATCTTTCCAACTCAATTATTAACAGCCTGCCTGGTCTTTTTTACCTGTGTGATGAAACGGGCAAGATCTTAAGGTGGAATAATTCAAATGAGTTTATTTATGGCTATTCATTGTCCGAAATAAGCCAGATGAATTGTCTTGACTTTTTTCAGGGAGAAGAAAAAGAGCTGGTTCGCCAACGTATTAAAGATTGCTTTGTTAATGGGACAACGGATGTAGAGGCGCATGTTGTTACTAAAACGGGAGAAAAAATTCTCTATTATATAACCGGTATCACTATTAATTATAAAGAAAAAAAATGCCTGGTAGGAACGGGCGTTGATATTACCGAACGTAAAAAAGCAGAAAATGAATTGAAAGAAAGTGAGGAAAAATTCAGAACATTGGTACAACAGGCTGCCGAAGGAATATTTGTAGTTGACCAGGAAGGCAATTACCTGGAAGCCAACGAGAGTACATCATTAATAACGGGCTATTCGGCAGAAGAATTAAAAAAAATGAATGCTGCAGACCTTATTCCAGCAGAAGAATTACAAAGAATCCCTTTAAAACTTAAAGAAATTAAAAAAGGGTTACCTGTATTTATTGAAAGGATAATCAGGCGGAAAGACGGTAAACTTATAAATGTTGAAATCAGTGCTAAACTAATGGACAATGGAAAAGTGATTTCTATTTTAAAGGATATTACAGAGCAGCGTAGTGCTGAAAAGAAAATATGGCATCTGGCCAGCCTGGTGGATAATACGACCGATATCATCATATCGCACAATTTAAAGCTGGAGATCATAAGCTGGAACAAGTCGGCAGAAAAAATATATGAAGTGCCGGCCTCAGAAGCTACAGGTAAACTGTTTATTGAAGTTGTTTCCGTTGAGTATCTTAATAATAGTTCAAGAGAAGCCATATTGCAGCAGGTTTTTGAAAATGGCAGCTGCAACAGTGAAATACTCTTTACCAACGCTGCCGGTAAAAAAATATACCTGTCGGTAACTATAAGTAAGTGGTATGATGCTTTTGGCCAGCACAAAGGATTTTTAAGCATAGCAAGGGAAATTACAGAGGTCTATATGGCCCGTGAAAAATTGGAAACCAGTGAACAGTTTTATAAGTCGCTGATAAGAGATTCGGTAGATGGTACCGTGGTAATGAATGAACAGGGGTATATTACTTATGTGGCTCCATCTATAACAAATGTACTGGGTTATACCATGGAAGAAACCCTGGGAAAACGGGCGGATGAATTTATCTTTTATGATGATGTTGTTGCCGGGCATAAAATATTCTTTGATGAGATCAAAGGGATATCTACATCCTGGTATCATGAAGTTAGGTATGTATCAAAAGATAATAATGTGATCTGGATGATGATGAGGGCTCACAATATGCTGAAGAATCCCCACGTGAAAGGCATAGCTGTTTATTTCACCGATATAACAAAAAGGAAATCAACCGAAATTGAATTGCACCTGAGTGAAGAAAAATACCGCACCCTGGTAGAACAGGCAGTGGATGCCATTTTTATTGCAGATGAAAACGGTAAATTCATCACAGTTAACAGCAGTGCCTGTAAATTATCAGGATTTACTGAAAAAGAATTGATGCAAAAGACAATCTACGATTTTGCAACTACTGAAGACTTTGAAAAAAATCCATTTAATTTTAAGAAACTTAAAAAAGATAAAACGATACTTATCGACACTATAATGAAAGAAAAAAACGGCAGGATTATTAATATTGAAGTTAATGCAAAGTTACTCCCTGATGGCAGACTGCTGACTTTTGTTCGAAATATATCTGAGCGTAAAAAAAGCCAAATGGCCCTGGCAGAAAGTGAAACCCGTTTAAGGACTATTTACAATACCGAACCCTCCTGTATAAAGATACTCGGGGCCAAAGGAGAATTGATAGAAATGAACCCGGCCGGGCTGGCGATGATAGAAGCTGACAATCTTGACCAGGTAAAGGGACATTCAATAACAGCTATAATAAATGAACCCTACCGCAAAGCATTTCAAAAAATTACCCAATATGTATTTAAAGGAAACCAGGGACAACTGGAATTTGAAATAACGGGATTAAAAGGAACCCCCCGCTGGTTAGAAACCCATGCTGTTCCGCTTAAAAACAGTGAAGGAAAAATAATATCACTGCTGGGTGTTACCAGGGATATAACCGAACGGAAAAAAGCAGAAGAAAAAATAATAAAAGCAACCGAACAACTACGCCAGCTTACCGCTCACCTGCAAACTATACGGGAAGATGAACGTAAAAGAATTGGCCGGGAGATTCATGATGAACTGGGGCAACAATTAACAGCCATAAAAATGGATGTTGCCTGGATCGATAAAAAAACGCCCGGCCTCAATGCCCTGACGGATGATACGATACTCATAAAAAACAAATTGCAGAATATTATAACACTGCTCGACGGAAGTAACCAATCAGTAAGAAAAATTTTAAACGAACTGCGGCCCGGACTTTTGGATGATCGTAGTTTGCTGGAAGCCATGGAATGGCAGGGAATTCAATTTACCGAATCCACAGGCATACCTGTTAAGTTATTAATCCCTGAAACGAATTTTAGTTTACCCGAAGAAATTTCTACCTGTATATTCAGGGTATACCAGGAGTCGCTTACCAATATTACAAGGTATGCCAATGCCAATAAAGTTTTAACTTCATTAAGCATTAGGGATAACAGGATTATACTTACAATTAAAGATGATGGAAAAGGGTTTGACACAACAGCGGTTCAAAATAAAATAACCTTTGGTATTATGGGTATGAAGGAAAGAGTACTTTCTTTTAACGGTAATTTTGATTTGGTTTCTTCACCCGGAAAAGGAACCAAAATCATGATAAGCCTGCCGTATGAGAATTAAATATAAAAACTGTATTTAAACACATTGACACAAAGAAAAGATATTGTGAGTTGTGACAAAGAAATATTGAATACCATGAAGAAAATAATTTTAGCCGATGATCACAGCTTTATCCGGCTCGGGCTTATTCAGATTTTGAAAGATGAATATCCATTGGTTGAAATAACAGAAGTAAGCGACGGGGAATCCCTGATCAGAGAAGTGACGTTACATGATTTTGACCTGGTGATATCCGACCTGGATATGCCCGGCCGCAGCGGGCTGGAAGCCCTGGAACAAATTAAACTGATAAAACCAAATCTTCCTTTTTTAATTCTCAGCATATATACTGAGGAATTATATGCGGTAAGGGTATTAAAAGCAGGAGCCTCGGGATACATCAATAAAAATGCTGCTCCTTATGAATTAATTACAGCCATACAACGCATTTCATTGGGGAAAAAATATATTACCTCCGAAATAGCAGAAAAATTATTGAAACATATTAATACTGATAAAAAACCACATGAGTTGCTTACCAACAGGGAATTTGAAATTTTTAAACTAATTGCATATGGAAAAACAATTACACAAATAGCTGATACGCTTTCCCTGGCCCTTACAACAGTGAGCACTCACCGCAGCAGAATTATGGAAAAACTCAGCCTGTCAACTAATTCAGAACTGACCCGGTATGCCATTGCCCATCATATTATTTCTGATATAGACCTGTAAATATTCACTAATTTTATTTCTTTCAACTCTGTAGTATAACAACTACATAGTAATATCCCAAAAATTCTATATAATCAAGGCGGCAGCTGCTACAAGTTGCTGTTTGATATTATAAGTTCTTTGTATAATAATATTTAATAATAGAGATTGTAATTTTGGAAAGTTCAAAAATTTTAATGGAAGACAGGGATTGGTATTTTATGAAACAAAAGAATAACAGCCATTCACTGCATTTTTTCTTATGCAAATGGATCAAAAAATTATTAGGTACAGCTAAGCCTGATATAGTATTGCCGGATACCTGGTTACGCAAAAACTAATCTGTTGATTTAATAAAAGGGTAAAAAGAAACAAAAGAAAATCGGCTGTTATTGTTTTATCCACCCATACTGATACGCTTAAAAAAAATATCCGTGGGTGCTGATTTTTTTTGTGAAATATTATATGTTTGAGAAAATAACGGGTGTACTTAATAGTTTAGCCAAAAATAAAAAAAGGAAAACGAATTAATGAAAAATCAGGAAGCCCTAATAATGAAGCAACGTGAAGATAAATACCGGACATTGATTGATCAGGCAAGTGATCCAATACTTATATATTCATTCGATGGAACAATTCATGAGTTTAACAACAGCTGCTGTAACATTTCAGGATATTCACGGGAAGAGTATGCTAAACTGAACCTCAGCGACATTCTTTTAGGTGATATAATAATTAACCGGGAAAATTTTACTGCAATAATGGATGAGCAGGCAATTACCCTTAACCGGCAATTTAAACGTAAAGACGGGGTGCTGCTGGATATGGAAATAAAAGTAAAGATGATTGAAGATGGAAAAGTGATTGCCTTTGGCCGGGATATTACAGAACGTAAAAAAGCGGAAAAGGCCATGAAGGAAAGTGAGGCATTTAACCGAAGCATTTTGGCATCCATCACTTCTGCAATAGCTGTTGTGGATAAAGAGGGTAATATCCTTTCGGTTAATAAGGCATGGAATGATTTTTCAATAGAAAATGGAGAATCAGTTTTAAACCATACCGGAATAGGTACTAATTATATTACTATCTGTGAACAGGCTGAAGAATCCGGGGATATAACAGCAGCTGTTGCATTAAAAGGCTTTATAGATGTAATCAATAAGGAGAAGCCATTTTTTGAAATGGAATATCCCTGTCATTCGGCTACCGAACAACGGTGGTTTTTACTGAGGATCTCAGACTTTGCAGGCGATTCACCCAAAGTGGTGATGATGCATATAGACATTTCCAGGCGTAAAGAAGCAGAAGCCAGGATGCAGGAGGCTTTTGAACGATATGATATACTTTCCAGGGCAACCAGCGATACCATTTGGGACTGGGATATTGTAAATAATAAAATGCTGTATAATGAAGGGATCACTAAAATTTTCGGATATTCATTTTCATCAATAGAAAATGTGGTAGAGTGGTGGAAAATGAAAATTCATCCCGATGACCTGGAAAGGATTTCCGGATCAATTGATGATGTATTCAAAAACAGGCTTGAGCATATACAGCTTGAATATCGTTTTAGATGCGAAGACGGGAGCTATAAATATGTATTCGACAGGGGCTTTATCATTTTTGATGAAAATGCCAAACCGATCAGAATGATCGGTGCCATGCAGGATATTACCCATAAGAACGAAGAAGAAAATCGAATTGCAAAAGCAATAATAGATGCACAGGAACAGGAACGGCATTTTATCGGGGTTGAACTGCATGATAATGTAAATCAAATTTTAGTGGGGGCACTGTTGTCGCTAGGTATGGTAAAAGAAAAACAATTATTTACTGAAAAAGAATCGGATTATATAGAAAAAACAAAGGGCTACATCATTAATGCAATTGATGAGATCAGGAAACTGTCACATCAATTGGTGCCTGTTGCCTTTGAAAATATTTCTTTAAAAGAAATATTTGAAAACCAGTTATTAAAGATAAATGTCGATAACCGGTTTACAATTAATCTACTGTTTGATGATATAAACAAAGCGGATATCCCTGATGATATCCAGATAAATTTATACAGGATATTGCAGGAACAGATAAAAAATATTATTAAGCATGCAGAAGCCACTATCATAGAAATAGGGGTTACCATTTTAAAGGATACTGTTACCATGCGGATTGCCGATAATGGCAGAGGGTTTAATACAAAAACAGAAAAAAAAGGGATCGGGCTGGGCAACATAAAGAAAAGAGCCGAATCACTGGGCGGTAAATTTATTTTGAATTCTGATCTGGGGAAAGGATGCGAGGTTATGGTAGTAATTCCGCTGAATAAGGCTGAATAATGATTTATTAGATTTATTTAAAAAAATAAAATACACAATCAACATAGCAGAATTTGTCACATGTTTTATCGCTTGGGATTATCGCAAAGACTGAAAATCAGTACCAGATGATATAAAATAATTTTTTGTATATTGTATTCCTGTATATACAAACCAATTTTATCAACAGCTGCTGACTTCTACTCCTTTTTATAAAACACGATTTTTTTATATTATTAATACTTATTATAAAATATATGTTGTATATTAGTAATGATGATGGCATTTGCTTTTATTAAGATATGGTTAGTAAAAAGAGAATAACAGATTTATCTGGAATAATTGAATGTACCCTGTTAATACATATTTCATATATAATTAACAGTATCCTTAAAAAAAGACAGCAGCAATAATTCAATTCCGTTAAATCTGATTAAGCAAACAGAATAAAAATTTAATTATGCTAAGAATTTTAATTGCAGATGATCATACAGTTGTACGTAAAGGCCTTATTCAAATATTGCAGGAAGATTTTTCCAATGCGGTAATTGAAGAAGTGCAGGACGCCGAAGAGTTGATAAAAAAAGTAATGGCTGACAGATGGGATGTAGTGATAAGCGATCTTTCTATGCCGGGCCGGAGTGGCCTGGAAGCTTTGCAGCAAATAAAGCTAAGTTTTCCTGACCTACCTGTGCTTATTTTAAGTATTCATCCGGAAGAACAATATGCTTTACGGGCTTTAAAAGCCGGGGCCTCAGGTTATCTAAGTAAAGATACCGCCCCCGATGAATTGGTTAAAGCTGTTCAGAAAGTGCTGCTTGGAAAAAAATATATCTCGCAATCAATTGCCGAAAGACTGGCAAATAATATCTCCTCAAACTTTACTAATAATCCGCATGAAAACCTCAGCGACAGAGAATTTGACGTAATGAAGCTTTTAGCCAACGGTAAATCAGTTTCTGAAATTGCCGAAATGCTGCACTTAAGTGTTACAACCGTAAGTACCTACAGGGCAAGGATTATGGGAAAGATGAAACTAAAGTCAAACTCGGATTTGACAAAATATTCCATTGAAAACAATCTTATTTAAAAGTGCTGAATCGTAGTATAACTACTACCCTACGAAAATTGGCTTTACTACCCTGTCCGGTTTATTTTGGATTTACCTTTCCGCCCGTTATCATACTTCACTAAAAATGAATAAATCAGGAAAATCTTTTATCCTATTCCGTATATAGCCGTTTTTTTAAAAGATAAACCAGGACAGATAACTACTTCTATGAGCTGTTTGAATAATTTCAGGTCCGATAGTTTTTAATTGACGCAGTTTGTAACATGGTTTGATTGAAAAATGGATCAGGGTTCTATGAAATGAAAACAGGCAAAGTAGTTACTTTATGATAAGAAAAGAAAATAACTGTAAATTGATTTAAGCTATTAATACTATGATTAACCATTCAATTCTTTTACACGGCCTTTTAACTTAATGAAAAATCTTCTTGCCTTGTTCAAATCCATTCCTTTGAAGACAGGTCAGGCATTTTAACTTAACCCGGAAAATTCTGCAATTTAATTTTTGTGGAATTTCCGGTTTTTTTAGCTGTATATCCTGTCGAATGCTGATTTGTATTTTTCCATAATTACTTTTCGCTTTAATTTAAGCGTTGGTGTAAGTTCGCCACTGTCAATGGTCCATTCGTTTGGCAGCAGTTCAAACTTTTTTATTTGTTCCACATGGTTAAAAAATTTATTGAAAGAATCAATCAGCTCTTTATACAGGTCTAAAACCTTTGGATGGTGAATGGCGTCTTCAATGGTGGTAAATGGTATTGCTTTATGTAACATCCATTCTTTTAAATTAATTATTGACGGTACAATTAAAGCGCCTACAAATTTTTGTTCGGCACCAACCACCATCATTTGCTCCACAAAAGGAGATTCCTTCATTTTATTTTCTATAGGCTGCGGCGCCACATATTTTCCGCCGCTGGTTTTAAAGAGCTCTTTCTTACGATCGGTAATTTTTAAATATTTCCCATCTTCAAAAATACCAATATCGCCAGTATGTAACCAACCGTCAATAATAGTTTCGGCAGTGAGGTCGGGTCTTTTGTAGTAACCCATCATAACACTTGGCCCTTTTACGCAGATCTCGCCATCAGCTTCCAGCTTAACTTCCTGGCCCTGAATAACCAAACCAACAGTACCAAATTTAGTACCTCCTTTTGTTCGGGAGTTAACACTTATGACCGGACTGTTTTCAGTTGGTCCATATCCCTCATAAATAGGAATATTGGCAGCGGTAAAAATTCTTATCAGTCTTACCTGGCAGGCAGCGCCTCCCGTTACAATCAATTTGATATTACCGCCAAGAGCCTCACGCCATTTACTAAAGATTAATTTATTGGCCACTGCCAGTTGAAATTTATACCACAGGCTTTTTGGTTTTAAATTATCATATTCATTTGCCAAATCAACTGCCCAGTAAAACAATTTTCTTTTTACCCCGGTAAGTTCCGCCCCTTTAGCCATTATTTTTTCATAAGTTTTTTCCAGCAGTCTTGGCACCGTTGCAAACATGGTTGGTTTTACTTCTTTTAAATTTTCGGCTATGGAATCCAGATTTTCGGCATAATAAATAGAAATACCGCTGCTTATATAAATGAGCGAAACCATTCTTTCAAATATATGATTGAGGGGTAAAAAACTCAATACTCTTGCATCCAGGTCGTCGGTAAACGGGAAACTGTTTTTAGCATTGATAACATTGGTAACAATATTGCGGTGACTGAGCATTACCCCTTTGGGTGTTCCGGTTGTACCAGAGGTATAAATAATAGTAGCACAATGAGCTGGTTTAATAGCCGCTTTTATTCCTGCTAATTTTTCCAGATCATCTTCTGTAATATCTTCCAGTAATATTTTCCAAAATGGTACATTGGCTAATTCATCAAAACTGTACACATTTATCAAGCTGGGCACATTGCTTCGTACAATATTTACTTTATCTAAAATTTCCTGCCCGCTTACAAATACATATTTAACAGTGGCATCATTAAAAATAAATTCCAGTTCATTCACATTAGTGGTAGGATAAATTGGACAAATTGCGGCACCAATTTGCTGACAGGCCATATCCAGTATCAACCATTCAGGCCGGTTTTTTGATATAAGGGCAATCTTATCCTGGTTTTCAATGTTCATATCATTGCCACTTACACCCAACTTCATTAAACCTGCACTGAGTTTATCAATGGTATCTTTTACTTCTGCAGTGCTGTAATTTCTCCATTTGCCATTTTCTTTTCCGCTAAACATATCAGCCTTTGGAAATTTGTTTAACTGAAAATCGATGTAATCAAAAATTCTTGAATTTTCATTCATATGCAATCGTTGGTTTGCAGGATAAATTATTTATTCTGGTTCTTTAGTTTTTCATACTCCCGCTCAGCAAGTGTATCCTTATCGGTTTTATAAGCCTTCATAAATTTAAAGACAAGGCCAATTCCCAATCCCAGCATTACCCATAAGGGCCATGGGGTTCCGGTGTTATGGCCATTGCGGCCTGCAGTAAAATACCAGATTACCCAGCAAATAACCGTTATTACAACGAAGCCTAAAAGGCTGTCCTGAAAATCAGCCCGGCGCTTGGCTAACTGCCATAGTTTTTCATCCCGTTGTTCTTCCATAAAAATAAAGTTTATGTGACAAGTTAATAAAAAATAATCATTCCCCCATCTGTTAAAACCCGGTAAAAAGTAACTAAACGGTTTTTTAATGGTAATACTGTCCGGCAGGAATTTTAAAAATCCGGTTCTGTAAATAACGGCTTAAAGCTTTATATTCCTGGCTATGAGCCGTTATCCAGTTTTGGTAAGCCGGTAAGTTTTGTGCAGTTGCAAAAACCCATTGGTTATAGGCATCAAACAATCCTTCCTGAATATATTGCCGGTGCAATTCAAATAATTTAAAAGGAAATTGAACTGAGTAGCCGGCATCCCAGTCTAAAATAAACCGGGTTCTGATCATTGTTATGGTTTCGGCATTAATACCCGATGAAGCAACAGAACTCTGTTTATTCATTGTTTTTAAAAAAGCTATGGAAAAACTGTTTTTGTCTTTATTGTTTTTTTCAAGATTGGCATCGGCAAATAATTTTTTATACCCCTCCAGTAAAATATTTTTTATTTCTGCGCAATAAGAACTCTTTGGATCAATATTTATAAATATCTCTCCATACAGCAAACTCCATAATTTATCAGTAGTGAAGTAATAATATTTGCTGGCATTATAATAATTACCGGCAAACCCCGGATCGTTTTCAATTCCTTTTTCCCATTGTTTTATGGCACTATAATCATTTTTTGTCCAAAGTACTTTACCCAATTCATTATATAAGGGGCCGCTGTTTGGTAATTTCTTAATCCCCTTTCTATACACATTTTCACTTTCTTTAGCATCTTCCATAGCCCAAAAAGCATCACCGGTTATTTGAAAGCACTGGTCATCTGCATCATCCCTGTCGAGCAATGGTTTTAAAACTTCCACCGCTTTCTTATAATCTTTTGAATAATAATAATTCAACCCCAGGTCCTTGGCTATTTCCAGATTACCGGGTTGTATAGCAAGCGCCCTGTTCAGTACCAGTATGGCATTGGGATAATCGCCGCTATGCATAAAGTTTCTTGCATTTTCATGCAACTTTTTTACATCCTGTGCAAACAACATGGCTTGAAAACAAACCATTAAAAAAAATAAAAATTGTTTTTTCATTAATTTAAATTTATGGTAAACCGGACTATACCTATTACATATCCGTAAAAAATCAATGCCGGTTATTCTGCATCTTTATCCCAAATTAAATGAGTCAATAACCCATCTCTCAGTTTGGGTTCAAACCAGGTACTTTTTGGAGGCATAACCTGGCCACTGTCGGCAATATCAAATAATTGCGGAATGGTTACCGGGTGCAAACTGAATGCTACCGCCATTTCTCCGCTATTCACTCTTTTCTCCAGTTCATTCAGTCCCCTCATTCCACCAATAAAGTCAATCCTGGTATCGGTACGTTGGTCCTTAATATTCAAAATCGGATCCAGTAAATTATTTTGAAGTATACTTATATCCAATACTGCTATCGGGTCATTGCCATAACTGTTTTCAACCGCTGTTAAGCAGTACCATTGGTTATTTAAATACATTCCTATTTCATGCAGTTTTGCCGGAGAAAATGCTTTTTCTGCTTTTTCTACTATAAAATTCTTTTTTACTGAAACTAAGAATTCTTCGGTGCTTAACCCGTTTAAATCAGTAACTACCCGGTTGTAATCCATGATATGCAACTGGTTGGACGGAAATAAAGTGGTCAGGAAAATATCTGAACCTTCCGGTGACATTTCTCCAAGGGCAGCTCTTACTTTAGCCGCAGAAGCAGCACGATGGTGTCCATCGGCAATATATGTACAGGGCACTTTTTGATGAAAAAGAGTTGAAATTTTTTCAATGGTATCATCATCATTTATGATCCAAACCGTATGTTGAATTTTGTCATCTGCTGTAAAATTATAAACAGGGCTTCTTTTTTTCCATTGATTAATCAATGCATCAATTTCATCAACATTGCGGTAAGCTAAAAAAACATTGCCGGTTTGAGCACCTGATGTTTTTATGTGGTTGATCCTGTCCTGTTCTTTTTCGGGCCGGGTAAATTCATGCCGTTTTATAAGGCCATTTTCATAATCATCAACCAAACTGCCACAAACCAACCCTGTCTGGCTTTTCCCGTTTCCACCCAACCCTTCAGGGGCGGGCATAACCAGTTCATAAATATAATAACAGGCCTTGCTCTCCCGGAATAAAATTTTACGGCTGAGAAACGCGTCGAGGTTTTCTTTGGCTTTATCGTAAACGATCTGTGCATGACTATCCGTGTTATCAGGTAGATCGATCTCACTTTTGGTGATGTGTAAAAAGCTGAAATTATTACCCTGTGCTTCTGTCTTTGCTTCCTTACTGTTTAATACATCATATGGCCTGGATGCTACCTGCTTCGCCAGTTCAGCTGCCGGTCTTAGTGCTTTGAAGGGTGATATGGTTACCATGCGGTGGTTAATTAGTTATTGTAAATGTAAATTAATTGTTTTGAGCATTTTTCAATGTAAATTCTTTCATCAGCTGTACAAGAACCTCTACACTGCTTAATGGTAATGCATTGTATAGTGATGCCCTGAAACCGCCAACCAGCCTGTGCCCTTTAATGCCGATAATACCATTTGCTTTTGTAAACTGTAAAAAAGATTCTTCTAAAGTTGTATCATTCATAACAAAACAAACATTCATTTTGCTCCTGTCATATTTATTGGCGGTTCCTGTAAAAAGCGGGCTTTCATCAATAGCCGCATATAATGCTGCAGCTTTGGCTGTGTTCAGTTTTTCAATGGCAGTAATACCACCCATTGCTTTTAACCATCTTAACGTTAACATACAAACATAAATGGCAAATACAGGCGGTGTATTTAACATAGACCCTTCTTTAATGTGGATACGATAATCCATAATAGTTGGAATGCTGCGTTTTACTTTTCCTAAAATATTTTTATTTATAACCACCAGGTTAACTCCGGCTGGCCCCATATTTTTTTGTGCGCCGGCATAAATAAGATCAAAGGCATTAAAATCAACCATCCTGCTGAAAATATCACTGCTCATATCAGCCACCAGGCTGTTACTGGTTTTAGGGATCTTTTGCCACTGGGTACCGTAAATGGTATTGTTGGTAGTGATGTGTACATATTTTGCATCATTGGGCACTGCAAAATCTTTGGGAATAAAATCAAAATTTCTTTCCTTACTGCTGCATACAATGTCAACCTTACCAAAAAGCTTTGCTTCTTTAATGGCTTTAGTACTCCAAACGCCGGTATCGGCATATGCTGCAGTCTCCTTATCATCCAGCAAATTCATAGGCACCTGCATAAACTGGGTAGAGGCTCCGCCATGCAGAAATAATACCTCATGTGCATCATCAAGGTACATTAACTCTTTTACCAATGCCCTGACTTCATCCATAACCTCCTGGAATAATGGAGTACGGTGACCGATTTCTAAAATAGATAAACCCGTATTATTAAAATTCAGAATAGCCTGTGAAGCTTCTTCAAAAACAGCTTTAGGTAAAATAGAAGGACCGGCATTAAAATTATGAACCCCACCCCCTGACCCCCTATAGGGGGAATTGATAACACTCATCTTAAGAATTTAAGCTGCAAAAATACCTAAATGAAATCAATTGGTAATTCAAAAAATGCAACAACAGAAATACTCGTTTAATGATCATAAAGATCAGCGAAATCAAAAAATCAATGTAACCTGCCTGCCGGTAGGCAGGTCTGCGGTTATTGTTCTTCACGGCCTATCATTTTAGCGCCGGTACTCCATTGTTTATTAAGATTTTCGAATTCCCTGATATCTGCTTCTGTAAATTTTTGTGTTACCAGTTTTTTTAAATCGGGCTGACCGGCATTAACCCAGGCCGTGTACCAAAAAGAAGCTATGGCATAAATTGACTGACGCATGCGGCGCTCGATCATACCATCCAGTTTTTTATTGTAAGCAATTGTAAAGGCTGATGAATATTGCCGGATTGTTTTGCCATTTCTTTCTTCAAAAGCATATTTTTTATCTTCGGCAAACTGAAGGGTTAAGTCCCGTTCATAAGCTAAAACAGTATCCGCGGCCCTGGCGCTTTCCAACACCCGTTTCCAGATAAACCCGCCCGGGTTTTGCATATATTCAGCCTTACCTATAAAAAAATCAAATTCCTTTTCAGCCAGTAATTCAGGTACCCGGCTTTCCCAAAATCCATGAATGCCTTTTTGGTTGCTGAGCTGCCCGTTGTGGTTACTGCTGGCATGCAGGGGTACATGTGCATCAGCAATATAATGCCCTATCTCTGCACTGTTTTTCAGGATCAATCCATAGTTCCCGGATTTAAATGCATCGGTTAACCGGTATAGCATGGTTTGTATATGCCAGGGTACTATGCCATATTGTTTTAAAGAGTCTTCCCCAAATTTTGCAACGGCATCATTCCAGTTTCTGGGTAACCTTTCATATGGATATTCGCCGTAATGATCAATATCAATATAATGCCGTGGCCCTTCATCAGGTATCGCATATCTTCTTTTATCAGGATCAATGGAGTGTTCGCTCAGGAAACTGATATTGGGTTTAAACAATACCATCATTTCAGGCGGCAATAAAAAAACAGCGTAATAATTTATTTTTTGATGGGCATAAAATCCCCAGCAATAAGCTTGGAAACCGGATAACAGTACAATAAAAAACAGCATCAAAAATTGAAAAGTCTTTTTCATCATTACCTGATTGTGCTACCTGAATATAAGGATTATTTACCTGGTTTATTTTTAGATTCATCTTCATCAATATCAGTTACACCGCCACTTACAGCAAATTTCATAGTTTGTGATGCGCTGATATTATCTATAAGCCTTACTCTTTTTTTAGGTATAACATAAACATTGCCGGCAATGGAATATGCCATGGGCACATAAACAGTAACATATTCGATCAGGCCAAAATCCTGCATATCCTCCCGGGTAATAAATCCAAAGCGCCAAACATCATTATCGTCTATATTGGCTAACACATGTTTAGTAAATTTTTTATTATCGCCTGCAAATGCTTCAAAAAAATCGCGGGTGGTTGCATATATATGTTTAATGCCCGGCGTCTTTTCCAGCACCCTGTCAAAAAAGCTGACGATACGACTTGTAATAAAAAATGAACTGATATAACCAATGATGATCAAAACTGCAATAATGATCACAAAGCCTATTCCATAATTTCTTACATGTACCAGTCCCTGTGCATCGGTATAGGAAAAGATGGGTATCAAGCTGTCGATGGATGAAACAGCCCAGTATATAAAATAAGCAGTAATGGTTACCGGTCCCAAAACGAGCAGTCCCTGCAGAAAATACTGGAGCAGTTTTTTATAATTGAACTTCTTTTCCATAATCGTTTGTTTAAGGTGGTAAAGATAATTGTTTAAAAAGGCAAACATAACAACGCCTTTTGTCATCATAATAAACCGCTTATTTAAAAAATATATACGAAGTACAAAAAAAGCACCGGAAACTTTGGTTACATTAAAAGTTTCCGTAGTTTTGCCCTCCGTTATGACAGAGACAGATACCAAACAGAGAATTCAGAAAGCAGCCCACGACCTGGTGATGCAATACGGCATACGCAGCATAAGTATGGATGATATTGCGGCAAACCTGGGCATGAGTAAAAAAACCATTTACCAGTATTTTAATGACAAGGACGAGTTGATCGAGGCCGTTGTGGACGAGGTTATAACAACCAATCAATGTGCCTGTAATGCAGATATTGATAAATCTGAAAATGCCGTTCATGAGATCTTCCTGGTAATGGATATGATGGCCGAAATGTTTAAAACCATGAACCCCTTTATTCTGCATGATATGCAGAAATACCATCCTGTTGCTTTTCAGAAATTTATGAAACACAAAAATGAATTCCTGTATAATGTGTGTGCACAAAACCTGCAGCGTGGCGTAAAAGAAGAATTATACAGACCTGAATTAGCTGTGGATATTTTATGCAGGTACCGGGTAGAAACCATGTTTATCCCTTTTAACCCTGAATTTCAGCAAAGCGTAAAACATGGCCTGGCAAAAATTGAAGAAGAGATCCTTATTCATTTTCTTTTTGGACTGGTATCCCTGAAAGGATATAAACTGATCATTAAGTATAAGGAACAAAAGGAAAAAGCTTTAAACAAAAAATAAAAAGTAATAAAATAATACTGATGAAAAAATTTGGGAATTATAGTCTGTTACTGATCAGCCTGCTGCTGATTACAGCTACATTGAAAGCACAAAAAACAAATTCATTTTCTGTACTGCAGGCGGTTGAGTATGCCAACCAAAATTCTGTACAGGTTAAAAACGCCCTGCTTGATATATTGATACAGAAACAAACCAACAGGGATGTAACTTCGATTGCACTGCCGCAAATAAACGGGAGTTTGTCTGTTACAAGAAACATTGACATCCCGGTACAAATAATTCCAAATTTTATAGCTCCTGCTACTTATAAAGTGTTAATTGATGAAGGCGTTAAAAATGGTAACGGGCAACCCATAACAAATCCGGCGGGAGGTTTTGGAAACCTGCTTTTTCCATTTGGCAATCCATGGAACGCCAACGCAGGTGTAACCTTAAGCCAGATTGTATTTGACGGGCAGGTTTTTATTGCCCTCAAAGCACGTAATGGAACAATTAATTACCAGGAAAAAATTGCGGGGCTAACGGAAGAGAATATAAAAGCGAATGTTTATAAAGTTTATTACCAGCTGGTTACAGGTAAAATACAAATGGAGTTGCTTGAGGCTAATATCAGCCGCCTGGAAAAATTAAAGCATGATATCCAGGTGATGTATGATAATGGCTTTACTGAAAAGGTTGATGTTGACAAACTTACTGTACAGATAGCCAACCTGCAAACAGAAAAACTGAAAGCTGATAACATGATCAAAAACGGATATTCCGGATTAAAATTATTAATGGGTATGCCAATTAAGGATAGTCTTATACTTACAGATACGCTTGATGATAACCAGATCAAAGATGGTGTTTTGGAGGCAAGCCAGTTTAAATACAGTGATAGAAAAGATTACCAGATCATTGAAATAGCCAATAAACTCAACGGATTGAATGTGAGAAGATATAAACTGAGCCAAATACCCTCCTTTGCTTTGGTAGGTGGTTACAGTAAACAGGCGCAACGTGATCAATTTGATTTCTTTAGTAAAGGAGATTGGTTTACCAGTTCTTATATCGGTTTACAAATGAGGGTACCCATCTTTAACGGATTTTCCCTTAAAGCGAAAACCCAGAAAGCAAACCTGGAGTTGCAGAAAACACTGAATCAAACGGAAGCGTTAAAGATCAGTATTGACGGTGAAGTTGAAAATGTAAAAAATAATTTTACAGCAGCCATTGCTACAATGGATTTCCAAAAAAAGAATATGATACTGGCAGAAAAAGTTTACGACCAGACAAAAAAGAAATATGAGATCGGTACGGGTTCTTCATCAGAGATCAATACAGCACAGCTTGATCTGAAAACTGCCCAAACAAATTATATCAATGCTTTGTACGATGCCATCATTGCTAAAGTTGATTTCTTAAAAGCCACCGGAAAATTATAATTAAACAACTAACTATATACAGATGAAAAAAATAACACGAATAGTAATTACAGTAACTGCGGTCTTTGCATTTGCATCCTGCGGTGAAAGTAAAAAAGAAGCTTCCGCCCTTATCAATGATAAAAAAGCAGCTATTGAAAAATTAAAATCAGACAGGGCAAAAAATGATGAAGAAATTAAAAAATTACAGGCTGAGCTGGAAAAACTTGACAGCAATACAGCCAATGCAGCAAAAATAAAACTGGTTGGTATTGCTGCAGTAACTACCCGGGATTTTAAACACTATATTGATCTTCAGGGACATGTTGATGCTGAAAATATCTCTTACATTTCGCCACGTGGAATGCCCGGGCAGGTAAAGGGATTGTATGTGCAACAGGGACAGTATGTAAAAAAAGGTCAGTTGCTGTTAAAATTAGATGATGCTGTTGTTCAGCAACAGGTTACTGCTGCCCGGTAGCAGCTTGAGGGCATTAAAACACAATTGAATTTTGCCAGGAATTTATACCAGCGCCAAAAGAATTTGTGGGACCAGGGTATTGGTACTGAAGTACAATTGATTACTGCAAAAACAAATGTAGAGAGCCTGGATAACCAGTTAAAAGCCGCCAACGAGCAGGTAAATATTGCCATTGAGCAATTAAAAACAACCAATGTATACAGCGATGTAAATGGGGTGGCAGATATTGTTGATGTAAGGGTGGGAGAAACTTTCCAGGGAATGACACAGGCTGGGCCTCAAATAAAAATTGTAAACAACAGCAACTTAAAAGTAGTTACTAATATTCCCGAAAATTATTTAACCCGGCTACATAAAGGCGCTGCAGTGGAGATCAGTATACCGGATGCCAATAAAAAACTTACATCAAGTATTTCTCTGATCAGTCAGTCCATTGACCCTACACTAAGAGGATTTATTGCAGAAGCAAGGATACCGGCTGATCCCACTTTGAAACCCAATCAGTCTGCTATCTTACGTATACTCGATTATACAGCAACCAATGCAGTGGTAATACCGGTAAATACAGTGCAAACCGATGAAACCAGTAAATATGTTTATGTACTTACAAAACTCAGCAATGGTAAATTAATCGCAAAAAAACAACCGGTTGTTATTGGCGAAGTATATGGTGATCAGGTAGAAATTAAGGCCGGGTTAAAAGCAGGTGATCAATTAATAACCGAAGGCTATCAGAATATTTATGACGGGCAGCTGATCAGTACTCAAAGCCCCTTCTAAACCTGCCTCACGGCAGGCAGGTCTGCCACCGAAGGGGAGTCTTGTCAGCGTATAAAACTGTTTACAGTTTTTAATAAAAAAAATTAAGGTCTTAAAATATTGAAAATAATTTCAAATTATTAGAGTCTTTAAAGTCCCCTCCCTGGGAGGGGACCTGCCTGCCGGACAGGCAGGTTTAAGGAAGGCTTCAAAATCAGTTTTATGAATTTTAAAGAAGGAATAGGAAAAAAGTTTAAAGAGTTTGCACCTACAAGCTGGTCAATTAATAACCGTACGGCTATTTATATAATTGCCATAATTGTTTCCATTTACGGGTTGATGACCTTCAACAGCTTGCCTAAAGAGCAGTTTCCTGATATTGTGGTACCCACCATCAGTATAACAACTATTTATGTTGGAAACTCGCCTAAGGATATAGAAAACCTGGTTACGAGGCCCCTCGAAAAACAATTGAAAGGTATCAGTGGCGCCAAGGTTAAAAAAATAACCAGTACCTCACAAACCGATTTTAGTTTGATCGTAGTGGAATTTGACACGGATGTAAAAACAGAAATTGCCAAAGTAAAAGTGAAAGATGCTATAGATAAAGCAAAATCTGATCTGCCAAATGATCTTACATCACAACCCGATGCACAGGAATTTGCCTTTAGTGAAATGCCCATCATGTTTGTTAATGTGAGTGGCGATTTTGATGGCATTAAACTGAAAGAATTTGCTGATAAAATGCAGGATAAGTTTGAAGAGCTTTCAGAAATCACCCGTGCCGAAATTATTGGCGCACCCGAAAGAGAGATCCAGGTTAATGTTGATCCCTATAAAATGCAGGCTGCCCGTATAAGTTTTATGGATATTGAAAATGCCATAAGCAGAGAGAACAGGGATATTACCGGTGGCCTGATTGAAATAGGCGATATGAAGCGTACCATTAAAATAAAAGGACAGTTCACCAGTGCATTAAATTTACAGGATATCGTGGTAAGAAGCAGTGCCAGGGGAGCATCGGTTTATTTAAAAGATATTGCCGAATTAAAAGATACCATTAAAGAAAAAGAAAGTTATGCACGGCTTGATGGTAAAAATGTGGTTACCATAAACATCATCAAACGTGCCGGTGAAAATTTGATCAATGCGGCAGGAAAAATTAAGGATATCGTTAAAAAAATGCAGGATGATGATGTGCTGCCAAAGGACCTGAAAGTGGTTATTACCGGCGATCAGAGTAAAGCAACCGCTACCTCTTTCAATGAACTGATCAATACCATCATCATCGGCTTTGTATTGGTATTACTGGTATTGATGTTTTTTATGGGTGTAACCAATGCATTCTTTGTGGCACTAAGTGTACCGCTGAGTGTATTTGTTGCCTTTTTATTTTTACCCATTGGCGATGCTATTATTGGCACACCGGTAACCCTGAACTTTATTGTGTTATTTGCCTTACTGTTTGGGTTGGGTATCATTGTTGATGATGCGATTGTGGTAATTGAAAATACGCACCGTATATATAATAACGGCAAGGTACCCATAATACGAAGTGCCAAAGAAGCGGCCGGCGAAATCTTTATTCCGGTGCTTGCAGGTACGGCAACAACACTCGCACCCTTCTTTCCCTTGCTTTTCTGGAAAGGCATAATCGGCAAGTTTATGATCTACCTGCCAACCATGCTGATACTCACTTTGGCGGCATCATTGATTGTGGCTTTTATCTTTAACCCGGTATTTGCCGTAAGCTTTATGAAACCCGAAGGAAAAGAATTTGATGAACCTAAAAAAACAATATTTAAAAAACCATTTTTGTGGGTAACTGTAATTTTTGGAGGAATACTGCATCTTGCCGGCTGGCATGGTACAGCAAATTTCCTTTGGTTCATGGTTTTACTATCCATACTAAACCGTTATGTTTTCCGCGATATTATTCACTATTTTCAAAACAGGATTTTACCGGGTTTAATGAGCCGCTACGAAACATTATTGCGCTGGGTACTTAAAGGAACAAGGCCGGTTTGGATGCTGGTAAGTTTATTTATCTTATTTCCGGTAGCAGCAGGTTTGCTTGTATTAAGGGGTAACGATCAAACCTTTTTCCCCAGCGGCGATCCCAATTTTATTTATGTGTATTTAAAAATGCCAATAGGTACTGATGTAAAAACTACAGACAGTGTTACACAGCTTTTAGAAAAAAAAGTATATAAGGTTCTGGAAAAAGAAAAACCCGGAACCAAAGGAAGTATCGTAGAGAGCATTATTGCAAATGTGGCCAACAGCGCCAATAATCCGGAGAGTAATAACCGCAGTGTACAATCTAATTTGGGAAGGATACAGGTTTCATTTGTTGAGTTTGAAAAGCGGCATGGCAAGGAAACCAAACCTTATCTTGATGCAATAAGAAAGCAGATGGTTGGCATACCCGGTGCCAGTATTGAAGTGGCACAGGAGGGTGGTGGCCCACCAACAGACCCGCCGGTTAACATTGAAATTATTGGAGACAGTTATGAAGAAATTGCAAAAGTAGCCAGCGGCCTGTCTAATTATTTAGACACCAACCAGGTGTACGGCATCGAAAATTTAAGAATGGATGTAGATCTGAACAGTCCGGAAATAACTGTAAATGTTGACCGACAAAAAGCCATGATGGAAGGGTTGAGTACGGGACAGATCGGAATGGAAATAAGAACCGCTGTTTTTGGTAAAGAAGTAAGTAAACTGAAAGAAGGTGAGGATGAATATAAAATTCAGTTGCGCTACAGCGATCTGCAGCGCAATAATATTACTGATGTGATGAACATGCGTATCACATTTATGGATATGAATACCATGATGGTAAAATCAATTCCGGTGAGTGCCGTTGCAACCATTGATTATACAAATACCTCCGGTGCCATTGCCCGTAAGAATGTGAAACGTACCATTCAGTTACAGTCGAATGTACTGGATCCAACACTTACCGGGAAAGTAAATGAACAGCTGGCCATAAAAATTGCAGACTTCAAATCAAAAAACAGGATCCCGGCAGATGTTACCATTAAACAAACCGGGCAAAGTGAACAGGAGGCAGAGACAAATAAATTTTTAATAAATGCACTTTTACTTGCCATGGGGTTAATATTCCTGATACTTGTTTTGCAGTTCAATTCCATGAGTAAACCATTCATCGTATTAACAGAGATCTTCTTTTCGGTGATCGGCGTATTGCTGGGTTATGCCTTTACAGGAATGACCATTGCCACCATCATGTTGCTGGTTGGTATAATCGGACTTGCTGGTATTGTAATTAAAAACGGAATCTTATTAATTGAGTTTACCGATGAATTACGCGGCAGGGGCGTTAAAACCAGGGAAGCAGCCATACAGGCCGGTAAGATCAGGATCATTCCGGTATTATTAACTGCATTGGCAACCATGCTGGGGTTATTACCCCTGGCAGTTGGCTTCAATATTAATTTTGAATCTTTTTTTCAACACTTAAATCCGCATATTTTCTTTGGCGGAGATAGTGTGGTGTTTTGGGGACCCCTGAGCTGGACGATCATTTTTGGATTGATATTCGCCTTCTTCCTTACTTTAATAATGGTTCCCAGCATGTATCTTATTGCAGAAAGACTGAGAAGGCCCATGGAGAAATTTTATGGAACAAGATATGTTGCCATTTTTGGGTTTACGGGCCCGTTCTTTTTCATTTTTGTGGGTATCATGTACCTGGTAAAAAGGATACAGGGTAAAAAAGTCTGGAATGGCAGTTTAAAAGAGAATAAAAATTCAGATTAAAATAGCGACAGTGTATTGACGGATAACAAAATATAATTCATTACCTGAAATAGAAAATGCTGCTCTTTTACAGGAGCAGCATTTTTTTGTTTTATCGGTATACTTTATTGCCCTTACAGGACAGTTTGAAAATGTAGTCCGTCCCAAACTTTTCTTTTAAATAACCCGAATACCTGAAATCAATTAATTTTGCGAGGCAGAATAAGATTATGATTACAGAAAACAATAAAAGCTGTGCTGTTATCGGTTCCGGTGTATCTGGCCTTGGCGCTGCCATCCGCATGCGTAATAAAGGGTATAAGGTAACTGTGTTTGAAGCAAATTCATTTCCGGGAGGTAAATGTTCATCAGAAACCAAAGATGGCTACCGTTTTGATATGGGGCCCTCCGTTTTTACCATGCCGCAATATGTTGATGAATTGTTTGAACTCTCCGGTAAAAACCCCCGTGACCATTTTAACTATATTCAACTTGACCCCGTTTACAAATATTTTTTTGAAGATGGAACTACCCTGGATGCTTATCACGGCAAAGAAAAATTTGCAGAACAACTGGCAGCCAGAACAAATGATAAAAAAGAAGACATCATCAAACACCTGGATAAAACTGAAACCGTTTATAAACTCACCGATGAGGTCTTTTTAAAAAACTCATTGCACCGCTTTAAAAATTTTTTTACCTGGCCTGTTGCAAAAGGCATTTTAAACTTTGGAAAGATTGGCGCCTTTGAAACCATGAACGGTGCCAACCAAAAATCATTTAAGGATTCAAGACTGGTAAATATATTCAACCGCTATGCCACGTATAACGGCTCCAGTCCTTATTTATCACCGGCCACTTTAAATGTAATTGCACACGTTGAAATTGTAAAGGGTGCTTTTTATCCAGAAGGGGGTATGGTTAGTATTACCGCTTCCCTTACGCAACTGGCAAAGGATATTGGTGTGCAGTTTAATTTTTCAACGCCGGTGAAAGAAATACTGACACAAAACAACCTGATCCTTGGTATCAGAACTGACAGCGGAACCGAAAATTTTGATATTGTTATCAGCAATATGGATGTATACAACAGTTATAAAAAATTAATACCGCATGTAAAAAGGCCTTCAAAAACACTGGATCAACCAAAATCAAGTTCAGGTATTATTTTTTACTGGGGCATTAAAAAAGAATTTAAAGAACTTGGTTTGCACAATATCCTGTTCAGCAAAGATTATTCGGCCGAGTTTAATACCATCTTCTCCAAAAAAACGATCTACCACGATCCTACCATCTACCTGAACATTACCAGTAAACATACCACAACTGATGCCCCGCCGGGATGTGAGAACTGGTTTTCCTTTATTAATGTGCCCAACAATTCGGGGCAGGATTGGGATGTATTTATTGCAGAAGCCAGGGAAAATATGATCAAAAAAATAAATGCTGTTTTAAAAACTGATATCGGGCCATTGATCGAAAGTGAAATGGTATTTGATCCCCGGATTATTGAAAACCGAACTTCCAGTGCATTTGGTGCTATTTATGGCAACAGCTCCAATAATAAATTTGCTGCTTTTCTCCGCCATGCCAATTTTTCAAAAGATATTAAAAATTTATATTTCTGCGGAGGCAGTGTTCACCCGGGTCCAAGTATTCCTTTATGCCTGCTATCGGCTAAGATCACAACAGATTTAATCAAATAAATGTAGACCGGGGCCGCTTAATTAGATTAAATTTGCCCGATTTATTATTAAACAACCCCAATGGCAATATTAACTTTAACCAAACCAATTACTAATAACTTATAACATCCTTTTAATCCCGCCCGGATAAATCCCCGCCAGAATGATCCTTTCGGGCTGGAGTACAGAGGAGGAGATGGGTAAAAAAACATGAGTAACCCGGTAATTATAGAGATCCAGCATTTAAGCAAGACATTTAAACATGCAACGGAACCTGCAGTTGATGGTATTTCATTTTCTATAAAACGTAATGAGATCTTTGGGTTGCTTGGCCCCAATGGTGCCGGAAAAACAACTACCATTTCAATTCTTTGCGGGCTTTTTCCACCCAGTGGCGGAAAAGTATTTATTGACGGAAAAGATCTGCATACTGAATTGTCTTCTATTAAAAATATGCTGGGTATAGTACCTCAGGATATTGCACTTTACCCTACACTTTCTGCCCGTGAAAATTTAGAATTTTATGGAAGCATGTATGGTTTACATGGAAAAGACCTGAAAAATAAAATTGATACCTGGTTAGAAAAATTAGGATTGACTGATGCAGCAAAAAGACAGGTATCCACTTATTCAGGAGGAATGAAAAGAAGGGTAAACTTAATTGCAGGTGTTTTACACAATCCAAAAATATTATTTTTGGATGAGCCTACCGTAGGCGTGGATGTGCAGAGCCGTAATGTGATCATTGACCACCTTAAAGAAATTAACGCAGCGGGCACTACCATCATATACACATCGCACCACATGGAAGAAGCTGAAAATTTTTGTACCCGGGTTTCCATCATAGATCATGGAAAAATCTTGATACAGGGCACACCGGGAGAATTGATAAATGGTAACACCGGATCAACAAACCTGGAACATGTTTTTTTAAATTTAACCAACCGTAAATTAAGAGACTGATGATGATTAAACTATTGGCAACGGTTAAAAAAGAGACCCTCCTTCTTTTAAGAGATAAGGTAGGGTTGTCAATTTTATTCCTGATGCCGATGGCATTGATCTTTGTGATGACCCTCATCCAGGATTCGGCTTTTAAAACAATGAACGAAAAAGGTATTCCCATTGTTTTTGTTAATAATGATAAAGACTCTTTAGGCATTTTAATTGAACAGGGTTTAAGAAACAATGACCTCTGTACTTTTTATGACAGCATTGACGGAAGGCCTGCTACTGCTGAACTTGCTTTAAAAGCTGTAGGTGAAGGAAAATTTTTGTTTGGCATCATAATCCCTGTTGGTGCAACAGAAGCCATAAGGAAAAATGTTACCGAACTGGTTAGTGAAACTTTGAATGGAGAGGTTCCGGCAATGGAAAAACTAAAACATTTGCAGGACTCGGTTGAGATCATCATCCTGATTGACCCGGTTGCCAAAAAATCTTTTTTAATTTCTGTTACCAGCAATCTCCGCGAATTTATCTCGGAAGTGAAAACGAAGATCATGTTTCAGACTTTTTCCGATCAGATCGCTGAAGTAATCCCCGAAAAACAAAATACTCCGAAAAACGCTTACAAAAAATCCCAGATCATAAAGTATAAAGAAATTTATGCTTCAAAATCTGAAAATAAATCCGATAGTTATCGGATTGTTCCTAATGCTGTACAGCATAATGTGCCGGCCTGGACGATCTTTGCCATGTTCTTCATCGCCATTCCGCTTTCGGGCAGTATTTTAAAAGAAAAGAACGAAGGCAGTGTTTTTCGTTTAAACACCATGCCTACGCCTTATTTATTACTGGTAAATGGTAAAATCATTGTGTATGTGCTGGTATGTTTGATACAGTTTATGCTGATGCTTTCGGTGGGCCAGATTTTTTTACCCATGCTTGGTTTACCGGCATTGGTTTTAGGTAACAGCCTGTTGGGTATTTTTATTTTAACATTTGCAACAGCCTTTGCGGCTACCGGTTATGGTGTAATGGTGGGTACATTGGCAACAACCGAACACCAGGCAGCAATAATGGGCTCGCTTTCCATACTTTTGCTCTCGGCACTTGGGGGCATTTGGGTGCCCAGTTATGTAATGCCTGAAGTGATGCGTAATATAAGCGCCTGGTCACCATTAAACTGGTCGCTTGAAGGTTTTTATAAATTATTTTTACGAGGTGGGCAGGTAACAGATATTTTACCGGACGCATTTAAATTAATGTTGTTCTTTTTTGCAACCATGGCCATTTCATACATATACAACCGTAAAAAAAGGACAGTTTAAAAAATGGATGTAAACATCATCATAGCAGAAATAAAAAAGTACATTCAAAACAATATACTGGCAGAATCGGTACATATTGATGCAGACAGCAATTTAAAAAATGCAGGCATTGATTCTTTCTCCATTGTTGAGATCATCCTTTTTATAGAACGCAGGTTTGGTGTTTCAATCCCTGATGAAAAACTTATACCGGATAACTTTAAAACCATTCAGGCACTTGCGGCAACAGTTGCGGAACTGATACCCGATGCATCTTAAAGAGCACATAGCATGACACCCTTCACAAAAGCTGATCTTCCGGAAAAAGTAATCTTAAGCGGTGCTGATTGTTTTCACCTAGTATTGGATAAACATGCAAAAAAACATGGTGCCGGTGGTAATGTAATGCGGAAGATCTTTTATTTTAATAACCCTTTACCGTTTGATAAGATAAACCGTATACTAAAAAGCTCTCCTGTTATTTACTGGCTGTGTAATATTAAACTGGTGCATGGCTTTTTATTAAAAAAGCCCTGCTGGAAATATATTGACAGCGGCAGGGAGATCATCCTTCGCAGGCATGATGCACAAAATGAAAATGAAATTCCTGAAATTATTTTAACAAGAGATATAACGGTAGAATCGGAAAGATTTATAGAAGCCGATCTCGTTACTATCCTTCCGGCGGTTGTGCATTTGTTTTATCCTGGAACCATATCCTGCTTGATGCAAAAGGAACAACCCTGTTGTTTGACCATTTAAATCATATCTCTGAAAAAAAGACCCAAAATTTTGATGTTTTTTTTCCTCCTAAAGAAAAGAAAACAAATATCATTACTTATATCCGGAACATGTACAAGGTTAAAAAATTTGTACAAACATCATCCCGGCCGCCTGTATATTCTATTGCTGATGCAGGCACAAAGCACACCGATGAAAAAACGCTGAACAAAATAATTTCCTTTAACATTGATGAAACTGAAATAATAAGTACTAATGCATGCAGGGCCGGATCCCGTTTTGGGCCCACCTTGTATTTCATTGCCTGCTGCGCTCACGTTATAGATTCATTGAACCGGCAAAAAAATAAACCGGGCGACTTATGGCTGCCTGTACCTTACGACGGCAGGCTGAAAGGTGCTGCAGGGCCTTTAATTTCAAACTGTGTTTCTTTTTTATTTTACCGCCTTACCAAAGATGAGTTGAACAATGTACCGCAAACAGTAAAATGTTTGAGCGATCAGATGAAAGTGCAGATCAAAGCCGGTATTCCACAGAAGTATACCCTGTTTCTTAATATGATGCGCCACATACCGCTTTGGTTGTATTATTTTTTAGTAAGCCGCACAGGCAAGGGAGTTTTTTCAAGCTTCCTCTACACCTCTACCGGCGATAATTTTAATGACCTGAAATCTTTATTTGGGGAGCCCCTCAATAAACTAACCATGACGCCTGCATTAACTTTCCCGCCGGGGTTAACTTTTGTTTTTTTAAAACACGATCAGGCTGTTGATGTTAATATTGCCTACTCCCCCGAAATTATCAGCCACAATGAATTACTTTTAATTGAGCAAAAATTAAAAGAAATACTACTTAACAGGTAAGGATGGAAACTGTTGTTTATACAGATATTGTTGTTTTAGGTGGTGGCTCGGCAGGTGTAGCTGCCGCTGTAGCTGCCGCCCGTAAAGGCTTACGGGTTATGTTGGTTGAACGCAATACTTACCTGGGCGGCAAAGCAACCGCTGCAGAAGTAGGTACGGTTTGCGGATTATACCATTTCAGTAAAAATGAAAAATCGGAATACATAGTAAAAGGTTTTGCAAAAGAGTTTGCCGAAAAATTACGGGTACAATCAAACACATCGCCGCTGTTCAGTCCGGAAGGCGTTCATTATTTACCTTACCATGTTGAGGCATTTAAGGAGATATGCTATGATTTAATAAACGAAAATAAAATTGGTATTTACTTCAATGCGGTACTTGAGCATGTTACTGTAGAACAAAATAAAATAAAATCCGTTCACATCATTGCAGCAGGTATCCCTATTACTATAAATTTGAATGCACTTATTGATTGCTCGGGCGATAGTGTAGTAAGCCAGGCTGCCAGTTTGCCCCTTATAAAAAGCGAAAATTACCAGGCAGCCGCACAGGTTTTTACCATGCAGGGCATTGCAGAAAAAAATGAATTTAAACTGGGCATGATCATGATGAAGGCATTACGGTCGGCAATTGATAATAATATTTTAGGAGATTTTTACGACCGGGTTTATGTTGTACAGGGTTCATTAAAAAACAATTGTGTAAACCTTAAAATTGGTATCCCCCTGGCAGTTACTTACGCCCCTGGAAATTTACAGGAGTTAAGAACCGTTGCCCTCAGTTTTGTTGAAAACCTTTCTCAATTTCTCATCAATCATGTGGATGCATTTAAAAATGCAAGCCTTACACATATTGCCCCCGAAGTAGGCATTAGAATTGGCCAACGCAGCACCGGAAAATATTTACTACAGGAGGAAGATGTATTAAACTGCAAAAAATTTGACAATGCAATTGCCAATGCCTCCTGGCCCATTGAAATTTGGGAGCTGAACAGGCGGGTGAATATCCGTTATTTTAATTTGGATGATTATTACCAGGTACCGGCCGGTTGCTTACAATCAAATAATATTGACAATTTATTTTTTGCAGGCCGTAATATTTCTGCAACCGACGGGGCCATAGCCAGCGCCAGGGTAATGGGTATTTGTTTACAAACCGGGTATGCCGCAGGTTGCCTGGCAGCTGCTTCTGCTGCACATCTTTCGTTAAAAGATGCGGTTAAAGCACTCCAAAACGAGCAATTATAAGTATTTTAGCAGGATGAAAAAACTGCCTGTTTATGAAATACTGAGGGAAGCTGCACAGAAATGGCCCGGTAATGTGGCTGTTTATGATGATTTTGGCACAATCTGTTTTCAACAATTATTTACAGAAACGGAGGAATTACGTATTCAATTAATGCAGCTTGGAATTACAGAAGGTATGTGTATTGGTATAATGGCGGGTAATAGCCGCAACTTCATTATAGGAATTTTTGCAGCGGTTGGTTGCGGTGCTGCGGTTATGCCCATGTCGCCACAATTAAAAAGAGCCGAGATTGATGCCATTCTGGAAGAGGTGAAATTGCATGCGATAATTGACGACAGGTCATCCACACAACCACTAAGTAATATTGAAACGGTAATTCCTTTGCAACATGGCTCTTTGCGTTTTGCTTATACACATATTCATGAATCGGTTGCATTTGCTCCTTTTGTAAAGCAGCCGGCATTTATCAGGTTCACTTCCGGTACAACCGGTAAATCAAAAGGTGTAATCGTATCCCATCAATCGGTTTTAGAAAGAATTAATGGCGCAAACATTGGTTTAGAACTTGGGCCAACCGATACAGTTATTTGGGTATTGCCTATGGCTTATCACTTTATGGTATCAATAATACTGTATGTGAAATTTGGAACCGCACTTGCTGTTGCCAAAGATTTCCTGGCAAAAAATATTATTGAAATCACCAACAGGCACCACGGAACTTTATTATATGCTTCTCCTGTTCAAATAAGGTTGCTGGCCAATGATGCGGGAACAGAACAAATGCCCTCATTAAAAAGAGTGATCTCTACATCAGCTGCCATAACGCTTGATGTTTGCAAAGCATTTAAAAAAAGATTTCAACTTGATGTTAGCCAGGCCTATGGCATTATAGAAATCGGATTGCCCATACTCAACTTTGTAAAATCAGCTGAACATCCCGAAGCCGTTGGCTATGCCCTGCCGGGATATACTGTTGATATCTTAGATGAAAATAATAATTGCCTGCCGAATGGGTGCATTGGGAATTTGGGCATTAAGGGCCCGGGTATGTTTGATGCTTACCTTGTGCCACCAACTTTACGGGAAGATGTATTGCAGAATGGCTACTTTTTGACGGCTGATTATGCTTCAAAAACGGCCGAAGGTTTAATTAAAATAGAAGGCAGATCAAAGTCTGTTATCAATATTTCCGGGTTAAAAGTTTTTCCGGAAGAAGTAGAAGCGGTGCTGGAGATGATACCGGAGATAAAGCAGGCACGTATCAGCAGCAGTCCACACCCCCTGCTGGGTCAGGTTATTGAAGGTGAAATTGTTTTACATAAAGGCTATCAAATAGATATAGAAGCTGCATTAACTTACTGCAAAAAAAGGTTATCGGCATTTAAAGCACCACAGCGGTTAAAAATTGTGGAGTCCTTGCCCATGACAGGAAATGGAAAACTGCAGCGACATTAGCAGTTAGCATTTTTGAATCTGCCTTTAGGCAGACAGGTTTTTACTTTTTCCGCAGGGCACTGAGGTATTTTTTACTTTTTCATACAACACAATATTCATCATTACCAGCAGCATACCATAAAAAATATCTTCAAAGGGGATGGTATAAATTCTTAGCCCTAAATTTTCTGCATCATTATACAGCACAACCGGAATGGCAGTAAGAAATCCATTTACTATTAAAAAGGGAATTAAACAGATGGCATAGGCAATCAAAAATGAAATAGCATCAAAGCTCTTGAAAAAATTACAGAAAAAATAAATAATAAGTATAAAAGCTCCGGTGAAGATAAATGTCCAGCCGGTATAATATTTATCATAGTAAATTATACCGGTACTGAATAACAAAATGGCCAATAGTTTTAAAAACAGTTCCGCATTTTTTTTATTTGCCAGGTTGGGGAAATAACTTCTGATGCAGGCATAAATAAACACACAGCAATACGGCACGATAAAAAAGAAAAGCACTTCTTCAAGCGGCAGGTTATAAATCTTTATGCCGGTAATATATGCTTCATTAAAACTCCAGACTCCTTTTGCTGTAAAATACATATCCCACAAGATGTACAGCAATGCAGGAATGATCATTGCCGGAAAAACATATCGCCAGTTTTTGCAGAAGGCTACTTTTTTATCGAAACTCAATGCCAGCGGGCCGGCCACAGAGGCAGCAAGTATAAGAAAATATGTGTAGTGAGGATTCAAAGTTTCGTCTTGATAAAAAATTGTCAGCCTGAGCCTGTCGAGGGCGGTAAAATAATGAGAACTCCCTGTTTAATTCAACCCGCCTTCGACAAGCTCAGGCTGACCGTAAAAATTTTAAAATGGTTTATGCTGAAACAGATTCTGCCACATCCACATTTTTTATATTTCTTTTTTTATCGGCTCTTACTTTATCCCAGTATTTTTTATGTACCCAAAGCATACCAAAACTTTCGCCTTCTTCCTTATCCAAATGCTTATGATGCATTTTATGTGCCCAGCGTATGGCACGTACATAAGTATTATTACTTCGGGTAAACCATTTAAACCGCTGATGAATGATAACTTCGTGTACTAAAAAATAAGCAAGGCCGTATAATGTAAAACCTGCACCAATACAAATCATCCAGTATTGCTTATAAATAACACCGAACATGATGAGTAACCAGCTTGGTATAGCAAATATGAGAAAGAAGGCATCATTCTTTTCAAAAATACCCGGCCCTTTTTGATGATGGTCTTTGTGAAGGAACCAGCCATATCCATGCATTACATAGCGGTGCAGCCACCAGGTAAATCCTTCCATCAAAATGAAGGTTGCTAAGGTAATTGCTACGTATAAAATCCAGATCATTACTAAATTATTTCATAAAAGTTCTTAATAATAAAAAGAACATCATTTGTATAAGCAACAAATTTACAGCGAATTTGTTTTGTTTATTGAATTTTGCAAAATGAAATACAGTTAATAACAATAAACTTACCAAAAACCAGCATATATAATTAAACATGGGTATTGAACCGTCGCCATTCCAAACCCAATAACCCAGCTTTACGGCAACAGGTTCCATCAGCCAGTCGAAAAACACGGCCAGGGCAGCACCATCTATAATTACAGACAGGGCTTTAATAGCCATGGAGGATTTGCCGGTATCGGCCGCAATACGGTTAATGGCTTTCATTAATAACGTATGAACAGAGATACCTGAACAATATATAATGATGAACCAGTTAACGCCTATTAAAACCGGTACATTTTGTATTTTAAAGCCCAGCACGTTGCCATAAGAATAATTTCCAAACAGTATCCCGGTATTTATACCAATAATTTCCACAACCACACCTATAGTAAAACAAATCAATAAAAAAAGATAAAAATATATATTCTTATCTGCCTGTGTCCAGATCAACAGGGCAAACGAAAGTAATAGATTAACAGGCGTGGCAGAAAGAAAAAATGTTTTATCAAAATACAATAAACCTGTCAACCCAATGACATGAAACAAAACAGCAATGGCTGTGGCTATATCAATTTTTGTAACCCTGTTTAACACGAATCATTTTTTCTGCTGAACAAATCAATAGGATGCCGTTTCAAGATACACTTCCAATTTTGGAAAAGCAATTTTAAACCACTCCGTATATTTTTGAGGATGTGAATGTATGGAGTTTTTAATTTCTGCAAATGATTTAAAACAGTAATCACTTACCTCTTCTGCATCAGGAGTAATATCACCATCATACCTGCCAATAAAAACATGATCATACTCATGTTCGGTTAAGCCATTATCAAATGCTTTTTTGTAAATAAAATCAAATGCTTTTTTTAGTTCGGTACTAAAGCCCATTTCCTCCTGTAAACGTATTTGTGCAGCTGCTAGGGTTTCTTCGCCGGGTTGGGGATGGCTGCAGCAGGCATTAGTCCATAAACCACCACTGTGGTACTTTTTCTCTGCTCTTTTATGCAACAGCACTTCTCCTTTTGCATTAAAGATAAAAACGCTGAAAGCCCTGTGCAGCAGGGCTTTTTGATGAACTTCCAGTTTTTCCATGTTACCGGTTTGCACATCATGCTCATCTACCAAAATAACATCCATGGGCTGTGTAAGTTAATATAGATTGAATTGACTTCTTAATCCTGCTTTTGCAACAATTAAGGCTTTGCCATAATTGGGAATACGGATCCGCTGTACCATTATATTGGCAGGTGCAGTACGTTTTATTTTTTTAAACAGGGATAAATAATATTTGTAAGCCACATAAACACCAAACCTGGCTTTACCAGGTAAATTTAAGATCCCTTCATATGCATTTTCAAAATCCACAGCTATATCATCTTCAATCTGTTTTTTCATACCGGGCGTAAAATTTGTAAAATCAACTTCAGGAAAATAAGACCTGTTCAATTGCTCATAGTCGGCTTTTACATCACGTAAAAAATTAACTTTCTGAAAAGCCGCACCCAATGCCTGGGCAGCCGGTTGCAGATCATTATACATATTTTTATCCCCTTCACAAAAAACGTACAAACACATCAGGCCAACTACTTCGGCACTGCCATAAATATAATCCTTATACCCATTGCTGTTATATTCAGTTTTACTGAGATCCATTTCCATGCTGCTGAAAAAGGCTTCAATTAAATCAGGTGAAATATTATAATCCCGTACCGTAATCTGAAAACTGTGTAGAATGGGATTTAAGCTGATCCCCCGTTCAATAGCTGCATACGTATCTTTTTTGAACTCAGTAAGCAGCTCTTCTTTTTTGTATTGATGAAAGGTATCTACAATCTCATCAGCAAAACGTACAAATCCATAAATATTATAAATAGGGGTACGCAGATCGGTATGCAGTAATTTAATGGCACTGCTGAAAGAAGTGCTGTACTTTTCAGTAACAGCTTTACTGCAGTGCTGGCTTACGTCATGGAAAAGCTTAATCATTTCCTTTAGAATTTTTTTTACTAAATATAGGGAACATCAATTAAAATTCATTTCCCTGTGTTCATGCCTGGTTAAAAAAATAATTTAATCACCCATAATGTTTAGTCGCTTCTTTAGCAACAACCTCTCCGCTTATTAAACAGGGTGGTACTCCTGGACCAGGTACTGTTAGTTGACCGGTGTAAAATAAGTTTTTTATTTTAATACTCCTGCAGGCAGGCTTCAAATTTGCCGTTTGCATTAAAGTATTAGCCAATCCGTAAGCATTTCCTTTAAAGGAATTATAATCATTTACGAAATTACTCACTGAGTAGGTTTTTTTATAAATAATTGCTTCTTTTATATTTTGCCCGGTATTTTTTTCAAACCGTTCCAGTATTCTTTCAAAATAGGCTTCTCTTAATTCTTCCGTATCGCCCTGTAATCCGGCGGCAACAGGTATTAAAAAAAACATATTTTCATGTCCTGCAGGCGCTACCGTTTCATCGGTAACAGATGGAACAGATACATAAAACAACGGATCGGCAGGCCATTGCTTTGTTGTATAGATCTCTTTACCATGTATTTCAAAGTTACTGTCGAAAAAAAGAGAATGGTGTAAAACCCCTTCCAGTTTTCTATTTAAGCCTACATAATATATTAAGCAACTGGGCGCCATTACTCTTGTATCCCAGTACTGACCACTGTAACTCCTGCAGTTTTCGGGCAGCAACTGCGTTTCAATAAAATGATAATCAGCGGCACCAATCACCACATCAGCATTATAAGAAATTCCAGTATTGGCAATAACCTGTTTTGCTTTTCCATGTTCTACTTTAATTTCGTTCACATTGCTGTTGAAAATAAATTTTACCCCCTGTTCCTCAGCTACTTTATACATACCTTCAACAACCTTATACATGCCCTCATGCGGGTACCAGGTTCCCAGTTTTATATCAGCATAATTCATGAGGCTGTATAAAGCAGGCGTATTTTCCGGCAGAGCTCCAAGAAATAAAACAGGAAACTCCAGTAATTGTTGCAGTTTAGGGTTTTTAAAATGCTTGCTGATGTGTTTTTTCATAGAAGTAAACACATCCAGTTTAAAAACGCCTTTAACCAGATCCCAGTCTAAAAACTCAGTATATGACTGGCCGGGTTTATGAACCAGTTTATTAATACCCACTTCGTATTTATAAACGGCTTCTTCCATAAAACTATCCAGTTTTATACCACTGCCCGGTTCAATATTTTCAAATAACTTTTTTAAGGCTTCATAATCAGCCGGAACATCCATCGGTTCATCGTTCCAGTAAACGCGGTAAGATGGATCAAGCCGGTTCAACAAGTAATAATCAGAAACTTTTTTTCCAAAACAATTAAAAAACCGTTCAAACACATCAGGCATCCAATACCAGCTGGGGCCCATATCAAATATAAACCCTGCTTCTTTTAATTGTCTCGCACGCCCCCCAGGAGTGGCCTGCTTTTCAAGAACAGTTACATCCCATCCGGCTTTGGCCATAAAACACGCAGCCGATAATCCTGCGAAACCACTTCCTATAATTACTGCTTTTTTCAAAGTGCTAAAATACGCTATAGAATTTAATAGAAACCATTGTCAGCGGGTATTATTTTATAAATTATCCAGATATTAAATATATTTGATCCAAAAACTTTCCAGTGCATTAATACCATTTAGTCCTGGGTGTAATTGATAACCATAGCTCTGGTATCAAATGGGAGATCAGGCAGGTATTAAAACCTGGATAACTGTTGCTTCAATAATTTTCGGGCAAAATGTATCCTGCTTTTTATAGTGCCTAAAGGCTCTGCAAGAATATCAGCTATCTCATGGTATTTATATCCCTCAAAATATAATTCAAAAGGCTCTTTAAATATTTCGGGCAATTGATGAACAGCTTCTTTGATCTCTTTCAAGGAAAGCGTTGTTTCTGCAGCATTTGCGGTTGTAAACTGGTTATAATCCAACAAAAAATCGTTAGGCGAATTATCAAAAATGGTATTTTGTTTAGCCCCACGCCTGTAATTATTGATAAAAATATTACGCATGATCGTATACATCCAGGCTTTAATATTGGTGCCGGCATTATACTTATCCCGGTTGGCCAATGCCCTGTATAAAGTTTCCTGAATCAGGTCTTTTGCCGCTTCCATATCCCTGGTTAAGGTCATGGCAAATGGCTTTAAATACGATGTGTTGCTGATAAGCGATTGGTTGAAATCTACGGTTGACATATAATTTTGTTTAAGCTTTGAAGTGTAAAGTTAAACAGTATTTATTAAAAACCAACTTTTTTGTTTAACTATTTTAAAAATAGTTTAAACAAATTGAAAATCAAGGATTTAAGCAGAAAATAAATTATTACAGGTGAATGCGATTACAACCCGGCCAAAAAATCCATGACCTCTGCATATGATTTTTTGAAGTTTATAGGGGGCAATATCTTTTTTTCGTACGTATTCGTAAGCTGCCCGGAAATAATTACCGGTGTTTGGGGGAAACTTTTGCTAAGATTGGCTATAAATTTTTCGAAATTAAACTTTGGACCTACGGTTGTCAGATGTGTATATATGTAATCGGGTTTTTTTAACGCTGCAAGGTACTCTACATCTTTTATCGGGATACTGCAGCCCAGGTATATAGTAGTAACGCCTTTATTTTTCAACATATAATTCATAAAAAGCAGGCTCAGCTCATGATATTCGGTTTCCGGCAAAAATAATAAAACAGATTTATTTATTTTAACCGTACTGCTGATGCTGTCAATACCAACGATTAGTTTTTGACGAATGATATTTGTTACCAAATGCTCCTGACCTGGATTTATGTGATTGGTTAACCAGAGTATTCCGATTTTTTCCAGAAAAGGGAATATGATCTGAGAAATGGTTTTTTCAATACCTTTTGTTGCAATAAAATCATCCAATACCTCTTCAAAAGATTCCATATCGAGGTCAATCATATTTTGAATCAGCTTATTTACAATCCTATCCTGCAGGGCTTCCAGTTGATTTAAAGAAAGAATCTTATCATTCATCTCTGCCTCATTCATCTTATCAATATGCGAAATTTTGAAACCAAATTTATTGAGCAGGGCCACATTTAATAATTTCTTGAGTTCATCGTTGCTGTAAAACCTGATATTAGTATCGGTACGATGTGGCCTTAAAAATGAATAACGCTGTTCCCATATACGTATGGTATGTGCTTTTATGCCTGATAAATTTTCAAGGTCCTTAATTGTAAATGAATGCATATTTAATGTTTTAGCCAAGCATAATACAAATTCAGACTGAAATTGTTTAATCAATCCGCAGAAAATGTTTAACAAAGTTAGTGAATTGACTTAAAACGGCCGAACAGGCAAATCTTTGAAAATTTTATGGGTCAGTTGGTTTTTGGGAGCCAATAATGACCAGGCTGTAAGAAATATGATCATAAAATCGGTGTACAGTGATACATTTTGTTGATACCACAACTCCAATGCGCCTTTATACGGATATATGGCTGCATACATAGCCTTGGGATCCGGAGCATCAGAAACAATTTTTTCTTCATCCCGGAAAATGAGTGAACCAATACCCGTTATACCGGGCCTGCAATTATAGATCACCTGTTGAACATTTTCAGGATACAGTTTAAAACTCACATCCATCAGCGGCCTTGGGCCCACGATACTCATATCACCTTTAAAAACATTGATGATCTGTGGCAGTTCATTTACTTTGGTCATGCGCAATAGCTTACCAAATTTTGTTACCCGAGGGTCGTTACGTAAAGTGATTTCTCCGGTGCCCATATTCGGACTGTTCTTAACCATGGTTGCAAATTTCCAGATATTGAATATGCGATTTTTATATCCGATTCTTTTTTGAAGATAAAAAACCTCATGCTCGCCGGAAAGCAGTAAGATTATGACCGAAGGAATAAGCAGCGGTGATAAGACCACCAGGGCAATGGTTGCAATCAGGATATCGATGATTCGTTTAATCAGTTTGTACATAATATTTTGGGATGCCGGATACCGGATACTGGATTTTCAAGCTTTAAGAATCAATAAACCCTTATCCTGTATCTGGCATCTGGTATCTTATTTAAAAAACTTCTTTTACCTTTTCGCAAACGGCTTTCAATTCTCCGTTAGTAATATTTGTAGAGCAGGGTATGCTTAAACAACGGTGATAAACAAAATCTGACTGATTGTTTTTGTTATAAAAAATATTATTGGTAAACATCCGCAACTGGTTCATGGGTACCCAAAAAGGGCGGCTCTGCATTTTGTTGTCATTCAGGATTTTCAGCACAGCTTTTTGTTTCTCCGTCATGATGGTAGGTAACCAGCAATTGGGATCTACATCATCACTTACTTCCTGAAATTTAATATCGCCAACACCTGCCAGTTCCTTTTTATAAAACGCCATTACTTCATGTTTACGTTTTATAAAGCCGGGCAGTTGCTCCATTTGGGCAACACCCATGGCTGCTGCAACATTTACCAGGCGGTAGTTGTAACCAATCTCATCATGCACATATTCAAACGGATCACTCTTGGCCTGGGTGGTCAGGTGCTTGGCCTTTTTCGCCAGTACTTCATCATTGGTAACGATCATACCGCCGCCGCCGGTTGTAATTATTTTATTACCGTTGTAACTGAAAGTACCCATCAACCCAAAACTACCGGCATGTTTTCCTTTGTAATAAGAACCCAGTGCTTCTGTGCTGTCTTCTATAACAGTTACATTATATTGTTTGGCTAATAACATCAACCTGTCCATATCGCACATATTACCCAATACATGCACCGGCATTAAAATTGGAATTCTTCTGCCATCTTTTTTATAATGACAAAACCCGTTTCGTTGTTCTGTTTCTTCAGTAAAAAACTGTTCCAGCAAATCCAGGTCCATTTGCCAGGTACCGGGATGGGTATCAATTAATATCGGATCAGCACCGGTATATTTAATAGAATTACAGGTGGCAATAAAAGTAATGTTTGGCGTAATTACATAGTCATCGGCATTAACGCCCATCATCACCAAACAAATGTGCAGGGCTGTTGTACCGCTGCTGGTGGCTACTGCATATTGGGTACCTGCAAATACGGCACTCATTTTTTCAAACTGGTCAACATAGGCCCCTACGCTGCTAACCCAGCCGGTATCCAAACAATCCTTTACATATTTCCATTCGTTGCCGGCCATGTTTGGGCCACTGAGTAACAGCATAGTTTTGTTTTTTTAATAAACGCTTTAACCGTTTACTTATTATTGCCGTGCAAACCTATAAAAAAAAATTGCTCCTGCCTAAAGACCGGAGCAAATCATTATATAATTTTTATTGTATTAATCATCAAATATTCCTGAATTTCTCTACAAACGAATCGGTAACAATTCCTGTTTTTAAAAGCGTGTAAATCTCCTTCACCCCATCCGGTACTGTTTTGGTGATGGTAAAGCCCAGTTCATTTTTTATCTTATCAAAATTAACCCGGTAGTCCCTGGGGTCTTCGCTGCTGTCGACATAAATAACATGTACATTGGGTACCACCTTGCAAACTTCTTTAATGATCATTCCTTTATTATAATTCTCTTCAGTTGTGCCTACATTAAAAACATTGGCCCTTACTTTTTCTTCCTTACTTTCCAACACCAACACTACAGCTCTTGCCAGATCATCCACATGGCAATAGGGACGCCAGAACTGTTGACCCCAGATCTCCTGCTCACCATGTACTGCCGCATTACGGGTAAATTCATTCACCGTCAGGTCAAACCTTATCCTGGGAGAAAATCCATACACGGTGCTGAACCGTAAAGCTGTACTGCACATGGGGCTGTCTTTTTTATCTTCCAGTAAATATTTTTCGAACTTCACTTTTAACTCGGCATATAAAGAAACGGGGTTCAGTTCAGATGTTTCCACAACAAAAGAATCGGGGTCGGCCATTTTACCATAATTGCTGCAGGTACTTGAAAACACAAAACGTTTTACCCCCGCAGCTTCGGCCTTGTTAAATAACAGAACAGCACCATCCCAATTTGTTTCATGAGCTTCCTCACTGAATTTTTTACAGGCCGGATCTCCTACGATAGCTGCCAGGTGAGCAATGGCGTCAACCCCAACAAGTGCTTTATCTACATCATCTGCATTCCGCACATCGCCTTTCATAAATTCAAAATCAGGGTTCAGCATTACATCATACAATGCATCGCCGCCAAATTTTAATGAATCAAGGGCACGTACCTGGTATCCTTTATTTAATAACTGGCGAACTAAAACGGAGCCAATATATCCGGCGCCTCCTGTAACTAATACCTTCATAATACTTGATTTTTTGCGATGCAAAGATAAGGGATGGAAACTGGATGCAGGATACTGGATACCGGATGTTGGATGATGGATAGAATTTAGTTATGCTGTAATATCCGGTAACCGGTTTACTTTGCAGGCACACCAATTACGGTAACATTATCCGCTACATCTTTAACAACTACGGCTCCGGCACCGATCATTGCATTTTCGCCGATAATGATTCCCTGTTTGATAACTGCATTGGCCCCAACAAAAGATCCGCGTCCTATTTTTACATTGCCACATAATACTGCACCGGGGCCAATATGGGCAAAACCGCCAACAACACACTCATGCTCAATAATACAACCTGTATTACAAATTGCACCTGTACCAATTACTGCCAGGGGATTGATAACAACATGAGCAGCAATCATTACACCATTTACTGCCATGCCTGCTGATGCATCAATTACCGCGGCAGGATGTACCGCATTAAGCGGTGCTATTTTTTTTTGCAGCAGGTTTTCATAAATTTTACTCCGGAGCAGGTTATCACCAACAGCTATAAAAAAATCATTTTGTTTTAAGGCGTCAAACCCGGCTTCCGAATTTTCTGTTCCATAGTATGACAGGTTAAAAGGGTTAAACTCTTTTTCAATAACATCACAATAGCCGATAATTTTTTTACCGGCTGCATTTAAAATGCCATAAACAACAAAAGCATGACCGCTGTATCCAATTAATATCATTTTCGTTTTATTATTTATCTAATGTAACAAGGTTTTGTAAGCCACCAGCATATTTTGCCAGATATTTTCCCGGAGGTAATTTTCTTTGATCTCCTGCTTTAATTTTTTTGACATGGTTTGCATTTGTTGCGGATGGTCCCATGCATATTGCAAAAGCCCAAGCAGCTGCTGTTCATTACCGCTGTCGAAGATCAACCCCGTTTCATTATGGGTTATCAGGTCAATATTGCCGGTGATATGGCTGCAAATAACCGGCAATTCCATTAAACCTGCCTGTAACAAAACATTTGGAAATCCTTCCCGGTGAGAAGGGAAAACAAAATAATTGGCCAGCTGCATATAATATTCCACCTGATTTGTCCAGCTGATATGAATTATTGACGGATTGGTTTCAATTTCCTGCAATGTGGTTGCGGGTAATGGGTCAAGTTCCGTTTCATATTCACCAACCAGAACCAGTTTTAAGGAAGGTTCATTTTTTTGTAACGCTGAAAAAACATGTACCAGTTCAACAATACCTTTATCAACAACCAGTCTGCCAATGCAAAGCAGGTATTTGTTTTGTGATGAATAATTAATCTCATTTTTTACCTGAACGGAAATTTTTTCATCAAGTGATTCTTTATTAAACCGGTTTATATCAATCCCATTGGTTGAACCCTTACCAATGATAGTAAGCTTACCGGCTTTACAAAGTTTATTTTCAGCGATAAACTGCAGCAATGATCTGCTGTTTGGCCAAACCTGGTTTGCCGAAGCATACGTAAGCTTTTCAATAAATTTCAAAAGCTGGTATGTAAACCCTTTCTCAACCATAAGGGGCAGCCCGGCAACGGTATGAATTCTGATGTTAACCCCACAAAATTTTGCAGCCAGCATTCCCAGTAATCCTGCTTTGGGTGTATGTGTATGAACAATATCCGGTTTTTCTTTTCGGAATATGCTGATCAGTTGAAATAAACATTTCAGGTCCTGAAGCGGGGTTATCTTCCTGGTCATGGGCACCACCCTGTGCGGGCATTGTTCGTTTTCAATAACTTCAGTAAGTTCTTTCCCATCAGCACTGATCATTAATACATCAAACCCGTTAGCTGCCATAAAACGCATCTGACCCGGTAATAAATACCTTAGTGCCATGGGTACGGTTGTAATGCGGATCAATTTTTTATTGTTGGAAAATTCAGGCAATAGAATAGGTTAATGGGTTGTGTTTATGATTCATTTCTTTAGGTTCACCAAAAATAACTTCATATTATTGAAAGACAAATTAGAATTTTAAGATAAATTTGAAGTGAATTGATATCTGCGGCATATTTTATGGGCACTAATTGAGGGCCTGAAAAAAATCAATAAACATTAATGGGTTTTTTAGATCTCATACTATATCCGGTTTATATTGCCTTATTCTATTTTTTCTTTAGTGCCCGAAGAAAAAATTATAATGACCCAATCTTACAATATTATCACAAACAGGCTTTTTGGATAAAAGCACTTGCTGTAATACCTTTTACCTTATTTAATACCATTCTTTCACCCGGCGATTCATTCGGATTATACTACACGGAGGGCGCAAATATTTACCACCTGATACTGGGCGATGCCAGCCATTTAAAATGGCTTTACCTGCCGGGGCCCGAATTTGATCAAACCTTATTAAAAAACAGCTTGAACCAGGGTTACTTCCGGGCAGAAAATAATTATATGGTAGCCCGGATCGTAGCCATTCTTTCATTTTTGAGTTTTGGAAAATACGTTATTTTAAACCTGTTCTTTTCCATGATCGCCTTTACCGGTGTATGGCGCTTATACCGTTTCTTTTATGAACAGTATCCGCATTTACATAAACAACTCGCTATAGCCATACTGTATTTACCCACTTTTGTTTTCTGGAGCTCAGGAATTTTAAAAGATTCGATCTGTATCAGTGCCATTGGCTGGATCACCTATGCGCTTTATGAGGCTTTATATAAAAAGAAGGACCTGATTAAAAATATGATCATCTTATTCGTGTTTGGTTATTTGCTGGCTGTATTAAAAATCTATATCCTCATATCTTATGTTCCTTTTTTTATGCTTTACCTCATTTTAAAAAATGTGAACCTGGTAAAAAACAGGTTATTAAAATGGATATTGGGCCCGGCATTAATATTTGGAAGTGTATTGGCCGGGCAACGGGTAATGAATAATTTTAAGGCAGAACTGGGATCATATACTACTGAAGGAATTACGGGGCAGGTTGATAAAACAAGAAGCAGTTATCGTGATGAATCCAGACCCGGCGGGGGCGATTCTAACTTTTCCCTGGGCGTGGAGTTTGACGGTTCTGTATTCAGCTTATTAAAAATGGCCCCGGCTGCAATCATAGCTACATTTTACAGGCCATTTATCTGGGAGTCCAGAAAAATATCAACACTGCTTTCTTCCCTGGAAAGTATGATGATCATGTTTTTTACAATATACATTTTATTTAAAACGGGGATTCGCCAGTTTATTCAGGCGATACGTAAAGACCCAACCATTTTATATTGTATATTATTTGCTTTATTATTTGGACTTTTTGTTGGCGCAACCACACCAAACTTTGGCTCACTGGTAAGGTATAAGATCCCCTGTATCCCTTTTTATGTAATTGCCTTATTCCTTATTCAGGACAGAACAAATAAAATAAAAAGCAGCCTGGCGATTAACCAAACTGCGTGATTTCAGAGGGAGTAGTTATTTTACAGCCTAAGCATTTGCTGCTCTCCGTGCACGGATAGAAGAAGCAAATATGGCCGGCCAGGTATTTTTCAGATAGCCGTTAATAGAAGCGGTTAAAGAAAAAGTTCCGTTATTTTTTAATTTAGATAATATTACCGGGGGTGTTGCATCAAAATTATTATTGAACGCATCTGTAACAGGCCAGATCATGAAACTTAATTTTTTTAGCCTGTCTGTTTTTTGATACAGCATTACGATGCCTGCAAAAGCAATTATAAAACAACTGTAATGGAGCAATGCTAAAATTTTATTATTAAATTTTGCCTGGTGTATGTGAAAGCGGTTGCGTATATAATAATACATTTTCCATCCGGTTCCATAATCCCAATCCTTCTTTACCGAAAATGCAGTTGAAGGGTGATAATGGATACTGTTGGCTACGGTACAAACCGGTATCTCATTTTGCTTAACGATCCGGTAATAATATTCGGTTTCATCGCCCCACAAAAAATATTTTGGTTTTGGTACACCCACTCTTTCAATAATTCTTCTGTGCAGCAGGGTTCCGTTAAAAGGATGTCCGATCCCATTAATAATATTACCATCAACTTCGTCCAGGGTCTTATACTGCTGTGTTTTCCATACAAATGATTTTTTATCTTCCCTGTCAATAACGGCACAATTTATTAAACGCAGGCTTCCGTCATCTGCCTCTAATAAATTTTCCAAAGCATCTTCTTTTGGATATCCATCATCATCCATACACCATATCCAAGTATAGCCGTTTTTAAAAGCCCATGAAATACCGGCATTAAAACCGCCACTTGATCCCAGATTTTTTTGAGTAATAAAAACCACGTCGGGTTGTTCTTTTAACCACTGCTCAGTATCGTCTGTACTTCCGTTATTTACAACTAAAATTGCATCTAACTTTTGGGTTTGATTACGAAGAGCAGTGATGCACTCTGACAGGAGTGCCCGGCGGTTATATGAAACCACCACAGCTATAGCCTTTTCCATTTGAACAGGATTTGGTTTTATG
>JANOFR010000044.1:0-26270 GCA_031413755.1 Chitinophagaceae bacterium
AATACAAATTAACGAAACAAGAAATGGATTAAAAAGTATGGATTTTTGGTTCAGGTATCTTGAACCTACCGCTTACAAAAAGATTAATGGGCCTTTGCCGGTTGAATGGGAAACAGAAGTGTTTGAGAAATTTGAGAAACCGTATAAAAGAGAAGGCGCAGGCCTTACACTTGCAGCATTATACATAGAAGAAAAAAATTTTACAAAGGATAGTTTAATGCAACTTGTTCGCTCATCTGTGCAGGCTACAGAAATTTATGCTGCCGATTCTATTACTAAAAACCTGCAGTCTTATCATCATTTTTATTTGTGCAACAGGCTTTTTTTATTAAATCTTGCTGCTATCTATACAACAGGTTTTGAATGTCCGGATACCAGCCGCGTTATCCCGGAATTACGCTTACTGATGGAAGGGGTATCAACAATTTATCAATCGTTCAGCAAATCCTTTCCGCAAAAGTCATTAAACAGTAGCTACCTTTCCCTGTATAACAGCGCCATAGATTTTGTGAGCAGGCAACCACAGAACTATAGCTCATTTGACCATTTTTCATTTATTAAGAACTATGTCAATCCACTTTTCACACATAACCAGCAGGCTATTAAACAATATCAAGTTGCAAGCCGCAGTTTTGTAGATTATACTTTAAATAAGACCAGCGGTTCAATTTTTAATAAAGAACTTTATAACGGACTAAACCCAAAAGGAATTTATTTGAGGGTCGATGACGAAAAAGTGCTGAAGGAAATTGATAAAGTGGGCAAATTGCTTTTCTATGATCCCATTTTATCCGGGAATAACAAACGCAGTTGTGTATCCTGTCATAAACCAACTGAGTATTTTACCGATACATTGACTGCAGCTTCCCTTCAATATAACCGGAAAAATTTTTTGCCGAGAAATTCGCCATCGCTTATCAATGTGCTGTATAATCATCTTGCGATGCTGGATGGGCATCATATCTCCTTACAAAATCAAACAAAAGCAGTAATAACTAATCCAATTGAACTGGGCAATGCCGAAACTGCATTGCTGCAAAAAGTATTAAGTTGCCCGGATTATAAAAAAGTATTCAAAAAACTTTTGGAATATACACCACTGGAAACTGAAATTACTTTTGATCATATAACCTCAGCAATTACTTTGTATTACAGCAAATTCAGTAAGTATTATGCTCCTTTTGATGAGGCGATGAATACGAACAAAAGTTTATCTGAAGAATCTAAAAAAGGGTTTAACCTTTTTATGAGCAAGGCTCAATGCGCCACCTGCCATTTTGTACCACAATTCAATGGAGTAAAACCTCCGTTTATAGGATCTGAGTTTGAAGTATTGGGCGTGCCGGCAGATACGGGTTTTAAAAAATTAAGCCCTGATAAAGGGAGGTATGAAGTGAACCCTGCTTTTGAAACCCTGAATGCTTTCAGAACGGGTTCTTTAAGAAATACTGAACATACCGGCCCTTATATGCATAATGGTGTTTTTAAAACTATGAAACAGGTAATTGATTTTTATGATGCTGGTGGGGGAGCTGGGAGGGGTTTAACAGTAAATAACCAAACACTTTCATCAGATTCGTTGCGTTTAACAAAAACAGAAAAAGAAAATCTCATCCGGTTTCTTCAATCATTAAATGAAAATATTTTATTTGAAACAACACCTGCAACATTACCGCTGTCGAAAATAAAAGAGTTAAACGCCAGAAAAGTTGGAGGGGAATATTAAATCATTAAAATAAAATTATGAAGCGTATTATTTTTTGTACAATAATATTTACACTTGCTTTTTGTTCAGAATCTGCAGCACAAAAAAAAGCAGAATATGAATATCCCGAATATTTAGCTACTACTGACAGCACTAAAAAGGCTTTTGTGAAACAGTTCAACCAGGGCCGGGTATTGTATAATATAACATGTTCCAAATGCCATAATCTAAAGAATATAATTCCTGATTTTTCATTGCCCCAGTTAATGGATTATGAAATGCGTATGTATCCCGTACATATGGAAAGACTCAATGACACAAAAATAAGTGACGAAGAAATGCAGAAGGTTGTTTTGTTTTTAAGGTTTAAGAAGAAAAGTGGAAAGACAATTCATGGGTAAAACCAATCAGTAATTTGGTTGTACAAAACAATTCAATAATTAAATGAAAAGACTTTTACCAATAATAGTTTGTTTTTTATGCGTATCATGCACAACAAGCAAATTTCCTTTATCAGGCTTATGCTATGACAAACAATTAACAGGTGGTTATAACAGGATTAATGATTCCACATTTTCAATGGAAATGAAAGAAGTGGGAAGAACCTATTTAAATTTTATTATTGACTCCTGTCAAAAAATAAACAATACTGAAATTAACCTGACAGGTTACATAAGTTTTTTGGACGGGAATGACAGAAAAATGCCGGGTGTTGATATTTTCCAGGCAGACCAAATCGACAGACGCATGCTTAAATACATTAACTATTTAGGGAAAACTGATGAAAGAGGAAAATTTGATATTAAAGTGCTTGCCGGAAAGAAAGATGTTTTTATTTTACTGGATAAGCAAAATTTTAATTATACTTCAGTATTATTATCTTTTTGATGAGATCGGTCACTTTATCCAAAATGCCCGCTTACATAATTCTTCGTCAGTTCCTGTTTTGGGTTTTTAAAAATATTTTCAGCAGTATCAAATTCTATAAGTTCTCCCAGGTACATAAAGCCAACCTTGTCAGAAATACGTTGTGCCTGCTGCATATTATGCGTTACAATCACAATCGTAAAATTTTCTTTTAGTTGCATGATCAGTTCTTCAATTTTGTGGGTACTGATGGGATCCAATGCCGAGCAGGGTTCATCCATTAAAATTACTTCGGGGCGAAGCACTACTGTTCGGGCAATGCATAATCTTTGTTGCTGGCCGCCGGATAGTTTAACTGCAGGTTTTTTTAATTCATCTTTCACTTCATCCCACAAATAACTTTCTTTTAGCGCCTTTTCGATTAAATCCGGAATTTCTTTTTTCGGAAATTTATGGATATTTAACGCATAGGATAGATTTTCATAAATGCTTTTCGGCAACGGGTTAGGTTTTTGAAATACCATTCCGATCCTTTTGCGCATTTCAGTTACAGAATTTTTCTTAGCATAAATATCAAGATCGTCTAATTTTATATCGCCTTCTATTTTTGCATCAGCCGACAGGTCGTGCATGCGGTTGAAAGAACGCAGCAGGGTTGATTTTCCACAGCCCGAAGGGCCAATCAAAGACGTTACTTTGTTTTTTGGAAAATCTATATTGATATTTTTCAGGATCTGCTTCTTCCCGAAAAACATATTCATATTATGCGCCGATAATTTAATCTCATCCATATTAGTCTTGTGTTCTGTGTTTAAATCGTATATAAAAAGCAATGATGTTGAGTATGAAGACCAGTAAAATCAATACAGCTGCAGTTCCGTAAGCCAAGGGCCTTACCTGTTCTATTGCCTGGTGCTGCGTACTCAGCATGTACAAATGATAGGGCAATGCCATAAACTCCTGGTTTGGAGAAGCAATGATGCCGTTAATATAAAATGCAACGCCGGTAAATAAGATAGGCGCTGTTTCACCTGCAGCTCTCGACATGGTAAGGATCACACCGGTTAAAATACCGGGTAAAGCTTTTGGCAACACTACATCTTTTATGGTTTCAAACTGGGTGGCTCCTAATGCAAGCGTTGCTTCCCGCATACTGTTGGGTATCCGTTTCAATGCTTCTTCAGTGGTTGTAATGATGTAAGGCAATGAAAGTAATCCCAATGTTAAACCTGCCGATAAAACAGAAGTACCTAAATGTAAAGCCTGTACAAACAAGGCTAAACCAAACAGCCCATAAATAATAGAAGGGATGCCGGCAAGGTTTCTTATAGAAGCCCTGATGATATTGGTTAAGGCAGATGGTTTTGCATACTCATTGAGGTAAATGGCACAAGCTACACCAAAGGGCACCGCAAAAATGGTAGTGATAAAAGTAAGTAGAAGCGTGCCCAAAATCGCCGGTAGGATTCCTCCTTTTGTCATGCCATCAGTTGGAAACTGGCTGATAAAATTCCAGGAAACAGATGACATGCCTATTGAAAAAATATCCCACAAAATAACGCCCAGTATCAGGCATACGAGTAGTGTACTTCCCAGCAATAATATCCAGTTAAAAAAGTATTTTATTTTCTTAATCATGCATGAAATTTTCTAAGCCTGTTGGCAAAATATTCTCCCAGTAAATTAATAATTAAGGTAATCAGGAATAAGATTACGGCAATGGCAAACAAAGCAAAGTAATGGGTGGTTTGATAAGGCACTTCACCCATTTCAATGGCAATAGTTGCTGTGATTGTTCTAACAGCATCTAAAAAACCTTTGGGCATTACCGCAGCATTCCCTGTGGCCATCAACACCGTCATGGTTTCTCCCAAAGCCCTGCCCAGGCCTAGCATTACAGCAGCAATCAATCCCGGTAAAGCGGCCGGCAGCGTTACTTTAAAAATGGTTTGCCATTTATTGGCGCCAATTGCCAGCGAAGCTTCCCGGTGGCTGAGGGGTACGGCATTAATGGCATCTTCGCTAATAGTGATGATAGTAGGTAAGGCCATCACTGCCAGCAAAACAGAACCGTTGAAAGCGTTTAAACCATTTGCTATGCCGAATATTTTTGCAATACCGGGGCCTACTAATACTATGCCTAAAAAACCAATAGCCACCGAAGGTATAGCAGCCAGCATTTCAATAAGTGGTTTTAAGATTGCTTTTACTTTTGGATGTGCCAGTTCTGATAAATAAGCTGCAGTAAATATTCCCAGTGGTATTGCAATCAGCATGGCACCCAGGGTTACCAGGCCGGTGCTTACCAGCAATGGAGTAATGCCGTATTTACCTTTGGTACTCTCCGGATCCCATTGCGATCCGGTGAAAAAATCAAGCGGTTTTATATCTGCAAAAAAAGCGATGCTGTTATACAGTAACATTAAAAATATACCGGCAAGCAATGCAATGGTAATAAAGCCCGTGGCTTTAAATACTTTTTTTAACAGCCAGTCTGTATGCTCCCGTTTTTTAATACTCATGTTTTTTATTTTGTACCGACTTACATTATAAATAGTCCAACTGTTTTTCTGTCGGTATAACCTGCCTGCCGGTAGGCAGGTACCATCTAATATTTCAACGCAGTCCTTTGGACTACTTATGAAATAAAGATGGTATTACAGGATAGTACCCCGATGCATGAATAATTTTTTTACCGGCATCACTTTTTTCAAAATCAATAAAGGGTTTTATTTTATTGTAAGAGCCTGCTTTATAGTATTGAAATAATGGCCGCTGAAAAAAATATTTTCCGGCAGCAATCATGGTTGAGTCTAAAGGAGAAACGGCTTTTTCATTTTTTGTTAAATAGACCGGAAGCACTTTTATTCCTTTGCTGCCTCCCTGCGAAACATACCCGGCACCTACATAACCAATGCCTGAATGATCTGCCCTGATGGCTTCCAGTATTTGTGCATTGCCGCTCATTTGTTTGGCATAGGGCGTAAACTTAATCCGTAATTTGGTTTTCACAAAATCGTGTGTACCAGAATTGCTTTGCCTGCCGTAAATATTAACAGGCATATTTTTTCCGGTAAGCGATGACCAGTTTTTATAATGGCCATTTAACAGGTTTGCAAGTTCTGTTATGCTGATAGAATCTATGGGAAGATCATCTGCCACCACAAATGCAATGGCATCCTGCGCAAAAATAAAAGAGTCAATATAAGCGCCCTGTTTTTGAAACAATTCAATTTCCCCTTTATTTATACTTCTGGAAGAGTTGGCAACATCTGCGGTGCCATTTAGTAATGAGGCAATACCTAATCCCGATCCACCTCCGGATATGGAAACAAAAACGTTGGAATTAACTTCGTGAAAAGATTCTGCCAGATGTACAGCAAGATTTACTTCTGTATCAGATCCTTTTATTTTGATGGTACCGTTATCCCCGGAGCAGGAGATTAAAAGGACCAGTAAAAAGCTGAAATAGCACCTCATAAATGTGAATACATTTAATTGCGTCGAATTGACCAAATCTTACGTGAAATACCAAACAATTGGTATTATCTTTTTATTAAGAAATCAGGAAGACCCTTTCAGTGAACAGCATCCATGAGATCTGAATAGTTAACATCATACTCGATTATGATGTTGATCAGCATCTATTTGTATAGTTAACCCTAATTTGCTTTATTGAAAATTTGAAAATACCTGCAGATGAAACCTGACCTGCTAAAACATATTCAGCAACAGTTGATTGAACTTGAAAAAAAGATGCTGCTGGAAATAAGAAAAAGAGAGTTGCAGTTTATAAGTATTCACCCGCTGCAACTGCCTGCAGCAAAAAACCTGGTTCAATATTTAGTCTTGCGAAATGAAGACATCCGTGACTTGCAGGATACCCTTCATATACATGGACTTTCATCGCTGGCCAGTTCAGAAAGCCATATTCACAGCCAGTTGCAATCTATCCTTCAGCGATTGGGTAAACAGTATTTACCAGGGGAATTGGACGACTGCACATACGATTATAACCGGAAGCAGATGGTTGAAAAAAGTAAAATTCTTTTTGGTGAGATAAAAGATGTAGTCACACCGTTCATTATGGTAACATTTGATGCTTCCTTTGCCGATAATTATGCTTTAATAAAAAATCTGCTGCAAAACGGAATGAATGTGGCCCGTATCAATTGTGCTCATGATGACGAAGCCACCTGGGCAAGAATGATCCATCACCTCAAAAGGGCCTGCCGGTATACGGGCCTTACCTGTAAAATTTATATGGACCTGGCCGGGCCCAAGATCAGAACAAGATTATTGAACAAGGGGAAGGATAAGGGAAAAGTGAAAGTGCGGAAAGGTGAAATAGTTTGGCTGTCAGATGATAGTAAGGGTTTTAAAGAGGATGAGATTGTGATAAGCCCCAATGAACCGGGTATTATACAGATGTTGAAAAAAGGCGAAAGGGTATATATTGATGACGGGATGATCAAAGGATTTATAGAAACAACGAAGAAAAACAAAGCCGCCATGCGCATTGTACGTATTTCTTCTATAAAGCAACAGATCAAAGATGGTAAAGGCATAAATTTTCCTGATTCCGAAATCTCCATTTCGTCACTTACAGAATTTGATAAAGCCTGTTTGCCTTTTATTTGTGAACATGCAGAAATGGTGGGTTATTCCTTTGTTCGTTATCCTTCTGACCTGGCGGGGCTGCAGGTAACATTAAAAAAAATAGCGTCGAAACAGCCACATATCATCATAAAGATTGAAACCAATGAAGCTGTGGAAAATCTTCCGGGTCTTTTGCTTTGCGGCATGCAGCAAAAAGCCTTTGGCGTAATGATTGCCCGTGGAGACCTGGCTGTTGAAATTGGATTTGAAAGAATGGGAGAGATTCAGGAAGAAATTCTGTGGATATGTGAAGCCGCTCATGTACCGGTAGTTTGGGCAACACAGGTATTGGAAACATTAAATAAATCCGGCATGGCAACCCGTTCAGAAATTACGGATGCAACACATGCCGCCATGGCTGAATGTGTAATGATTAATAAAGGTGATCATACAATAGAGGTAATAGAAACCCTTCGTGATATTTTACATCGCACAGGGGGGCACCATATTAAAAAAAGATTCACGTTCCGTCCGCTGAGCATTGCACAAAGGTATATTAATGGGGAACCGCAATAATCGGCTTACTTTATTTCCTGATTGCAGGTTTTGCAGTTTTTTTCTTTACAGGAATCGCCTTTTTAGATTTTGTGACGACCTGTTTCGGAATTTTTTTTTTGATGCCTTCGACCAGCTTCTTTGCTGCCTTTTTAATTCTTTTCTTAAATTTCTTTTCACCAAGCTGTACTTTCAATGAAGTAAGAGATGTGTTTAGCTGCTCTGTTACTGTTTTCAGCATATTTTCAACTGGAGGAGTAATTTTCTTTGCTGCTTTTTTTATTCTTGCCATCTTTATTTTTATTAAATGTTAACACAAAATTAATATAAGATCGGCAGATGTAATGTTAAGTTTTATTAAAGTGCACCCGTCAGCTGCTTTCAGTCGGGATCATATAAAAAATGAATTATTAAAAAAGCGCAAACGGGTTTATTTATATAAAAACATTATAGAATTGCATGAACAAACCATTCAAGTAAGCAGTAAGATTTATGTGGGCAGCATATTTGGGTTTACGTTGCAGCGTAAAAAGGATTAGGCATTATAATATCAAAAGAAAAGAGATCGCTTCTCTTTTGATATTAAATTAATTATAGGGTACGGGTTGTTTTAAAAATTACAACTTATCTGCTTTAAATATTTTTATCATTCCATCGTTTTCACTGCTTACCACTACTAAACTTTGCTGAATGGGGCTTTTTGAGGCAGGGATGAAAAGTACTCCTTCGGGGGCATCGCCCGTTGCAAACATTTTAATAAATACCGGGGCGGTTGGGTTTGTTACATCATAAACTGCAACTGCATCTGCTCTTTCCATACCTACAAAAGCAATGGTTTTGGAACCTACTTTGCCCAGCGTTATTGCTTCAGGTTCGGCTCCCTTGTCATCACTGCGGTTATCATCATAAACTCCCTGGTCTTTTGCTTTTACATCCAACTCATTTTTACTGTCATAAACCAGGTCGCCGGTATTTCCGTTCCATATTGTGAAAGAACGGGCGCCAAAACTGTATAAGGCATCAAAGTCGCCATCTGAATCCGTATCACCCATTGTTGTGGTAATATTCAGCCTTCCCAATTGAATATCAAGTTTCAGCGTGGCCGCATTCGGAAAGGCAGCAGGATCAAGTGTTATGTCTTTAACACGCTTTATTTCACTAAAGCCTGCATACTCTCTGGCGTCTCCTTCATTGGCAGTAAACAGGTATGGAATGCCATTATAATTTATTGACGAAATGGCATCTGGCATATAAGTACCAAAAACTTTCCAGGGATTAAAATTTATTCCACCTTCTTTATCGCTTGGGTCGATAGCATTGGAAGCCAGGTTATAATCCTTAAATCCAAGCGGTAATATCTTTGTAATGGTTTTGGTAGCGATATCAATAACAGCTATTGCATTGTTTTCCTGCAAAGTAACCCACGCGGTTTTCGAATCGGATGAAACTGAAATATATTCCGGTTCCACATCTTTAGCAATATCATTACCCGGGCCAAATACCCTGAAGCCTTTTGATTTTAATGATGATAACTGAGAAGAAAAAGGCGCAAAGTTGAGTGTAGTAACAGTATAGTTATTTTCTATGCTGATGATTGACACAGTTCCTTCGGGATCGTTGGTATAAGATGCATCGGGTTCTCCTTCATTTGCACTGAGAATGTATTTCCCATCCGGACTAAAGACAACCATATCTGGTAAAGCACCTACGGTAATTGCTTTTTCTTCGGCATAGTTACTGGTATTAAATACAACTATTTTTCCAGGATTTTGTTTGTTAGCCGACTCAATGGCAGCAGCCAGTTTGCCATTACTTACATCAACACTGTTAACATAGCCGCCATAAGTACTTAGGTTAATGGAATGGATCAGGCTGATAGCAGCCGGGTTGGCAATATCAATAACATCGATCTTGTTAACCGAGCCATTGTTTACTGCAAATAATCTTTTGGTGATCGGGTCATATGTGGTGATCTCTGCTGAACCAGGGCCACCCAGGTTTAAAGAGGCAATTTCTTTGTAAGTAGCCGGGTCTTCATTAACGATAACTTCTTCGGGAACATCATCTGATTTTTTGCAGGCTGTGAAAAGCGAAATTACAATAAGGAATACTGCCGTTTTTTTCATTTGTTTATTTTTCATTTGATGCAAAACTGCCAGAGTATTATTAAGTAACTGTTAACGGCGTGTTACGAAATAATTAATGCTGCGTAATTGGTAGAAGTAAATACCCGGAATTATTTTCAATTAACACATAGGTAACATTAGCTTAATCATTTGATTATACCAATTGCCTTTTTTTGTTAAACTATTAACCCAAACACCTTGTTATGAAAAATATTCAGTACTTCTTTCTGAAACTTTCTGTCAGGATTTTTTTACCTATGCTTTCAGCTTTTTATCCACCCCTGAAGTTTTTTAAAATCCATTAATGGATAAAATAAAAAAGAGAAAGCTGGACATTTTGGTTCTGTCTGATGTGCATCTGGGTACTTATGGCTGCCATGCAAAAGAGTTATTGCAATATCTTAAAACAGTAAAGCCAAAAACGGTAATACTTAACGGCGATATCATTGATATCTGGCAGTTCAGCAAACGATACTGGCCAAAGAGCCATATGAAAGTGATAAAACATTTAATGCACTGGATGAGCAAAGGGGTTAAGATATATTACATTACCGGTAACCACGATGAAATGCTCCGCAAGTTTGTTGGTTTTAAAATGGGTTCTCTTAAAATTGTAAATAAGGTTATACTGGAACTGGATAACGGTAAGACCGCCTGGTTCTTTCATGGCGATGTGTTTGATGTAACCATGCAGCATAGTAAATGGTTGGCAAAACTGGGTGCAGTTGGATATGATACACTGATTCATATCAACAGGGTTGCAAATTTTATTTCGGAAAAAATATTTAAGAAAGGAAAACTGTCGTTATCTAAAAAAATAAAGAACAGTGTAAAAAGTGCGGTAAAATTCATAAATAGTTTTGAACAGACTGCAGCAGATATTGGTATCAGCAATCAATACGATTATGTTGTTTGCGGCCATATACACCAGCCCGAAATGCGTTCTATTGAAAATGACCACGGAAAGATAATATACCTGAACAGTGGTGACTGGATAGAAAATTTAACTTCGCTTGAATACAGTAATGGAGAATGGAAGATTTACAGATACGACGAAAATGAAATGAAACAATGGTTTGAACTTAGTACCGAAGAAGAAGAACTTAACAATACCCAGCTGTTTGATAACATGCTGGAAGAATTTAACCTGATGAAACAGCAATGAAAATACTTTATGCTATTCAAGGAACCGGTAACGGGCATTTAAGCAGGGCCAGAGATATTATTCCTATACTGCAGCAAAAAGGAGATCTGGATATTTTAATCAGTGGCATACAGGCTGATATTGATTTACCATACCCGGTCAAATACAGGTTTAAAGGCCTGAGTTTTATTTTTGGAAAAAAGGGCGGCATCGATTTGATTGCCACTTACAGAAAGAGTAATTTAAAACAACTGTACAAAGAAATAAAGAGCCTGCCCATAGCAGATTACGATCTTGTTATTAATGATTTTGAACCGGTAAGTGCCTGGGCCTGTAAGATGCAACATAAGGAATGTGTGGGGCTGAGTCACCAGGCAGCGGTGATCAATAAAAAATCGCCCAAACCAAAAAAGAAGGACCTGGTTGGTAAAGCAGTGCTTACTAATTATGCACCGGTTACAGCATCATATGGTTTTCATTTTGGAGCTTATGACAAAGACATTTTTACACCTGTGATACGCAGCCAGGTAAGAGAAGCTAAACCGGAAAATAAAGAACATTATACCGTTTACCTGCCTGCTTATAGTGATGAAAGAATTATTAAGGTGCTGGGCGAAATAAAAAATATTCAATGGCAGGTGTTCAGTAAGCATACTAAAAAAGAATATAAAGAAAAGAACATGTACATCAGGCCCATAAATAATGAAGCATTCATTGAAAGCTTTATATCCTGTGCCGGTGTTTTGTGTGGTGCCGGTTTTGAAACGCCTGCAGAAGCTTTGTATTTGAAAAAGAAGTTGATGGTAATACCCATGAAGGGCCAGTACGAACAGCAATGCAATGCAGCGGCTTTAATAACAATGAGTGTGCCTGTTATAAAAAGCCTGAAGAAAAAATACCTGGATAAAATAAAGGACTGGACTGCCGGAAAACAGCAAATAATCATCAACTATCCTGATACTACACAAAGGATCGTTAGTATGATTATCAAAAAATATGGGCATACCGGTACCAGGCTGGCTGCAGAACTCGGTGATGGCATCTATTCTATACAAAAATTAAAAGAAAAAAGCCTGGGGAAAATATTAAATCAACTGGGGGAATAAGTTTATGCTATTTACTAGAAATGATTTTGGAGACGATTTTAAGTGGGGTGTTTCAACTGCAGCGTACCAAATAGAAGGTAGCCACAATATTGATGGAAAAGGTCCGTCAATTTGGGATACATTCACCCAAAGAAAGAATAAAATATTTAATAATAATAACGGGAATATTGCTTGTGATTATTATAAACACTATGCAGAGGATATTGCACTTATCTATAAACTGAACATTCCAAATCACCGGTTTTCAATTTCGTGGAGCCGTATTTTACCAAATGGTATTGGTGCAGTAAACCACAAAGGCATTGATTTTTATAACCGGGTGATCAATTTTTGTCTGGAGTTGGGTATTGAGCCCTGGATAACATTGTATCATTGGGATTTGCCTGAAGCTTTACAACAAAAAGGAGGTTGGGCAAACCGGGAGATCATTCACTGGTTCAGTTATTTTGTTGATTGCTGCATAAAAAATTTTGGCGACCGTGTAAAATACTGGATGGTGCTTAATGAACCCATGGTATTTACCGGAGCCGGATATTTTTTAGGTGTGCATGCGCCCGGAAAAAAAGGACTTAGCAGTTTCCTCGCTGCTGCACATCATGCTGCTTTGTGCCAGGCAGCAGGTGGGCAAATTATCAAATCGCTCCGGCATGATTGTAAAGTGGGAACCACATTTTCTTATTCGCACATTGAACCATACCGGTATAATGATGAAAAGGATATAAAAGCCGCTGTAAAAGTTGATGCATTGCTTAACCGGATGTTTATTGAACCCTTACTGGGCAGGGGTTATCCAACAGGTGATTTAAAAATACTGGAACGAATAGAACGGTTTATGCATCCGAACGATGAAAAAAAACTGGTTTTCGATATGGATTTTATTGGGTTGCAGAATTATACCAGGGAGTTTGTAAGCCATGCTCCCTTGATGCCATTTGTAAAAGCTAAAATTATTAAAGCCAGCAAAAGAAATGTTGAACATACCCTGATGGATTGGGAAGTATACCCACCCAGTATTTATAATGCATTAATAAGATTACATGCTTATGATAACATCAATGAAATTATTATTACTGAAAATGGAGCTGCATTTAATGATACTTATGAAGAAGACAGCGTTGATGATTTTAAAAGGGTACGGTTTTTACAGGATTATATTGCACAGGTTTTACTGGCAAAAAGAGAAGGCGTAAAGGTAAACGGATATTTTGTATGGACCCTATTGGATAATTTTGAATGGGCCGAAGGATATTACCCAAAATTTGGCCTGGTGAATGTAGATTTCAGAACACAAAAAAGAACTGTAAAAAATTCCGGCAGCTGGTATAGTAATTTTTTAAAAAATACCCTGGTCGCTTCAAAGGAATTCGGGAAAGAAGAAAGTGTAAAAGCGATTTAATAATTGCTTAATGCTGTTTTTACATTATTATTAAACGGCGATCATATTTTTATAAGGCAGATACTTTAAAGTTTATTGGGAATTTAAAACAAACCTCCGCTTTTCCAAGATGGGGGTTTTGTTTTGCTTGTAGTTGTTATAGTGCTAAAATGTTATTAAACTGAAATTACTATTTTTTATCTGTTGTTGAAGTTGATAATGCATCACCTGCCGGATGTACCGGATTAAATTGGTAACCCAATAAACGTGTAATGGTTTTAGCAAGCTGTTCATTAAAGATTTCGCTTTCAGTTTTTAACTCGCCTTTTGGTTCAAATGCATTTCCTAAAGTGAGTAACCAGGTATTGCTGCTGCCTGCAGTAAACAAGCCATGCCTTACCCAATTATTTGATTTTTTTCCCCTGCCATGATCGGTTGTAATAATAAAGCTGGTATTGTTTTTATAAAACGGATCTTTATTAACCAAATACCAAAGCTGGGCCAGGTATTCGTCAAAAAGATGAGCACTTTGTAAATATCCATCATAATTACCTCCATGGGCATACTCATCCGTTTCACCAAAACCAATAAATACAATTTTGGGATGCATGTTTTGAATGTATTCTTTTGCAGATATAAATGTCAGCATATCGTTTCGGGTGCTTTGCCGGTTATTGATTGTATTTTCCTGAATTACATTGATTAGTAGTTCGGTTGCAGAGAGAGAATCGTGATCGGCAGGCTGATAACCGCTGTTTAAATAGAACCCAGCCTGCTTTTTATTAAGTATGTATTCAAACAGGTTCCAGCTGGTAAAAGCGGCTACTTTCCCTTTATATTCCGGTTGGTTGTTTAAAAATTCAAGAATATTTTCGTTTTGATTCGTTTTTTTGCGGTTGGCAATTATAGCAGGATCGGCATAGCCTGTTAAAATTTCATTATAACCGGCATAAGAAAAACGATAAGCATTTGCAAGGGTCACTTTGTTTTCATAATGCCTGTTTCCGTAGAGTGAGCCCTTTTTTAAAAGTGTTTTCCATACAAAGGGCATCAGCATTTTTCTTCTTTCATTTACATCATTATCCCAATACATTTCTTTTAACAACGCAGTATCTTTTACAAAAGCCGGATTATTGATGATGAGCGAATCGGCGCCATTAAATATTTCCTGCCAGCGAAAACCGTCGGTAGTAATAATGAATATATTAGGAGGTTGGTTTAACTGAGCGTATGAATGATGTACTAAAAAAAGGAGAACAGGGAGTATAAGATTTTTCATGTACAGGTGTTTTGCAAAGAAACAGCTGTAGTGTAAACAGAATATTAATCAAGCATTAAGTCAATATTAAATCAATATCAGGAAACGGCCTCGGTAACTGAAACATTATGCGGCTGAAATGAATACCAGCAAAGCACCAGCAGCAGGCTTGCAAATTTGCTGTCAAACAAAGATTTAGCTTTGGAAAAACTGTTTGTAATAGTATTAAAGCTGCAGGAGAGCAGTTTCTTTTGCATGAATTCATCATACAGCATTAACTCTCCTGAGTTGTTTTCATTATAAATAAAAAGATATTTTTTCCCGTCCAGTTCAACATGGCCTCTTCCGGTACCGGGTTTTGCTTCTTCCACTTCTCCCATTTTTATTCCGTACTCATTTTTTAAAACCTCTTTCGGAAGTAAGAAACCTCTTTTCTCAAAAGATAATATCCTCTTGCCCAGGTTGCTTGCAATTCTTGCAAAGCGGGTATGCCGGCTAAATGATATGCCTGCCAGTTTTTTGTCATCATTCCATAATTCAAAATTCTCAATTGCAGTACCATTGTTTACGCTAACCCACTTCATAGACTATAGTTTTAATGATGTTAAAATGAGGGTGAATTTAATTTCAATTTTTTTCAAATAGGTAATGTTAAAAAGAATGTGAAATAAATGTGCATAGTAACAATTTGGTAACATTAATTTAACGAACTTTTTCGAACAAAAAGGCCAGCAATAAGAATAAAGCTGGCTCAAGCATGAGAAAACTTGCTAATCGCTAAGAAAATATTTACATATGTTAAAACTAATGGTGAACATGCAAAGTACAGCCACTGTGTTACGGAAAGTTGACTGAATGATTATGTAAATGTTATGCTTAAGGTTTTTTTTGAGCAATCAGATTACCATTTTCGTCGTAAGAATCTGTGGTAATTACCTGGCCTTTATTATCATATACTTTCCGTTGGCTGCTTTAAAACATGCCGGTATTTGCTGTTACTTTGCAGGTTTTCGTCTTAATAATAAAATTGGCCTGTGGCCGTGGTATTACCCTGATTTATCGGGGTAATTACCAATCCTTTGGCACTATCATCCTATTAAGTTTCTGTAACTTAGCTAAAACGATTGCCCTTGAAATTACAGATGGTGATATTGTCAAGTGTTTTTTACATGAGTTTTAGTTCTCATATTTTATTAGCTCAGGCCAATAATAGTGATATTCGTTTTGATTTTTATGGAGATTCTATCGCTTTACATTTTGATCCTGCTACATTTATTGGGTTTGGTGAAGACCTTTCGGATAAATCTATACAATCGTTCAATGAAAAGATAACATCTACACATTTTCAGCCTGTTATTGAAAGGCTTCTTCATTACAAGGAACAATATAAATTGGATGACTGGCTCTATTATCAGCTTATTCGTAAAACAGCACAACAGGTAAGCCCCAAAGCTGATAATTACAATCGCTATACCTTGTATAAATGGTTTCTTTTAACCAGGTCGGGTTATGATGCTATGCTCAGTATCAATGGCAACAGGATACTTTTTTATGTACAGAGTGATGAGAATATTTATAATATCCCCAATCGGTTAAAGGGCGGTAAACAATATGTTTGCCTGAATTATCATGACTACAGCAGGATTGATTTTGAAAAGGAAGTTTTTCAGGAAGTGGTTCTTACGATTCCGAAAGCCATTAAGGGATTCTCATATAAAGTTACGCATTTACCCAATTTCAGGCCCGACGATTACCTGGAAAAAGACATCCGCTTTAATTACTATGAACATGATTATTATTTTAAAGTAAAACTAAACCCGCAGATAAAATCCCTTTTCATCAATTATCCGGTGGTTGATTACGAATCGTATTTTAATATTCCCTTAAGTTCGGTAACCTACAAATCACTGATCCCGCTCCTTAAAAATAATGTAAAAAGAAAAAATGTGCGCAATGGAGTTGATTACCTGATGCGTTTTACACGGTATGCTTTTTTATTTGAAACGGATACCAAAATTTTCGGTTCCGAAAAAAGGATGTCGCCCGAACAAACCCTGTTATATGAACAAAGCGATTGTGAGGACCGTGCCGCTTTATTTTTTTACCTGGTAAAAGAGATTTATGATCTGCCCATGATTGTACTCATTTTTCCCAACCATGTAACCGTTGCTGTAAAATTGAATAAAGCAATGGGAAAACCAATATTGTATCATGGCGATATGTATACTGTTTGTGAACCTACACCACAGAAGGCAGATACGCCAATGGGGGAGCTGATACCTGAACTTAAGAATGTGCCTTATGATATTGCTTATGCTTACACACCTGCAGGTAAATAAATATTATTGGCCACCGGGTTCTTTGGCAGTAAGGCGGTAAAGGTCCAGCACATTTTTTGTATCATTACTCATTTTGGTATAATATTTTTCGCCTGTTTTAATAAAGGAGAGTGTCATACATTCCGGATCCTCTGAAAAATAAACCGGATATACGGCATCTCCTTTGCCATAAAAAAATATTTTCCCCAATGTGGTACAACTGTCTTTTCCGGTAATTACTTTTTCATTTACATCTGCAGTAATGGTTAGCAGTGAATCTATATTCCTTACTTTGTACATGGAAAAAAACCTGGGGTTACCCGGAGTTTTATAATACATGATGGTGGCACTGTCGCAATCTTTTATTTCGGGCATCAGGTTATTTTTGGATTTATTATTGCAGGAGAGCAGTAATAAAAAAATTACGGGCATCACTGTGTTTTTTTTCATAAATCTTTTTTACAAAATTGCATAAAAAAACGTCCTGAAATTATCAGGACGTTTGATATTATTTTAATAAATTAATAAACCTTATTCTGCGGATCCCAGTTTGTCCAGTTGGCTGTCCAGTCTGTAGTTCCAAATGCACCACGATAAGTGGTAGATGTAAAGAATGAATTCATACCTGTAAAACTTGTGCCAGTTAAAGCAGGAGAACCCACAGCTGGTATAAAGTTAGGCGCAAGAGAATAAAAAGGACTTGTTAACAAAACAGAAGCTGAGGTAGGGTAGGTAATACAACCTTCACTTTCTGCTTTAGTTTGAATTTGCAAATTAGTTGCAATTGCAGCATTACCTGATCTGTAGGGTAACAATGTTGCATGCACCAAGTTATTTTTGAATTCAGAAAGATTATTTAGAAAATAGTCATTAATTGTAGCATCTGATTCAAGAGAAAAGCCTGCATCCGGGTGTCCCATCAGGATCGAATTACGTAATACAAATTGAGTAGCTCTTCTCCACCTGTTTGAATAATTATGATTAGGTGCAGTTCCACCTGCATCATTTGGGCCTATAATAGTAAAGTTACTCATCTGAGGTCTTGTTTTTGGAGTTGCGGTTGTACCTGATCCGTCATTATCGCACTCAATACCATTTCCTGCATCGCCACCATCTACAAAATCGGGTTTGCGGCATGATACACCAAACTGAATTTTACCGGAGTATCCAAAATCAAAATCAAAATCATCATCAGCTGTGGCAAAAGCTACCAGATTTTTACAGTTTACAGTGCCACCAAAAAATTCATAGGCATCGTCATTACCAAAAGAAACCTGGATGTTTTCTATAATAGTTCCAGAACCAACACCACCCATTGTAAGGCCATTGATCTCAGAACCTGGTTCTGCAGCAATTCCTGCCCATTCGATACGTACATAACGCAGAATACCACTTTCATCAGTAGCGTTTGTGCCGCCATATTTACGGCCTACTCCACCTTCTACAGTAGGGGCCGGATCCAATGGACGGTTGGTAGGTGCATTTCCCAAAAGAATAATACCACCCCAATCACCCGGGGTTCTTGCACCTACAGCTTTACCGCTTGTAAATACAATTGGGTCACTTGCACGGCCATCAGCAATTAGTTTAGCGCCTCTTTCAATAATTAATGCGCCTTTTTCTGTTATATCACTTACTATAACGCTTCCTGCACCAAAAGTAAGGGTGTTACCACTGGTGAAATATACATAACCTTTCAGTGTATATTTACCTTTAGGCAAAGAGATACTTTTATTGTAAATACCTTGCAGAACACCACCATTACAGGCAGGATCCTGAGCATCGGTACATCCCGGTGTACCACCACCACCGCCCTGGGTAATGTTTTCTTCAAAATTCACTTTTAAGCAGGAGCTGAAAGCAAGGATACTTAACGTTAAGGCTCCAAAAAGTATTTTTTTCATAACTGTGTTTTTTTCTGTTTTGATTTATTATTAATTTATTTTTTTGAACCAATATTGAAATCATAAGTGAACCCTATGGTGAAAGTTGTACCTGGCCTGTAAGCATTAAACAAGCGGTCTGTACCTTTATTGAATGCTTTTTTTGTATTTACATTTTCATAGAAATAATACTCGTTATTAAGCATATCAGCTATTGTTAATTTCACTTCTCCTTTGTTGAGGAGTACCCTTTTAGCCAATTGCAGATCGAGCTGGTTTCTGGGTCTTTCATATACACTGGGAAAATCATCATTTCCTACCAGTGTAAGACGCTGACCAATGCGGTTATACAATAATGCACCGCTTAAACCACCTTTTTTACTGTTATACTGAAGACCGGCATTAATAAGATAGGGAGACTGCCCTTGTAAAGGACGGTTGGCTTTAGCCAATCCGCTTGCTGCATTCTGGTCATTAAATGTTACTTCTGAAAAAAGAACAGTAACATTAGAGAACAGGCTGAAGTTTTCAAAAGATTTACCTATAAAATCAAGGTTCTTCCTTGCTTCTACTTCCAGCCCGAAAGTGTTTGCCTTAGCGGCATTCTGATAAAAATAACGGCGGTTATCAGCATTACTGCTGGGGTCAAGGCGTAGTTCAATGGGAGCATCAAAAGATTTATAAAAAACGCCGAAAGTAATTGCCTCGCCCGCTTTAGGATAAAATTCGTACCGGGCATCTATGTTGGTAATACCTGTGCGGCGCAAAGCGGTATCACCCTTAACACCATAATTTTGTTCGTAATCAAAGAAAGCAAATTCAGCTATCTCCCTGAATTCGGGACGTGCAACAGTTCTGCTACCTGCTACGCGTAAGCTATGCCTGTTGTTTATGGTGTACACAACATTTAAAGAGGGTAACACATCCAGCTTTTCTGTAAGTCTTACTTTTCGGTCTCCGGTTTGATCTCTTGAGGTAAGTAATTGCTGGAAATTTTCAACCCTTGCACCCCAGATTACCCTGAATTTGTTGAACTTATTATCCAGCATAGCAAACCCGGCGTTCAGTGTAGAAATTCCGAAATATGTATCCTGGTTATTGGTAAATTCATCTAGCACAAATCCGGTTGTTGAAATATTTTCGGGTTGAAAAACTGTCTCAACAGGTTTTCTTCCATTATTAATATCAAACTGGTTGCCCGCCGGTACATAACGGAAGATGCGGCTGCGGAAATCCCTTACACGAATTAAGGTTGAACCTCCAACTTTTAGTGTTTGTTTATCAGCAATTTTGCCCCATTTCATAGGAACTATGAACTGACCTCCAAGGCCATAACTGTAATCTTTCAGGTCACTGTAAAACCTACGGGTATCATCGGGGTCAATTTCAAAAGGATCTGTTGTATTGATACTCCTTGCATATAATGCAGTGCGCATATCGGGTTGCGTTTTCCAGTTATAACCGCCATTACCATTCCATTTAAAAATAATACCCTTCTTTGTTAACCGGTGTTCTCCTTCAAGCTGGCCACTGTATAATGAACGTTGATTGAGGTTTGAAGAATAAAACTGCAGGTCATTTAAGCGATTGGTATTATAACCGGTCCTGGTATAATAATTATCTTCAAATAACTGGTTGAATAAATTTTTAAAAGAAATTTTATGACCACCTTTTACGTAAGTAAAATTTACAAGGCCTCCAACATTGGTCTGGTATTTATTTTGTGCATCTGTTAACTGAAAAATAGGATTACCGTCATTTTCATATAACCCTCTACGCACATTATACTGTAGTTTGGAATTACGGTAAGTTAAAGCCACTACTGTTCCAATGGTTGCATCTTTTTTTGTTTTCCATGATTTACCCAGGGTAAGGCTGTAAGTTTGAATAGGAGCAGCAGTACTGGTAACGGGTTTGTAAACATCGCCATTAAAGAGTTTTGTTAAAGCCAATTGCTCCTGTAAACCGGTTGGTTTGTTACCAAGTGCCCTGTATTCCTGAGCTGTAGCTGGAAATCCCTTAGCAAGATTTCTTGTTTTATCATCAAAACCCAACCAGTCATTTCCATTTCTTTCATTGCTGGTAAATGTTTTAAAGGTTGACTGTGTGTTGTAGCCGTAACTAACACCAACACTCAATAAGTCTTTTGAAGGAATGTCTTTGGTATTTACCTGAACAAGGCCTCCGGCAAATTCGCCCGGCAAATCAGGTGTTGCTGTTTTATTAATGATAATGTTATCAATCAATGAAGCAGGAAAAACATCAAAAGAAAATGCTTTTTTATCAGGTTCAGAACTTGGTAAAAGCGCATTATTGATCATAGCGCCGTTATACCTGTCGCTCAACCCACGAACCACTACAAATTTCCCATCCTGGATAGAAGCGCCAGCTACTCTTTTTAGTATCTCGCCGGTATTTTTATCCGGTGTACGGCGTATGAAATCGGCAGCCAGACCACTTGACATGGCCGTATTGTTTTTTTGAAAACTTAATAACGCATTGGTACTTTCCTGGCGCCTTGAAGTTGATTTTACGGTTACTTCGGTCAGGTTTTGTGCAGCAACCTCCAAAGCAATATCCAACACATTGTCATTGTTTGTTACAACCACATCTGTAATGGTTTTTGGTGTATAACCAATTGCCGAAATTAATATTGTGTATTTCTGGCCGCTTACAACGGTAATGGAATATCTTCCTTCAATATTTGTAGAAGTCCCTTTACCACCTTCGATGTTAACCGACACTGATGCCAGCGGTTCATTTTTTTGATTTATTATTTTTCCGGTTAGGGTAATATTTTGAGCCTGTACATGCGAAAATGAGAAAGTAAAAGCTATTAGTATTAAGAATTTCATGCCGTTTTTATTTACGGCAAAAAGACAACTTACATGTTATGCCAACATGAACTGAATGTTACGCAAATGTTACCAGTATATTACCGGAATGTTAATAAATAGTGTTTTTCATTAATATGATTTTCTGAGCATCTCGGCATATTCATTGGGCAAGGGGCTATTTTCTACAGCTACTGCTGCTTTTTCTACATCATATTCAAAGCGTATAAATTCTACTTGTAAACTTTCGGGTGTAAGGATGCCACTGTTTTCATTAATATGGAGCAGTACATAACAGCCCCTTGGGTCACCGTCTTTTGGTTTGCCTACAGAACCGATATTGATGGCGTGGCGATACCTGTTTGTTGCTTCGGTTGTTTCTGCTACAACCCGGTGATAGGGATTGTGTGTATGCCCAAAGCACATAATATCTGCATCTGCCTGTTGCATTATGCGGAGCATGCTTTTTTCTTCGCGGTCTTCAAAAAGGTATTCGTTTATTTTACGTGGGCTGCCATGTACTAACAATAAGTTCAGCTTATCATTGTTAAGCTGAAACTCTATTTTTATATGTGCAGGGAGTGTGCGCAAGTAATTTCTTTCATCCGGCCTTACCAATGAATTGGTATAAGAAATGGAAATTTTGCCCATGTCCTTTTCCAGGTCTGTTTTATAAGCGCAACCACATTCATCGCTCAGTAAGCCAATACCCTGGTCGTAATTACCGGCAATGGTTGGAATGCCTTTTTTCCTGATCTCGTTGTTCACTTCATTGGGCCAGATATTATAACCCACCAGGTCGCCCAGGCAATAGATGGCATCGGGCTTTTGTTCATCCATGCTTTTAAAACATGCTTCCAGTGCCGGCAGGTTGGCATGGATATCGGAAAATAATGCGATCCTCATAAGCAATTATTTAAGCTGGTTGTGATTTTGTATAATATTTTCTGCGAAACCAGAAAGCCACATTTACCAATGCGATCAATGCCGGCACTTCTACCAATGGGCCAATTACACCGGCAAAAGCCTGTCCGCTGTTGATGCCAAATACGCCGATGGCAACGGCTATAGCTAATTCAAAATTATTACCTGCTGCGGTAAAAGCGATAGCGGCATTGGTGGAATAATCGGCTCCCATTTTTTTGCCAATAAAAAAACTTACTACAAACATTATAGCAAAGTAAATGACCAGCGGAAGTGCAATACGCAATACATCAAAAGGTATTTGTACAATCAGTTCTCCTTTTAAACTGAACATTACAACTATGGTAAACAGTAATGCGATCAGGGTAATGGGAGAAACAACAGGAATGAATTTTGTTTGATACCATTCTTCCCCTTTTAGTTTTAATAAAATAACTCTTGTTAAGAACCCTGCTAAAAAAGGGATACCTAAATAAATAGCTACACTCTTTGCAATCTGACTGATCGTTATGTCTACCACTGAACCAGTTATACCAAACAGTGGAGGAAGTACAGTAATAAAAACATACGCATACACACTGTATAATAGTACCTGGAAAACACTATTTAATGCAACCAACCCTGCTGCATATTCCCGGCTGCCTTCAGCCAGCTCGTTCCAAACAATTACCATGGCAATGCAACGGGCCAAACCAATAAGAATAAGGCCCACCATATATTCGGGGTAGCCATGTAAAAAAACAATGGCCAGTACAAACATCAGAATGGGTCCAATGATCCAGTTAAGTAATAATGAAACGCCCAACACTTGGGTGTTTTTAAAAACTTCTTTCAGTTTATCATACTTTACTTTGGTAAAGGGTGGGTACATCATTAATATTAAACCAATTGCCAAAGGAATATTGGTAGTGCCTGAAGAAAATGAATTGATGAAAGTGGATGATGATGGAAAGTTATAACCAATGGATACACCCAGGGCCATTGCCAAAAAAATCCACAGGGTAAGATAGCGGTCTAAAAATCCCAGTTTTTTTCGTTCGTGTGTCGGAGCACAATTAGCTGCTGACATAATTACTTTTAATGATTAACAACAATCGTTTTTCTTTTTTGCAAGTTTGATTGAGATATTGGCAAAATAGGTTTGCAGCTTAGCAATCGCTTTTTCATCAATACAATAACAAACGGCATTACCTTCTATACTTCCTTTTATTAGCCCGGCGTTTTTAAGTTCTTTTAAATGTTGTGATACAGTTGCCTGTGCCAGGGGTAATTCATTTACTATGTCGCCACAAATACAAGCTTCCACACTGAGTAAATAATCTATGATGGCAACTCTGGCGGGATGCCCCAAAGCTTTAGCCACTGTTGCAATGGAATTCTGCTTGTCTGTGAAATGCTCTGTTTTTGTTGCACCCATATCTTTAATTTAATATTGCAATATTACGATAGATAGCCTGCAATTAAAAATAAGTTTTTATTTTACCGTAAGATTTTTGAGAAGAAGTTAAAACCTGAACTGCAGCCTGCAGGTAAATACATCATCTTTTACATCGGTGGTATAACCGGTTAGTTGTGTTTTTTCGTTGATTACCCTGGCATAATATAAAACAAGCTTTACATTGTCGGTTAAGTAATTTATATAGCCAAAACCTATTGTAGTATACTTAATATTGGTAGCGGTAAAATTACTTCCGGGTGCGCCAATTTCGTTACCCTTTACTTTGCAGTTAGGGTCGTACCAGTCTAATTTTAGCAGTAGCTGGTTGCGGGTATTGAAAATATGTTGCAATAGTTAGAAATAGGCACCATTAAAGTTTCGGATATGAAATACATCTGCTCCCGTAAGCAGCGCTACCGGGGTTTCTGTATTATTGCCAATACCGGTTTGTTTGCCGGTTACAAATTCGGCCCTGCACTCAGTTGTAATTCCTTTTTTGGTTTTAAATTTAAATTGTGCATTGGCTCCGTAATAATGCCTGGGTGATGTCTTGTTAATATTAACTGCAGATGAATCTACATTTACTTTTTTGATACCTGAAAACTCGCCGGTTGAGTAAACATATTTTGTGTTTTGCATTAAACCGCCGTATAAAACAGAAGCTCCTGCAGATACTGTAATTTGATCTTTTATCGGGAAAGGTTTAAGTGCAATATTGCCGATCACATCTTTGGTATTATCAAAGTCGCCTGCGGCATTTATACCCTGGCCATTAAAAACACCAACATCAACTTTTAAGTACTTTAAATTTACTGTCCTTTCTCCTGTTGTCTAAACTAAGCATAGCTCCCAGGTCCCTTTCGCTTTTCATCAATGTTTGGCTCATCTTGCCCCTTTCCGGTGTTTCCCTGTCACCACTGCTGAGGTTTACTTCGTAACCAAATGGCCGGGCAAACATGCCTATAGAAAGTGAAAACAATTTGAATTTATTTTCAAAAATACGGCCCCATACATCCTTTACTGTAAATGCCCTCTCATTGGCATCAAACTGAAAAACAATTTGAACACTAGGCCTGTTGCCTTCCGAAAAATGAACATAATCTATACGTACCCGGCTTCTTCTTAGCATAAACCGGTTACTTACATTGGTTGCAAAATCGCCACCTTCAAAACTTTTAATGCCTTTACTTTGTACAACCTGAAACTGTGGCTGAATGTATCCACTTAACCTGAGGTGATCAAATTTTTTATATAATGCTAATAAACCACGGCCGGTTTCCTTGCTGGTATCTACCATGTCCATCAGGTACTGGGCGTGTAAATATGTTGACGATATAAGCAATATCAACAATAAGAGGATTTTTTTAACCACTTCTTAATTTTGATACAATGTAATAAGAAACTTGTGTTGCCTCAATGTTAAGTTATCATTACCATTTCATTGTTTAGTATTGGCAAAACCAATAATTATACTTTTGCAGCAAACTATATAATTATGGCTGGTTTGAATTCAATTCTCAAGATATTTTTACCCAAGGACAGGATATTTTTTCAATTGTTCGAAAGTGTTGTTGATGTGTTGGTAAAGATGGGAGAAAAACTGAAAGAAGTGGTAAATGAACCAGACTTTGATGAAAGGGCTAAGCTCATCAAGGAAATTGAAGATATGGAGCATGTGAATGATGACTATACACACCAGATATTTACTGAACTTGGCAAAAATTTCATTACCCCTTTCGACAGGGAGGATATACATTACCTGGCATCAGCTTTGGATGATATTGCCGATTATATACAGGCCTCTGCCAAAAAAATAAATTTTTACAGGGTAAATCCCAATGATACGGGTATACATAAAATGGCTGATATCATAGCCCAGGGCTGCGTAGCCGTACATGCAGCCGTTAAAGAACTTCGAAACATGAAAAACATGCGCCAGATCACCGATGCGTTGGTTACCATAAACAGTATCGAAAACCAGGGAGATGATATTTTTGACATGAGTATTGAAAAGCTTTTTGCCGAAGAACAGGATGCTAAAGAGGTAATTAAAAAAAGGGAGATCTACCAGGTAATGGAAATAGTAACGGATAAATGTGAGGATGCTGCAAATGTGATAGAGAGTATAATTGTGAAAT
>JANOFR010000045.1:0-22070 GCA_031413755.1 Chitinophagaceae bacterium
CAGCACAAAGCGCCCAAGTGCAGCTGATTGAAAAACAAAAGTATCGGAGTGGGCTTCCAGTCAATCTTCCAGTTTCTCAAAGCTCAATTAAAAAATATTGTTGAAAATGGTTGCATATAACGGTCACGGCTTGGCGATGTACGGGAAATCGTAGCTTGTCTGCCCGGCCGTGGATGTAAGTTAAAAAACGAAAACAACATTTTTACGAAAATGTTTATTAAAAAACGGTCAGGCCCGTAACCAAAGCTTAACAAGGTATCCGCTGCCTGGCTTACATTGCTGCAGCCCGTATATTGCCAAACCGCCTGTTATATGCAGCCAAGTCGGCTTATCAATCTTCGTTTCGATAAAAAAAAGCTGATGTTTATTCCACCGTTCAGATCGCCCAAGCGAAGCTGATTGAAAAACGGCTGTATCGGAGTGGGCTTTGCGTTGGTACGATTGCTTCGATAAAAAAAGCTGATGCTTATTCTACGGTTCGGATCGCCCAAGCGAAGCTGCTTTAAAAACCGCTGTATCGGAGTGGGCTTTGCGCCGGTACGATTGCTTCGATAAAAAAAGCTGATGTTTATTCTACCGTTTGGATCGCCCAAGCGAAGCTGATTGAAAACCGCTGTATCGGAGTGGGCTTCGCTGCAATCATTTGCGCCGATAAAAAAAAGCCTGCACTAAATAAAGTTAGCCTTTATAAATTCTGGCAGCTTAGTAAATGTTGCAATTTATTTTGTTGTACAAATCGCCCAAGTGCAGCTGATTGAAAAACAACTGTATCGGAGTGGGCTTTGCTGCGATCTTCTTCGTCTGCAACGTCAAATCAGGAAACTGTTTTTGGTTGCATATAACGTCCGAGGCTTTGTGCAGTTGGGGAATTAACCAACTGTCCGCCCGGAACTGAAGCTAAATTAATAACTAAAAGCCGAAGTTTAGAACTACTGCCCAACAGAATTCCGTCCGCCGAATATAAAGCCTGGATATGCACTGCCGATGATTGCTTCAGCGTCATGCCCCAATTGCACAAAACCTTTTGTTAGCGGCAGTTTTAATTGATTTAGTAAATGTCCTCTTGAAGGCCACTCAATTTTATTAGAAAAAGACCCAATTGTCCAAATCCATCGGTAAGTGGGCCATGAGAGTCAACAACGTGATACTTATTTTTTAAATGCCCTTCTATGACCCATTGTGCTCCATCAGTACTGCCATCGTCAATATTATTCGGCAGTTTCCAGAAATTAGCTTTTACTAGGAGTTCTTCAAATTCATTCCATTCTTTGTATGAAAGAGAAATATTCTTGTTGAAAATAATGTTGGCTTTCCTGTCAGCAATTCGTAACAACAAATCGGGATTTTTATTGTCAACAACATATCCTTCCTTAATGAATTCTTCTTGTTCTTCTTTTGGAAGGCCTACAATTCCGTCATCGTCAAAATTTGGTTGTCTATCCAACATTTTTGTATTTAGCCATACGTTACCGTCCCTTTGATGTAATGTGAAAACAACTGGTCGATGAAATGACCTCAACCACAAAAATCTATAAATATTGTGACCAACAAAATTTTGAGATAAAACCGGTTCTTTAAAACTATAAAGTGCTGAAGAATACCAATTTTGAACAAAACTGTCAGCTTTAGGTCTATCAGAAAAAATATTTACTGGGAAGTAAAATGCTAAGCTGTCTTTAGGTAAATTAAAGGTGTCAGCAAATTCCAGTGTAGTAATTGTATAGGGTTTTGTCTTTGTCTTACACGAAGCAAACATAGTTACACAGAAGATAATAGTCATTAATTTCATAAGCTATTTGATGCAGACTTGAGATGTTTCCACAAATTGCCGCTAACGAACAGGGCTTGGCGCAGTACGGGAAATCGTAGCTGTGTCCGCCCCGCACTGAAGCTTATTAAAGAAACGAAAATTTTGTAACAACGCAAAACCAATTTTGGAAACTGGCCGCACGATTATCACCGATGCTGAATAGCGATCAAATGTTGACGCAGCACTTCCGCCCGTATTGCGCCAAACCCCATGTTAGCAGCTGTTTATTTTTTAGTAAATTGAATCGTCTTTAATATTTAACCGACTTAATTTGATTAGATACTTGCCTAAAGGAAATAATTGTCGATTTTCGTTTCGACGGTCAATGAAATGATATTTGTATGCCTTGCGCCCCTCAATTATCCAGTTGGCCCCGTCCGTACTGTTTTGATCATTTGGGTCAGAAATAGGCCCCTCCCAAAAATCAAGTTTAGCTAAATAGTTTTCAATTTGATTCCATTGTCCGCTTGTCAAAACTTTTATAGTGTTAAAGTTGATAAGTGGTAAAGAATCAGCTTGTTGAATCGTGTCAATCGCTGGTTTTCTATTATTGGCATCTCTAAAATACCTTTCCATTGTGGCATAAAATTCGGGTATTCGGTCAAGAGTTTTTGTATTGAGAAAGTAGCGGCCTTTGAATTGTTTCATTGAAAAGCAAACTGGTTGATCAAATGAGCGCAACCATAAAATTCGATAAATGGTTTGTGAATCGGACTTGTTAAAAAGTATTGGTTCATTAAAAGTATATAAAGTAGAAGAATAGTATCTCTGAGCAATGTCTTGTTGAAACGGATTTTCTCTTTTAAATGTGTCGCTCAATGTTGGGGGAAAGTAATATGATAGCGAATCACTTATTAGCGCCATTTCAAAAACATTTTCCGTATCTATCGAATCTTTAGTAGTACAACCAAATAATGATATAATGCAAAGGGTATTTAAAATATATAGTTTTCGAAATACTCTGTCCATAATCGGAAGGTGTTAAATAGCTGCTAACGTCCGTGGCTTGGCGAAGTGGGGGAGTTGATGTTCCTTCCGCCCGGCAAACCGAAGTTAAATTTATAAATAAATGTTGATGATTAGTACTTAGTTAAATAATTGTTCGGTCAGCCCGATATGAAGCTAAATTGAAAAACAAAAGTTAAGACACTGCTTCCGTCCGCCCCCATTTTGCCAAACCGGTTGTTATATGCAGCCATATACTGTTGCAACATCATCGCTTCAATAAAAAAAGTTCATTCTTATTCTACATTTCATATCGCCCAGCAGCAGTTGATTGAAAAACAACTGTATCGGAGTGGGCTTCGCTTAGTTGAAACGCTTCGATAAGAAAAGTTGAGCTTTGTTCTATATTTCAGATCGCCCAACAACAGCCGATTGAAAAACGAAAGTATCGGAGTGGGCATTGCTTCGGTACGATTGCTTCGCTAAAAGAAGTTCAGGTTAATTCAATATTTGAAATCGCCCAACAGCAGTTGATTGAAAAACAATTGTATCGGAGTGGGCTTCGTTACAATCATTGGCTTCGATAAGAAAAGCCTGCACTAAATAAACTTTGTCATTATAAATGTTGCCTGCTTAGTAAATGTTGAAATTTATTTATCAGCACAAAGCGCCCAAGTGCAGCTGATTGAAAAACAAAAGTATCGGAGTGGGCTTCCAGTCAATCTTCCAGTTTCTCAAAGCTCAATTAAAAAATATTGTTGAAAATGGTTGCATATAACTCAAAAATAGGCGAAAGTTTTAACGACTTATAAAAACTCACTATTTTTTTTAAGCCTTTTAAATCAATATGTTAGCAAAAAAAGCGAAAGTTTTTAATCCATAAAAAACTTTCGCAAATACAAATCAACAAATCTGTTTGCCTAATTCCGCTTCTCATACCCCGGCTGCTTCGGCGCACTGTAACCTTTATTCTTTAATGCATTTTTTATTTCGATCTTTGTCTGCACTATGATTTTTTTGATTATTTGATGGGCTAAGATTTGCCTGCACTAAATCATAGCCCATCATTCAATCATACTAATCACAGTTAAAATCAATTATTCCGCTTCTCATACCCCGGCTGCTTCGGCGCACTATATCCTTTATTCTTTAATGCATTTTTTATTTCGGTAATGGCCCGTTCCAGTTGAGGGTCTGTTCCCTTGCTCATCATACCAAGATTCTCATCTACCGCTATATCAGGGTCTACACCATGGCCCTCTTTAAACCAGGTGCCATCAGGGTTATACATCCTAAATGTTGGCGCCGTAATATTTCCCCCATCTATTAACAATGGCATTCCACTTATACCAATAAGTCCACCCCAGGTTCTGGTACCTATCAGCGGGCCAAGACCTTTCTTTTTAAAATAATCCGGAAAAGCATCACCACCCGAGCCGCTCCATCCATTCATCAGCATTACCTTGGGGCCAAAATGTGCAAAGGGCGGCCAGGGCCATTCTGCACCATCACGGGTGGCCCAGTAGGCAAGGGGAGTACGGTTCAGCATCTCTATAAAACGATCGGGTATCTGTCCGCCACTGTTAAAACGTTCATCAATAACCAATGCTTTTTTGTTCCACTGTGCATTAAACTGACGGGTTAATTCTTCCTGCCCGTCCTGCCCGGTGCTGGGTACATAAATATAACCGGCTTCTCCATTGGTTGCTTCATCAACACGTTTACGGTTGGCTTCTACCCAGGCTAAATAACGGAGCTGGTATTCATTATTCATGGTTTGCACAATGGCTGTTTTTGCATCAGCAAAAGAAGGCACCGAATTGTAAGTCAGCTCCACGGTTTTTTTATCCAACCCCTGGAAAAAAGCATAAGGCTCCTGGTCGGTTGTAATGGGCATGCCATTTACGGCAAGCAGGTAACTGCCTTCTTTTATATCTATTCCCGGCTGGTCCAGGGAGGAACGCTGTACATCCCATGCAGCAGCACGGATGATGGTTTTTATTTTGTAAAAATTCCCTTCAGCCTGCCAGTCAACACCCAAATAGCCAACCGCTTTATTGTTGGGCCTTTCTACATCACCACCACCGTGATACGTGTGCGATGCATTCAATTCGCCGATCATTTCGCCAATGATAAAATCCACTTCCTCACGCGTAATGGCGCCTTCCAGCATTTTTGAATAGCGCTCTTTCACCACGTTCCAGTTTACCCCATGCATACCGGGATCGTAAAAATAATCCCGTTCCATGCGCCACGCGTCTGCAAAAAGTTGTTTCCATTCAACCATGGGATCAACCATCATTTCCATTTCATTCAGGCGGATTGTCTTTTCAAATTTTTGTGCTTCTTCCGGTTTTATAACCGTATACGTATTGCCCCGCTGCACTAAAATTTTACTGCTGTTTGCAGCCATCCAGAAATTATCAATATTATCCGATATGTTTTTTTCTTCCCGCTTTTCCAGGTCAAAATATTTAAGTGAAGGTTTGGCATCATCAGCACTGCCCAGGTTAGGAAACTTTTGGTAAATGATCTTTCCTTTTGAAGCGGCAAGGTTGCCATAGTTACCGGCAGCCAGCGGCAGTATCACCATCCTTTTTTGTATACCATCGAAATCAATTTCAACAGCCACTGTTTTTTTTGCTGCACTGTCTTTTTTTCCCTGCCTGCCGGCCGGCAGATTTTCGTCTTTTTTCTCTTCGGTTTTTGGCTCTTCCTTTTTTACAGCAACTGTATCATTTTTTGGATACAAAATGGAAGCCGTGGTTTTCTTTAATGAGATAGCAGCCATTTGTGTGCTGTTACCATAAATAAAAGAGTTGTCAATATCGCTGTAGTAGGGTGAAAAAGACTGGTTGCTGGTAATGTATAAATATTTTCCTTCGGTATCAAACACAACGCTGCCACAGTTATAATAACCATCGGTTACCTGCTGGTTCTTTTTATTTTGTGCATCATAAATATAAGCGGCGTTATGATAATTATCAAGGTCGCGTATATAAGTGAACCAACGGCTGTCGGCTGACCAGCTGCCGGTAAATCCTTCGCAACCACCATGCATGAAACGAAGGGCCTGGTCAATTTCAGTAGTGATGCCATTTACCACATCAACCATTTTTATTTTCATGGCCTGGTCAATAAAAACCAGTTTTTTACTGTCGGGGCTCCAGTACATACTATACCGGAAGCCAACACCATAATTGCTGATCTTCCTGGGAGCAGCATCCCTGCCCGGTTGTGCCAGCCATAATTCATATTCACCGGATTGATCGCTCCAGTATGCAATGCTGTTACCATCCGGCGACCAGGCAGGATAGCGTTCGTTTGATCCTGTTGTACGGGTAATATTTTTTACAAAACCATTTTCGGCAGGTAATGAAAAAATATCGCCCCTTGCTTCCATCAATACCCGGTTTCCATCGGGGCTTATGGCGGCATGTTGTACATACCTGTCTACCGAAACTGATCTTGGTTTCATACCTGCTTTATCGGTCACCACATTTACGGAAACGGCTTTTGTTTTCTGCGTTGCCAAAGTGAAGAGAAATAATTTTCCACCCTGTTCAAACACAATATCATCGGGCCCGGCAGAGGGAAAATGAATATCGTAATCTTTATAATTGGTGAGCTGCTCATATTTTTTACTGCTTACAGCATATCTCCAGAGGTTCATGCGTTGCTCAGGTCCACGGTCTGATAAAAAATAGATATGATCGCCGTACCACATCGGAAATTCGTTTGCAGCCGTTTCATTTGCGGAGATATTCTGAGAACTGTTATTGGTAAAATTGTAGAGATGAATACTGGCATTCATTCCGCCACGGTATCTTTTCCAGTTACGGAAGGCCTGCGAAACAAAAACAACGGCCATCTGTTTTCCATCGGGTGCGTAAGAACCAAACTCGGCATAGGCAAAAGGTAATTTTTGTGATGACCCGCCAGATGCTGCAATGGTATAAAACTGGTTGAACCTGTTTCTTCCGCTTTCGCGGCCCGACGCAAATAAAATCCGTTTGCCATCGGGTGTCCAGTCCACCACCCGATCAGGAAAACCATGTGAGGTTAAACGCTGGGGCACACCGCCGTTTACAGCAATGGTATAGGCATCCAGATTTCCGTCATAATTACCACTGAAGGCAATGGTTCTGCCATCGGGTGAAAATTTTGGAAAACTTTCCACACCGGCCGGGGAACTTAGTTTTTCGGCATTGCCACCTTCTTTAGGTATGATCCAGATATCGTTGCCATATGTAAAAACGATCTGGGTTTTTGATACATCCGGGAAACGGAAAAGGCCGGCATCAATTTGTGCTGTTGACTGATGGATAAAAAAAACAACGATACAGGAGAATGAAATTAATTTCTTCATGACTTTAGTTTGAATTATAAAATATAAGTGGGGATATTGAAAGAAGCAGTAAGATAAAATAATTATTATGATTACACGAATTTTAAACCATAGATCACCATAGATTTTAACCACAAAGGACACAAAGAAATACAATACAAAGTACACAAAGGATTATTCCGGATGCAATGCCTTACTTATAAGCCATGTTTTGTGTTCTTTGTGTAACAGTCTTTGTGTTCTTTGTGGTTTATTGTTTTATATGCTAAAATAAAAATGTAAATATTTCACTTAAACAGAAAACAAATCTTAACTTAACGTGCTAAAAATACAGTCAATGAAAAAAAATATAATTCCCCTTCTGGTACTCTTTTTTATTGTAACGGCATGTAATAACGGGTCCGCTGCCCGTAAAGAGGTGAAGCAATACAGTGCTGAACAGTTATTCAATAATACAAGTATTAACGGTTCTGCCTTTAATGCCGATGAAACAAAAATACTTACCGGTGCAAATACTACCGGCATCTTTAACCTGTATGAGCTCAGTATTGGCGATACCTCGATGAAGCCATTGACAAAGTCAACCAAGGAATCGTTTTTTGCTATTGACTATTTACCCGGTACCGGTAAATATTTATACAGTGCCGACCAGGGCGGAAATGAAAACAGCCATATTTACCTGCAGTCGCCCGGCGATACCGCCGCAAAGGATATAACCCCATGGATGGGCAGCGCCAACAATATGTTTGGATGGAGCGTAGATAAAAAAGCCATCTATATAAGCAGTAACCGGCGTGATCCTAAGTATTTTGATATCTGGAAAGCAGATACCGCTACCTGGAATTTTACCCTGTTCTTTCAGAATGATTCGGGGTATGATGCCAGCGATATCAGTAAATCGGAGCGGTATATAACACTTACCAAAGCCATTACCACCGACAAGAATGAGCTATACCTGTTTGACCGGAATGCAAAGACCATGAAGCGGATCAGCAATGATAATGAAGCTACCTGGAATTCAAGCGGATTTGAAAAGAACGACAGCATCTTTTATTATACCACCAATGACGGTAATGAGTTTTCGTACCTGGTAAAATATAATATCAAGAGGGGCGTGGGTGAAAAATTTTACGGAACCAACTGGGATGTGGGTGGCATGAGCCTGAGTGAAAATGAAAAGTATCATACCATTTTTATTAATGAAGACGGAAAAAATAAAATAATGTTGTATGATCATGCTACTAACAAACCCGTTGATTTTCCGGAGATAAAAGATGGGGATATAAAAGGCGTGATCATTTCGCCAACAGAAAAGAATATGCTGCTTACGGTAGGCAGCAGCCGTAGCCCTAATAATTTATACAGCTATAATTTTGAAACCAAAACACTGAAACAGCTTACCCAAACACTGAATAAAGAAGTGGATGTAAATGACCTGGTAAGTGCCGAAGTGGTTCGCTTCAAATCATTCGACGGGAAAGAGATCCCGGCTATTTTTTACAAACCGCTTACGGCATCAAAAAACAATAAGGTGCCAGCATTACTGTGGATACATGGTGGCCCGGGGGGCCAGACCAGGATTGGCTTTTCCAATTCGATCCAGCACCTGGTTAATCACGGATATGCCGTACTGGCCGTTAATAACCGTGGCAGCAGCGGCTATGGTAAAACATTTTATAAAATGGATAATAAGGACCACAGTAATGGCGACCTAAAAGATTGTGTATGGGGCAAAAAATGGCTGCAGCAGCAGGATTATATTGATACAGCAAAAATTGGAATTGAAGGGGGTAGTTATGGCGGCTGTATGGTGTTAGGTGCATTGGCTTTTCATCCCGATGAATTTAAAGTGGGTGTTAACCTGTTTGGCGTTGCCAACTGGATCCGTACGCTACGCAGCATTCCACCTTATTGGGAGAGTTTCAAAAAAGCTTTGTACGAAGAGATGGGTGACCCCAATACTGCCGATTCAGTAAGGTTAAAAAATATCTCTCCTTTATTCAATTATCAAAAGATAAAAAAACCATTGCTGGTCTTCCAGGGAATGAATGATGTAAGGGTATTACCGGTTGAAAGCGACGAGATCGTTGCCGGTGTAAAAAAGAATAATGTGCCTGTTGAGTATATTACTTTCCCGGATGAAGGGCATGGTTTTGCAAAAAAGGAAAATCAAATCACTACTTCCGATAAAACACTTGAATTTTTGGATAAGTATCTGAAAGGGGATGGGTTTGTTCCGAATAAGAAGCAGTAAGATGTTGAAGGTGGTTGGGTATTGTTGAAGGTGGTTGAATATTGTTGAAGGTGGTTGATGAATGTTCAACAATATTCAACTATTTAGATATTAGTGATATAATTTAGGCCAGTTGGCATCTGCATTTTTTTTAAGGCCGGCTTCATTTTTATTCCAGTCTTTTAAAGTGTTTGTAAAATACTTATTATAAAATAGGTACAACTTACCATTCAGTATTTTAAAAGTTTCGGGGTCAACAGTAACTTTTTCTCCTTTTTCGCCCATGGCATAGGCGCACCAGCCACCATACTCCGGTTCGTATTTTGATGGGTTTGCTGTAAAGGATTCTTTATTAGCAACCGAAGAAAAATAATAGATAATGCCCTGCTGCAATACGGCCTGGCCTTTGCTGCCTTTTACTGCTTTGTTCTGTGTAAAATAAGCAACAGGATCATAACCTTTTATCGCAATTCCATTTTCCAGGTTAAAATGTTTTTTGCGCAAACCACCTGCATCCTGTGTAAAACCGGATAAACAGAAAAATTGTAAAGCTGTAAATAATAATATTGATTTCATTTGACTGGTTATTTAGATACAAATTTATTAGATTAGTACCCGGTATGCTGTCGGATAAGTGACATTGCAAATTGTTTACAATTAATTAACAGGCTGCTGAAACCGGGTATAAGCTTACAACGTAACTTATACAATAAGATTTTTTCATTAACTAAGGTAGAATTTGTTTCTTTGTTGTCGTTTGGCAGACATGGGTAATAACATAATAGCCTTAAAATTGCAATATTATGGTAAAAACAATTTTTATTTGGTTATTACGGATCATTGCAGCAGTTATTTTACTGCAAACGCTGTATTTTAAATTTACGAGCCAACCGGAATCTGTTGAATTATTTACTGCAATAGGAATGGAACCCTGGGGAAGAATTGGTACCGGTATTGCAGAATTGATCGCAGCTGTATTACTGTTGATTCCACGTACCACTTTAATGGGTGCCATTTTAGGGTTGGGTCTGATGAGCGGTGCTCTTTTTTTCCACCTGGCTAAACTTGGAATTTATTTTGGCGGAGATATTGTGTTGTTTGCTTATGCTGTAATAACTTTTTTATGTTGCAGTGCATTGATCATTATTTACAGAAAGAATATACCTCAACTTTTAAAACTAAAATTTTGACAAGTATTTTAAAAAAATCGAATAAAGCGTTAAGCGACCTGGAAAATATTTTGGTTCAGTTACCATTACCAGGCAGTTATACAGAACCCTGCAGGGAGCTGAGTAATGCCACAATAGGGGAGCACACCCGTCATATTATTGAACTTTTTCAATGCCTGCTTTCCGGGTATGCATCCGGCAGCGTAAATTATGACGACCGTAAAAGAAATAAGCTGTATGAAAACAGCATTGATGAGGCGGTTGCTGTGATCAAAGAAATACAAAACAAACTTGATCAGCCCGATAAGCAATTAAATATTGTTTGTGGTACCGGGGAACAGTCCATAAGCATCGGGTCTAATTATTACCGCGAAGTTTTGTATAACCTCGAACATTGTATACATCACCAGGCGTTAATAAAAGTAGCCCTCATCTCCATGAATGTCAATTTAATTTCCGAAGAATTCGGGGTGGCTCCATCAACCTTACAATACCGCCGGCAATGTGCACAGTAAGTTTTGTTTCCGTTAAGGGCAAAAAAATAATCACTTCAAACCGGGATGAAAACCTGCAGCGGGAAACTGCTTCAGCACCGGCATTTGTACAACTGGAAACTGCAAAAATAATTTTTCCAAAAGATGCAAAAGCCGGGGGCACCTGGTTTACGGCGAGTGATAAAGCCGTAGTTGCCGTTTTGCTTAACGGAGCTTTTGTAAAACATATTCCTGAACCGCCTTATCGTAAAAGCAGGGGGCTGATGTTATTGGATATTATCGGTTCCGAAGATCCCCTGTTGTTTTTTAATGAAGTGAACCTGGCAGGTATTGAACCATTTACCGTGATACTTTACCAACCCGGCTATTTGTACGAGCTTCGGTGGGATGGCAACAGGGCCCATAGCACATCATTGAACAGTTCCGGAAATTATATATGGTCATCAGCAACATTATATACTGATGAAATAATCCGGCACCGCAAAAAACTGTTTGATGAATTTATTGACCGTTCAAAAGATCCCGCAGCAGATCTGATATTTCAGTTTCACAACAATAATAATGAAGATGATGAAAATGGGTTTATCATTAACCGTAAAACGGGTATGAAAACATTCAGCATTACCCAGGCAATCGTGGATCAGGAACAGATCAGTTTTTTACATACCGATCTTTTAAAGCATCAACGTTTTACAGAAATCATGCAGGTGCACAATGCCCTGATCAATTAATAAGTGAAACAATTCAGATTATACATACACAAACTGACACACTGGGAGTACTGGCCCTTTGATATTGTTTATATCCCCATGTATTTTGTATGGTTTTATTATGCAGCCAGGGCCAGGTCTTTTTTCTTTTTTAATGCGGCCAATCCACGGATTAAAAATGCCGGGTTCCTGATGGAATCGAAAAAAGAGATTTATGATATTATTCCTGGTCAATACATTCCTCAAACCCTGTTTTTTAAAAACGGGACAGCTGCTGATGAGGTAATTAAAACACTTTCGGGTTCAGCTATTTCTTTTCCCTGTATTGCCAAGCCGGATATTGGTGCCAAAGGCAGGGGCGTAGAAAAAATATATGGCCCCGGGGATATAGCTGCCTATGCATCCCGGATCAATATGGATTTTCTGATTCAGGAATTTATTGCTTACCCGGAAGAAGTGGGGATATTTTATTGCAGGATCCCCGGCGAAGAAGATGGAATGATTACCGGCATCGTGGCAAAAGAATTTTTAATTGTAAAAGGAGACGGTCGGTCTACGATCACCGAATTGCTGATACGGGATCCACGTTATCATTTTCAACTGGCTGCTTTACAAAAGATTTATGGGGAAGAATTGAATACCATTTTGGGAAAAGATGATCTGAAAAATCTGGTCCCCTACGGCAATCACGCCAGGGGTGCAAAGTTTATTGATGTTACACACTGGGCTGATGAGAAATTTAGGAAGTCATTTGATGATGTTTGTAAACAGGTTCCTGAATTTTATTTTGGCAGGCTGGATATTATGTATAAAAACCTGGAGGATTTAAAAGAAGGAAAAAATTTTTCCATCATTGAGTTGAACGGGGCAGGCAGTGAGCCCACACATATTTATGATCCCGGGCACTCTTTATTTTTTGCCTGGAAGGAGATCGCCCGTCATTTTAAATTACTTTGTACCATCAGTAAAAAAAATCATAAAAGGGGGTTTCCGTATTTAACCGTTAAAGAGGGGTTGCAGATGTTTAAAGAAAATAAAGAAGTGATGCGCAACCTGAAGAAATATTAAGTATCAATTTTAATAATGGGCCTTACAATCAGAAAGCGATTTAAATGGGGGTTGCTGTTTTTTGTAACAGCCTGGATCATATTTGCCCAATCCTGTATGAAGTTCAGGATATCAGATCGTAAAGCAGGTGCCGAATTTGAACAGAAAGGGCTGCATGTCAGTTTTTTGAATTTAAAAACGGAGGGCATTTCATTGCACTATGCCAAAGCAGGTGCTGATACAATGCCCACCTTATTTTTAATTCATGGTTCGCCCGGAAGCTGGGATGCTTTCAAAATATATATGATGGATACAGCGCTGTTACAGCGATTCAGGATCATTTCGGTTGACAGGCCCGGATTTGGCTTTAGTGATTTTGGTACCGCCTATGATCTGGAAGATCAGTCCCGGCTCATCAATAAAATAATTCAAAAAGAAAATAATCAAAAACCCGTTCACCTGGCCGGGCACAGTATTGGCGGCCCGGTGATCATACATTTGGCAGAAAACCATCCCGAAGCATTTGCCTCTCTTACTTTACTGGCTGGTTCAATTTCCCCATACGATGAACCTAAAGAATACTGGCGCTATTTTTTTATGTATACGCCTTTAAAATGGCTGATGCCCGGTGCTTTTAAACCATCCAATAATGAGATCATTTATTTTAAAAAGGACCTGTACCATATTGATACCATGTATGCAGCATTGCAGATGCCCATCACCTTTATACATGGGGATAACGATGGATTTGTTACGGTAAAAAATGTGGAATACGGTAAAAAGAAACTATTGCATAATCCTGCTGTTAAGCTCATTATTATTCCGGGCGCCAGCCATTTTATACCCTGGGAGCATTTCGACATCATTAAGGATCATTTGCTGAGCCTGGGCGTTAAAGCTGCCGGGTAATTTTTTTAAGCCGATTATCCTTAATAAAATGCAGGGCACCTTACTTTTTCTGCAGAACTTTTTTCTCCATTGCGGAATGCTTTATAAGAAAGGGTTATTTCATATCCACCCCTGTATTGCGAAGCAGTTTTTAACTTGCTTATGTTAACATCATAGGTTATTCCTACGCCAAATTGATAATACTCCAGTTTAATAACAGGGATTAAGGCATCTTTAAAACGATAAAATAATCCACCTGATATCATTATCTTTTGATTTTCTGTGGATTGTAATATGTCGTGGTTTACCATAAATCCACCCTGTATTTGCCGGTTACCACCCTGCATAAAATAATCGGCATAAACGATCAGTTTATTCAGGTCGCTGAGGGGTGTTGACAATCCGGCATTAACTACCCATTTCCGGTTTAGTTCAATATCATATTGTTGTTGAAAAGCAACCTTTGGTTTTGTTATATGAAACAAACCAACACCAAAATAATAACGGGTATTTTCTCCTGCAGTACTGCTGAAATTTAACCCCGCAGAAGCATCCCAATACGTAAAACCGGTATTGGTGAAAACCTGTTTTGTTGGATTTGCAGCACTATATGACCCATTTACAAACTGATCATCAAAGCTTAATTGTGAGGGATCAAAGCGCTGGATAACTGCACCTCCCATAATACCGGCTGATAAATATGTGTCTCTTTCAGTATCAAGTGATTTATGATAATTTACAACCGGTAAAACCTGTGTACGCCTTAGTCTTGAATCTCCTGCAATATCATTGGTAGCCTGCAGGCCAAGCGTTATAAAATCATTTGAACTTTGGCCGATAGGTTTTTTATATTCCAATCCCAACCCAATGGTGCGGTATGGAACGGTTACACTTTGCCATTGGCTTCTCAAAGCAGAAGTGGCCCTGATATCGCCTGCAAATATTCCGGCAAGTGCCGGGTTTCTTAATAAGGGTAATTCATAAAATTGCGAAAAATTAATATCCTGGCCATTTGCAGATCTGGTAAACAGGAATAGAAAAAACATAAGGGGATATTTTATCAGGTTTTTCATAATCGTAAATTATTTCAGTATAGTAGTATTTCCTTTATAAGTATACAGTATATCGTTATCACAGATCACATCAGCAGTATACACAAATACATCAGGCGTTGCCGCAATGCCCCTCACTTTTCCATCCCAGCCAAATTTCAGGTCATTAGGATTGAAATTTGTTTTTTCAAAAACCAACTCGCCCCAGCGGTTAAAAATGCGGAAGGTTTTTACAAAGATCCCTTTACCCCTTACCATTAATATATCATTTAAGCCATCTCCGTCGGGGGTAAATGCATTTGGGATAAATACCTGTGCACTTTTGCAAAAAGTATTAATGGCAATAATATCAGTAGCTGTACAGCCATAATTATTTGTTACCGTAAGCTCATAATAAATATTATCCCTTACTGTTAAAACGGGTGCAGGACAATTTGTACAACTCAGGCCTGTTGATGCTTTCCATGCCCAGTTAATGATTGGGCCGTTTTGGATAACCGGATTGAGTGTTACCACGCTGCCTGTTGCCAAAGTAAGATCTGCCCCCAGGTTTACAGTTGGCCTGGGCCCAACCGTTATTTTAACATAAGCGGTATCTGTAAAACATTGGTGTTCATCATAACCGGTTACACGATATATGGTTGTTGCAGCTGGAGTTGCTTCAGGTTCAGCAACGTTTGTTCTGTTTAATCCCTGCGGTGGTGACCATAAATACCTGAAAGCTCCATTAGCCCTAAGAATTGTAGATTCCCCGATACATAAGGTATCATTTGGCGAGATCAGCATTTGGAATGGCTTGCTCACATTTACTAAAAGGGTATCAAAAGCAATACATCCGGCCAAACTTTCACCCCTTACTATATAGCGTATAGAATCAATGGGGGTTGTTACAGGATTTGCACAATTGGTACAACTCAGCCTGGTTGCAGGGCTCCAGTTAAACAGGGCCGCACCCGTAACCGATAATTGTGCCGTATTACCCAAACAAACATTTATATCATTGCCTGCCCTTACAGCCGGAGATGGGTTAATGGTTATGGTAAATGTTTTTGAAGGGCCTGTGCAATTAGCGGTTATTGGGGTTACTGTTATTGTAGCAATAACCGGGGCATTACTTCTGTTGATTGCAGTAAAAGCAGTAATAGGTCCGTCACCGGTTGCGGTTAATCCTATGGATGGCTTATTGTTGGTCCATCTAAAAACAGTTCCATTTACAATTCCGGTAAAGTTTACCAGGTTAGTTGTATTTCCGTTACATAATGTTTGATTTGGAGGTTGCACTACATCAGGTACAGGGTTAATGGTTATTGTAAATATTTTTACAGGGCCGGGACAACCGGATGCAATGGGCCTTACCGTAATAGTGGCTACGGCAGGATAAGCACCATTACTGATTGCAGTAAAAGGAGCGATATTTCCGGTGCCGCTTGCGGGTAAGCCAACAGAAGCTGCTGTATTTGTCCAGTTATAAATAGTACCATTTACATTTCCACTAAATATAACAGCATTGCTGTTAGTGCCGGAGCATAATGCCTGATTTGGTGGTTGCGCAATAATGGGTAATGGTTTTATTATTACAGGATGTGTTGCAGTTCCAATACAACCGTTAGGCACTGTAACCCTCAGTTGTACATTGAATGTTCCCGGAGCATAATAGGTATGTGTAACCGTATCCCCCGTTCCTGTTGTACCATCCCCAAAATTCCAAAGGGTAGATGTTGAAGGGAGGTTTTTGTTATAAAAAGTAAAACTGTGTGGCCCGCATGCAATAGTATCTGAAATATTAAAATCAGCAGTTAAGATCCCGTTGATGTTTACTTTCAAAGTATCTGTACATCCAAAATTGGCAAAGGGGATCATTTCAAGCCACATTACAGTATTTACTATAGGGCCGGGGTTTAAAACGATCTGTTGGCCGGTGCCTACGATGGTTGAAAAGGTTTGATCCCACCAATTGTAAAACTGAAAACCCGGGGGGCCGGTTAAAGTAGTGGCATTTGGAAAAGTACAATCATTTTGTACCTGTATAGCCTGGCCACAGGTGCTTTCTACATCAACATAGGCATATCCCCAATGTGCCCTTCTTACACAATCAGCAGTGGTAAACTCCAGGTACAGGGTTTTTCCTCCATAACCCCGGAGGCTGAAAAATACGGAGGACCATGGTTTAAAAATAACTGAAGAGTTAACCGGTGAAACTTCAAAGCCCGGAAGCCCCGATGTTGAAATATATTCGAAGGATGCACAGTCAATATAGGTATTTGTAGCAGAATCTAAAAGTTTGGCATTAAACCTCGGTTGTGTCCAGATAGTATGGCCCGGATCCTGTAATACAACGGCATAATCATACTTGATAGAAAAATTAGAATCATTTAAAGGTACATGGATGGTATAGGTCATTCTTTCTGCTTCAGCACCAACATTTGTATTTCCAAGCTTTACCGCATGATTGCTTCCGTCGGGCGGGTTGGTTGGAAATAAGCCAAATGGATCAAGTGCCGATGGCGTTACCCTGGAAATCATTTCGTGTCTGTTAACAGTAGGTGCTGATGGGGTAACGGTGATCAAATTGGTATTACCCACAGAATCAACACGGCCGGTATAACATTGCCAGTTTGTAAAGTTTCCAAATTCAAGGTCAATATTATCGGGGCAATCGGCTGCAGTGTTATTTGAATTGGGATGATACGGAATTGGATCTTTAAAACGGCTCTCCCTGTTTATAAAATTTATTTCCCCGGTTGGGTTCAATATACCTTCTCTTCCGTCTTTAATTATTTTTGCTTTGCCATTTTTAAAACCAAAACAAACAGTAATATCCAGCGGCATAATCACTTTCCCGTTACTGTTGATCAGCTTCCAGGTTTTGTTGTTAAATGCAACCGATATTGATTCTTCAAAATCAAAAGCTATATCAAAAGTAACATCAAAAATAATTTTTCCCGATTCATTGATGAAACCCCATTTACCCTCTTTTTTTACAGCGGCAAGTTTACCTGCAAAATTTCTGGCATCTTCAAAAACAACCGGTGCAATAAGAATCCCATGCCCATTTACAAATGAAAATCTGTTGTTAAGAAACACCCTTGAAAAACCATTCACAAAAGGATCCGCTTCATCCCATAACTGGTTGTTGGCAGGTTGCCCGGTTTCGTTATTTACAAATTGAAATCTGGAATCAATAACCCTGATGGTACTGCCGGGTACTGCCTGCTGTTGAGCTAAGGCCAGTGAAGAATACAGTAAAAATAAAATAGATAAAAGTCTTCTCATATGATATTGGATTTGTTCATAGCATAAAAAATGCTGCTTTTTGAGTAGGTTTTATCTGGGATAATATATCAACGGTTTTGTTGTAGTAATAGTATTGTCAGGGCCTGGATTCCGGGGGGCTTAATCATCTTTAGCGCAGAACGCAATAAAGCGTGTAAAAATACTATGGAAAGTTACCTCCAATACCCTGCAGGAGCAGGATACGACCAGTCAGCTATACTAAACAGGGAAATAACAGTAACCGGTATTATATTATAATATAGTCCATTAAACGGTTTCCTGAATTTTTTTTAAAGCATTAATATCATTGATATGAAGGTGCTTTTTTGAAGTGGTTATCAGCTTTTGCTTTTCAAACTGATTTAAGGTAGTAGTTACAGTTTGCCTGGATGATCCGATCAATTTTGCCATATCATCATGGGTTAAAAATTTATCAATAACAGCCTTGTTATTAATTCCCGGATTATTATCAGCAGCTAATTGAAGCAGAAATTGCGCCAGCCTGCTTTTTACATCCTTATTCAGAATATTTAAAAGCCGGTTTTCAACTTTGCGGAGTTTATTGCCCAAATGAAAACTAAAAGCAATGGCCAGTTGGGGCTTTCGCTGTAAGAGGCGTAAAAAATCTTCCATAGTAAATGCACAAAGGCTTACATCACTTTTATAAGCTTGTGCAAACTCATCCCGGTCATTGCTTTTTTCTAAAGTAAGCTGACCAAATACCTCCCCTTTTTGAATGATCTCTTTTATAATTTCATTACCCTGCTCATCAATATAGCCCAGTTTAATAAAGCCATCTTTTGCAAAATAGAGTTTATTACGGTTTTGATGCGGGAAATAAATGTATTCACCATTTGCTGCTTCAACAAAATTATGAACCAGGCCAAGTTCTTCATATTCCTGATCAGTAATATTTTGAAAAATATCAAACCCCCTTAAAAGCAGTAAAGTTGAGTGGCAGGTAATTGTTTCAGGCACCTTCTTTATTTTTTTTCAAAGGTAAGCGAAGTTGAATTCATGCAGTACCTGAGGCCCGTGGGTTTGGGCCCATCCTCAAAAACATGACCCAAATGAGCTCCGCACCGGCTGCAATTAACTTCGGTACGCAGCATGCCATGACTGTTATCGGTAAGCTCTTCAACATTTGCTTTTTTAATAGCCTGCCAAAAGCTTGGCCAGCCGGTTCCGCTTTCAAATTTTGTGGCAGAACTGAACAACTCCTGGCTGCAACAAACACATTTATAGATTCCTTTTTGGTGGTTATCCCAATACGTTCCGCTGAAAGCCCTTTCTGTTCCTTTTTTACGCGTAACCTGGTATTGTTCAGCTGTTAACTGTTTACGCCATTCTGCATCCGTTTTGTTCACTGTATATTTTTGGGTTTGGGCCCGTGCATTACAAATGATGCTCAGTAAAATAAGTAAGGTGCTGATATATTTCATAATTGTTTGTTTATGTATATTACGGATTGTAAAGCTTTTCAGTTTTTAATCCTTAAATCCTTTAACAAATATTTTAAGTATAAGTTTAACCATTAGTTTTGCATGGTAATTAAAACACATGAGCATACTTAATCAAATTGCAGAATATTTATACCTGAAGAAAAAAGATCCGAATCGTCCCCATTCGAATTTTGTGAAATATATGCACGGCATAAACAGGCTGTCCATTTTATTGTTCCTGCTGGCCATGATCATCCTGGCTATAAAATTACTCAGGTAATCCGGATACAAAAGCATAAATACGCTCAGCAGCATTGGCTGATGCATGCCCACCTAGGCTTAACAGATTTTTAAGTGACCTGTAATCCTCTTGTAACTGTTGTTGTTTTGCTTCATCTTTTAATAACAGGTTCAGTTCCCTTTTAAGGTTTTCAACAGTTAATTCATCCTGTATTAATTCTTTCACAACTTCTTTATCCATGATAAGGTTTACCAGGCCAATAAATTTTATTTTGATCAGGCGCTTTGCTATCTGGTAAGAAAAGGCGCTGCCTTTGTAACAGATCACTTCGGGTACTCCAAATAAAGCAGTTTCAAGTGTAGCCGTTCCACTGGTTACCAGTGCAGCTTTTGATTGCACCAGTAATTCGTACGTTTTATTTACAACGGACGAAACATTTTTATAGGGTGCTAAAAGTTGAGCATAAAAGCTTTCATCAAGCCCGGGTGCTTTGGCTACCACAAAATGATAATCTGGAAAATGTTTGGTCACTTCCAGCATAATGGGAAGCTTCTTTAAGATCTCCTGTTGCCTGCTTCCGGGGAGAAGAGCAATGATGTTTGATGTTTGTTTTCCATTTCCTGTTTCTCGTTTCTCGTTTGTCGTTTCTTGTTTCTCGTTTGCATCACTCAAAATACTGTGCATTACCTGCAACCTGTCACGCTCAACCAGAAACGAGAAACGATCAATTTCTTCCACCAACGGATGCCCAACATATTCAACTTCGTAGTTCCATTTTTTATAAAATTCTTTTTCAAAAGGCAGGATGACAAGCATTTTGTCAACACATTGTTTGATCAGCTTAACCCTGTTCTCTTTCCAGGCCCAAACCTGCGGCGAGATATAATAGATCACTCTTATGCCCTGTTCCTTTGCCCATTTGGCAATGCGTAAATTAAAGCCGGGGTAATCGATCAGGATCAGTACAACAGGTTGGTACTGCAGGATATCATCTTTGCAGACTTTAATATTTTTTAAAATGGCAGGTAGATTTTTTATCACTTCCAGAAAACCCATAAAGGCAAGCTCTTTGTAATGCTTTACCAGCGTAGCGCCTGCTGCTTCCATCTTATCCCCTCCCCAGCAACGGATTTCTGCTGAACTGTCTTTCTTTTTTAATTCTTTTATTAAATTACTGCCGTGCAGGTCGCCACTTGCTTCGCCGGATATGATGTAGTATTTCATGATGATTTGATTGCAGTTTCCAGGGCCTCAGCCGGAGTTTAACAGCCCGATAAAGGTATGTTGTAAAAACGAACCCCACAAATACCAGCGTGGAATTTTATAGCCATGTAATATTGTTATTGCGTTATCAAAAGCAACAACAGTCTTAATCATGGAATAATTTTTTTGAATTGAAAAAAATGAAATAAATATTTTAAAAACAGTATTTTGTATTTTACTAAATTAAAAATTAATGGAAACCTATACCATAAAAGCAGGCGATAACCTTGCAGCTATTGCAGTAAAATTATACGGTGATGCCAACAAATGGCGTGAGATCGCTGATCTGAATGGAATTGCTGACCCATCTAAAATTAAAGCAGGACAGGTACTGAACCTCCTCCCTAAAAAAGCGGCTACTACCGGGGTAGAAGACGCTGAAATTACTATTGAAGGTAAAAAAGCTTTTTACCGTTTTAAAGACAGTACCGATAAGATCTTTTTGGGTGATTTGTGGAAAAAAGGTCTTTCCAGGATTGGCAGTTTTAATACAGAACGTTTCATTGCTGATAATGCAACGCTGCTTTCGGGTCTAAAACTGAGTAAATCAGAAATAAATACACTTTTAGCCACTTCTCATAACGAAGGAAATCTTGATTCAATTAATACCTGGGATAGCATGTATTTAAGCTGGGGTATGTTTCAGTGGACGCTTGGGTCTATGAGTGACCAGGGAGAGTTACCGGCATTGCTGAAAGTAATTAAGGATAAGCAGCCTGCTGCTTTTAAAAACTATTTCAGCGATTTTGGGATCGATATCGCTCCGGTAACAGGATCTATAACGGGTTACCTGATGCTAAACCAGGTCATTCAGAATACGGATACTAAAAAAACAACATTCCGTAATAATAACTGGGCCTTACGTTTTGCGCTTGCCGGTAAAAATCCTGCGATCTGTGCTGCACAGGTGCTTCATGCCATTAACAGGTTCAACAGGTTTTATTTTGTACCGGACCCGGTTTTTGGCGGGCGCACTATTAATGAATTACTAAGTTCAGAATATGCGGCTTCACTGCTGATCGATCAGCATGTTAACCGACCGGGACATGTAAAAGAAGCAGTAGCATCAGCTTTAAAACAGGCTGGTATTACAGCAGCGCAATTGGCTTCGGGTTCGGATACTGATGAATTGAAAGTGATAAATAAATACCTGGT
>JANOFR010000046.1:0-14086 GCA_031413755.1 Chitinophagaceae bacterium
GCAAAACACCATCAGCAGTGTGAAGCGTTTTATGGGCCGCCGTTTTGATGAAGTAACAGAAGAGATCAGCCATTGGAGCTATAAAGTGGTAAAAGGTGACAATAATACGGTTCGTATTGACATAGATGGCAGACAATATACCCCGCAGGAAATAAGTGCGATGGTACTGCAGAAAATGAAGAAGACTGCCGAAGATTACCTGGGTGCCGAAGTAACCGATGCGGTTATAACCGTGCCTGCTTATTTTAATGATGCCCAGCGCCAGGCCACCAAAGAGGCCGGTGAAATTGCCGGGCTTAATGTTCGCCGTGTGGTAAATGAACCAACCGCGGCTGCTTTGGCTTATGGTTTGGATAAGGGCGGCAAGGACCATAAAATTGCCGTGTTTGACCTGGGTGGAGGTACATTTGATATTTCGGTACTGGAACTGGGTGATGGTGTATTTGAAGTAAAATCTACAAACGGAGATACCCACCTGGGTGGTGATGATTTTGATAAAGTGATCATGGATTGGCTGGCCGATGAATTTAAAAAAGACGAAGCCATTGACCTGCGTAAGGACCCGATGGCCCTGCAGCGTTTAAAAGAAGCATCTGAAAAAGCAAAGGTTGAATTATCTGCATCAACAGAAACAGAAATCAACCTGCCTTATGTAACGGCGGTTGATGGGGTACCCAAGCACCTGGTTAAAAAATTAACCCGTGCAAAATTTGAAGCACTTGCCGATAAATTATTTGAGCGTTGCTTAAAGCCATGCGAAAAAGCACTGGCTGATGCCGGTATGCAGACATCAGAGATTGATGAGATCATTATGGTGGGTGGCAGCAGCCGTATTCCAAAAGTATTGGAACTGGTTGAAAAATTCTTTGGCAAAAAACCAAACCGTGGTGTTAACCCCGATGAGGTTGTTGCAGTAGGCGCAGCCATACAGGGTGCGGTATTAAGTGGCGATATTAAAGATGTATTGTTGCTGGATGTTACGCCTTTAAGTTTGGGTATTGAAACCATGGGTGGTGTTATGACCAGGTTGATCGACAGCAACACAACCATACCAACAAAAAAATCGGAAGTGTTTTCCACAGCGAGCGATAACCAGCCGGGTGTACAGATACATGTACTGCAGGGCGAGCGGCCGATGAGCAGCCAGAACAAGAGCCTGGGTACTTTTAATTTAGATGGCATACCGCCTGCGCCGAGAGGTGTACCGCAGGTAGAAGTAATATTTGATATTGACGCCAACGGTATTTTGCACGTAACTGCAAAAGACAAGGGCACAGGTAAAGAACAAAAGATCCGCATTGAATCGGGTAGTGGTTTAAGCAAGGAAGAAATTGAAAAGATGAAGAATGATGCCAAGGCCAATGAAGAAACGGATAAGGTTGAAAGGGAAAAAGTTGATAAAGTTAACCAGGCAGATAGCCTTATATTCCAGACCGAAAAACAACTGAAGGAATATGGCGAAAAGATACCGGCAGAGAAAAAAGCCCCGATAGAAGCTGCTTTAACCAAATTAAAAGAAGCACATAAAGCGCAGGACCTTGCCCAGATTGATACTGCCATGACTGAAATGAATGCCGCATGGACAGCCGCCAGTGAAGAAATGTATAAGGCAACACAAGAGAATGCAGGTGCAGGAGCCGGTAGCCAGCCTGGTGGAAGCAATGGCCATGCCGGTGCTGATGGAGAGCCACAGCAACAAAACAGCGAAAGTAAAGTGGAGGATGTGCCTTTTGAGGAAGTGAAGTAAAAGAATAAAAATAGAAGCCCTTGCAGAAATGCAGGGGCTTTTTAAATTATTAACTTTCGCAAATATTGATAATTGTAAGTGAATTGATGAAAATTTTTAACTATAAGTTTCGTCAATACAAATGTTAGCGGTCATTGTTACTAGACACTAAAATCAAGATGGACAGCATAGAAATAAAAGAAATTTTATCCACTCAAATTGAACAGTACAAAATGTTTTTAGCTACTGAACTTCAAAATGACGAAGAAAGCCTTCTTATTACACCCAAGGACAATTTGAATGCATCATTTCCCACAAAGGACAGGAACGACAATTTTACTCTTGGAGCTTATTCGAAAAATATTTTAGTAGGTATCGCTAGTTTTGTTCGTGACGGAGAGGACAGAGAAAAATTGCGACATAAAGGGCTTCTATCTACAATGTATGTTTCAAAAGAATTTCGTGGATATGGAATTGCAAGGCAATTACTTGAAGAGATTATTAATAGAGTAAAAACTATTTCAGAGATTGAACAAATCAATTTAATTGTACTTACTGATAATTTAAAAGCAAAAAAATTTTATGAAAAATTTGGTTTTGAAAAATATGGGACAGAGCAGAATTCAATAAAATGGAAAGGAAAATATTTTGCAGAAGACCAAATGGTACTAGGACTTCAATAACAAAATCTGTTGGACAAACAACAAAGAACCGCTAACATATGATTTTTTTTCTGCCGGCGTAGGTAAGTAGGTAAACAGTTGCAATGCCGTCTGGTCTTATGACCAACGACGAACAGCCACATAATGTTGGTGAATAACAGCAACATCGGCTAAAAAAATGGTAACTTAATGATCTAAAAAAAAAATCTCATAATCCCAGTTGTATTATGCAATACCTGATCCACCGTTTTTTGACAAAATTATCCCTGGTATTATTTCTTTTTACCGTTGCCGGTTGTGGTACAGGAGAGAAAGAAGTTAAGGAGGAGTATAACAACTATAAATTTGATCAGCAGGTGATCGATAAGCTCCCCCTTTATGATAGCCTGGTATCTGCCATTATAGAGAACTTCTCTTCATTTCAAAAATATATTAAGGACGAAGATTCTTATCGTGCTTTCAGGTATATGCCCTCTTCCGATGACCCTGAAGTCTTTATAAAATTGCCCCCGGCAGCTGCTCCAAAGATCGACCCATACTTCACCCGGCTCGGAAAGGATCTTATTTACGGATTTGATGTTTTTAAAGACAGCAGCATTAAGATCTATGTCAGAACAAGGTTCTCATCAAAATCCGAGGTAGATATCCGGGAAAATTTATCCTATTATTACGGAGCTAACATCCGGGACAGGGTATTTCCTGAAAAAGACACTACACTAAATAAGAACTGGCAATACTGGGCCTGGTTTGGTAAGCGGGGTTTATTTTGATACCGTATAAAGATGAGTTTCCCGCCGCTGTTGCTGTTCGCCTATCTCCACCGTTACCTGGTCCCCAACTGGCGGAGTCTTCCGCCAACCAGCGGATGACTTGATGCCTTTTAAATCTGCCCCTTTTGTATCTGGGAACCTACCTGCCGGCAGGCTGGTTTGCAAAACTGTTATAAGTATTTACCTTTATCACTACTCTATAAAAATAAATATTTAAAATGATCTCAGTTAAAAAGGCAACGGAAGAAGACTACCAATCAATCGTTGCCATTGGGAAGGTAGCCGTAGAAGAAGCTCACCGGGACAGCACTTCAGCAGAAAATCTGAATGTTTACCTGGAGAAGCATTATAATGACGATGCGATCAGGGAAGAACTTGCTGATCCGGATAACATTTACCACATAACCAGTTACAATGGAAAGCCGGTTGGGTTTTCTAAAATTATCTTAAATACAAAGGAACCCGGTATTAAAGCAGCAAATGTAGCCAAGCTGGACCGGATCTATTTACTCAAGGAATTTTACGGTTTGAAATTAGGTCTTGAACTTTTGAATTTTAATATCGGAGTGGCAGGAAAAAATAAACAATTGGGTATATGGTTATACACCTGGACCGGGAATAAGCGGGCAATTGATTTTTATTTGAAGACAGGCTTTACAATTATCGGAAGTCATAAATTTTACGTCACTGAAACTCACTATAACCTAAACCATCTCATGTTTCTTGATCTGCTTCTGCCTGCGTAGGTAAACCCCACTGGCGCTTCCGATAGGATCACTTTACGCCATCGTCTGGTCTTCGGCCAACGACGTATCAGATGCCTTTAAGAAAACTCCGCATTGCTGCAATCAGTAAATGAGTGGAAACATTTTCTGATAAATAAGTTTTCTTCAATTCTTTATTGCTTTATTTACTTTTGCATCAAATTGAATAAAATGAAAGTAGAGGAACAACTGGCAATACGAAGCGGAAATCAATGCGAGCTTTGTACATCTCCTGAAAGTTTAAAACTGTTTGAAGTACCGCCTCAAAAAGGCCTTTCGGCCGATACCAGCATTCTGATATGCCCCAAATGCCTGGCACAAATTGAAAAAAAAGAAGAACCGGACAGTAAGCACTGGAGATGTTTAACTGAAAGTATGTGGTGCGAATTTGCCCCGGTGCAGGTTACTGCGTGGAGAATGCTTAACCGCCTGCGCAACGAAAGCTGGGCCAGCGAAAGCCTGGATATGCTTTATCTTACCGACGAAAACCTGGCCTGGGCAAAAACTAGCGGCGATCATGAAAGCGACGGCTCTGTAGAACTGCACAGGGATAGTAACGGGCAAGTATTACAAAACGGCGATTCGGTAGTGCTGATAAAATCGCTGGATGTTAAGGGTTCTACCCTCACCGCAAAACTGGGAACCGTGGTGAAGAATATCCGCATTGTGGAAGACAATACCGAACAGATAGAAGGAAAGGTTGAAGGTCAGCAGATCGTGATTCTTACTAAATATGTAAGGAAACAGCAGGGATAAAAAATACAGCTTCCGTTATACTGATATCGAAAATCTGAAAAAATATTTATTCACAGCAACGTCTCTCTTAAAGTTTTGTTCCTAACTGGCGCAGATATGCAGCATAGGTAAAGTAGTGTTGGCGTATCTGTGCCAATGGAGTTAGCTGTATGCGTTTTGACCAGCGACAGTTTTTAAAAAATACATGTTGCCACGCTATATCAGCATTTCATCAAATAATGCATATCTGTAAATAAATAATCATCAACTTTAAATTATGATCATTTAAAACGATAGCATGAAATATACCTGCCATTTCCTTTTTCCTTTAATATTACTTATTTTATTTGCAAGTTGTACCGGTCAAACAAATAGAAGTGCATCTGCAAATAACAGGGTTGACAAACCGGGTTCAACAATACCCCAAAATATAACATCAACAGACACAAGTGCCGGTTGGTTTCAACACGGGCAAAAACTGATGATTACCGGTGTAGTTTACATGCCTGATTCAAAAACGCCTGCACCTGGTGTAGTTGTTTATTATTACCAAACAAACACAGCGGGAAGATACTTGCATAAGCCTGAAGAGAAAAGAAGTATGCCCCCAAATGTACTTGGGCAAACGCATGGATATATCCGGGGATGGGTTAAAACGGGTAGTGATGGTAAATACACAATATATACCGTAAAACCCGGACCTTATCCCGATGGGACAGAACTGGCTCATATCCATCTCACGGTTAAAGAGCCGGGCGATCCGGAATACTATATAGATGATATTGTGTTTGATGATGATGAACTGATGACCACGAAAAAAAGATTGAAAATGGAAAACAGGGGGGGCAGTGCTGTAGTCAGGCTTGTTAAAAAAGATTCTTTGATGATCGGTGAAAGAAACATTTTCCTTGGTCTGAACATTCCTGGTTATACAAAGAATAACATGAGCGGAAATGATACCGGAAAAAAGATTGGAGAGGATATCATGTCGTTTACACCCACCCATGCATGGGGGCCTGATAAAGGTACTAAAGCATGTCCTGTTTGCAAGTACGGCAGGTACCATGGCATACTTTACTTTGTAGGTAATAAACCAAATTGGATTGAAATAAAACAATGGTTAACATTTTTAGAAGCAGCGAGTAAGAAGCGGGGTAAGTACCTTAAAGTATATTTTATTTACGGTAACGAAATTGGTTATGATAAAGAAGTCAGGGAAAAGGAATTGGAAAATATTGGTAAAGAATTGCAAATAGAAAATACGGCTTTAACTTTTGTACCATCTTTTTCAGATATTGACTCAGAAATTTATTTAACCAGGATCAATGCAAATTCAGATAACAGTTTTCTTCTTTATAAACGGAGTAATGTTATTGGTAAGTACATCAATTTAAAACCTACGGAAGAAAATTTCTACATGATCTTAAACCGGCTTGATGAAACCATTAATGAGTACTTTGAATTATAAAATATATTTCTAAAAAGGCTCCCAGTGGCTTATTACTAGATAACTTTTAAATCTTCGCCTTCAGCTTTCTTCACCCAAAACTTTTACGCAGTGCCTTCTCAGCTGGTAACGACTCCGCCTAAAGGTTCATGTCACACGAAACGAAAGGCAATAAATACAAATCATTAAGTAATTAGTAAGTCCATATTTCGTGTGCCACGAATCATAGCAGAGCTGTTTAATTCTCCAAATTCTTTAGTTCAGTAAATTTTTTGACCCGTTCTTTCCCGGGCAATAGATGCATGATGGAAAATGACGAAAAAGAATAAGATAAGAATCTGAATTTTGCATTTCATATGATCGGTTTAGTTAAGCTTATTAAATAGTTCCGGGTATCTGTTTTTTATGATCGCTTTATCATTTGCATTCAATTCGTTTATGTGGATGGGTTTATCCTGTGTACGTGTACCCTTCTGATTGAGCCTGTTCATCAAACTCCAGTTTCGAATGGTTTGCCCTCGCCTGGGATCAGCAGGTTCTTTTGCTTTCAAATCATAACGGGTAAAATCAATAACCTTCTCCGAAGCGTTTTCTTTCAGGTTCTTAAGTAAGGCCAGTCTGAAATCTTTATTCATAAACCACCTGATTTCCAAATTAGTATCTGATGCACAAACTCCCGACCCACGCTGGACGAATCGATAGTTTATGTCATTATTGTCTTTAAATTGTTTCCTCCAGGTCATACCCAATTCTCCATGTGTTATGGCTTTTGTATCTGGCCAGCGTTTTCGCATTTCTGTAAGCCAGATGCTAAGTCCATTCATCCCATCGTTTTTTTTGTTTGCTGCTAAAAGACTTAATTCCCATATACAGGTTATCCAGGCGAAATTATTCAGTGCATATCCTGTATCAAAATGTGCGGCAGTAGTTGCAAGCATTTCTTTGGTTCCCAAACTTGTACCCTGGCGTAGAATTGTTTCAATAGGACCAACGCCCTGCCTGCTACCGCATCTCACTCCATTAATAAATTGTGCAGCGGGATATCTTGCATTGATGAAATCAACAGTCCAACCATCCAGATTAACACAATCTATCAGGTCTTTTTTGCTGTGCGCAGGCTTGCAGAAATGTTCGGTTGACGGATAATAAGGATAAGAGATCGAACCCTCCCCATCACCATTATCCACTGCATACTGGCTCCAGATATTACCTTGACAAACATGAATCCCTTCCTTTTCAGCCAGGTATTTAAGATTATCAGCAGCAAGAAAACCAGCAATAATACTCAAAGGCCGGTATCCACCACCTACCATATCAGAAACCATTTGTAGCCCTTCATGCAAATCCCGATTAACCTGCTCTCGTGAATTATACATATTGGCAAAATATCCGCCGGGAATAAATGTAATTTCATCACCATACTTTTTGTGATAAAAAACGATCAGCTTCTTTAATTCCACATAGTTTTCGCGTTGATCCTTGAGGGCCAGCCAGCTAAAGGCCCATGTAATTCTGGCGCCTGGGAAGTTCTTGTCAATTGTTTCCCTGAAAAGACGGGCTGCAGCAGGCGTATGCGCAACTGATTCATCAGAACCGATCAATTTATCCCTTGCTACTTCAATCTGGTTAACCCGAATAAATGAACATATCGTAAAAAACCGGTTTCCCATTAATTGCAGTAGTTTATTTTCCTGTGCTGTAACTAATTCACAAAAAATCCACTGAATAATCATACTCAAAACGAGTATCCTGAAACTTTTCTTTCCAAATTTTTCAAGCCTTTTCATATTTAAGAACGATTTAAGTTTATACATATAAGCACTGATACATCTTTTTTACTATTCCAGTTATACGCTAAAAAATCGCAACACTAATTTTTCATTAATGACTGCGCCGAAATAAAGGAGGTAATATTGCACTCCTTATCTTATCGGAACAGGTAACATTATAATAAACCTTATAACCTGTTTGCATCAGAACCCATTTGATACATCGCCGTCCTGCAATATTTTTTTTGTATCCTCATCTTCATATGCTGCTATAAGTGTACTTAATCGCTTCTTTAGCTTCGCTGTTATTTTTTCATATCTTTTTTGATCATACACATTTTCCATTTCGCTTTTATCCTCCGCCTCGGTTCGTGTCCCCAAGAACCGAAATTAGTAATAAGAAATGGTTCGTGAAGACACGAACCATGGCACAGAAAAAAGACTTCTTTTAATTAAACATGCAGTTTCATGTGTTAATCAGTAGTAAATATTGGTTTATATAGCGAAACACTATTTATTTGCGCCAATTCAATGTAACCGGTCCCAGAAGTCCTGCCGTTTGAAGCCTGAACGGTTCATCTCCGCCCGGCCATACTTCTGATTTCATATATGATTGATTGGTCTTGCAGAACCGGTCTTTCGGGTCCGATAGCATATCTCCTGTCATCCGGTTAACCCATAAATTAACTATTTCTATCTTCAGATCATTCTTTCCCGGTTGAACCAATTGACTGATATCTGCCTGATAAGGTTTTTTCCATAAGATCCCTGCGGATTTCCCATTGATAAAAACTTCTGCCACATCGCGTACTCCACCCAGGTCAAGGATCATTTTCTTTTTAACAGATTCCCCATCCAAATTGAATGAATTCTGGTAAGTGGCAGTGCCGGAAAAGTATTTGATTCCGGTATTTTCGGATTCTGTCCAGGAAATCAACCGTTCGAAAACGACTGATGGCGGGGCTCCCCAGTTCGGCGGAAAATTTAGATTCCAGGGTCCTGTAATTTCAGTTTTAGTGGCATCCTGCTTATTATCATCAAATACTGATAATTTACTGCGGTTGTTTTTATTGAAAACGACAAAGATGGAACCATGAGCGGGTAGCCCGATTTCAAAACTTAACGCAGCTTCCTCTTTTGTATAATCTGCAACACGGGAAATGGTTCCCGTTGAAGCATCCCATATTTCCGGATACTTCTCTGTTACACGGAACCGGCACATCGCATTTACCGGCTCTTCCCGGTCATTTCTCAAAAAATAGATTTCTCCAATATCAGTTGTCCGATGGATGTAATCAATTTCGGAAGGTCCGGTAAAACTGAAATCGGGTTGGATGGATTTTTTCCCCAATACCTCATCAGCAGAAATTCCCCATATTACCCGGCCTTTCCCATAGGTATTTTCAAAGATGGTTTTGCCTTCTGATGCTCCCCATAACTTGCCGGAGAGTTCATTCAGGGCAATGTTTTCCTTTGCCCAATTATTTAAACCCGGAACTGTTGTTGGCCGGGATCCCACTATGGTAGCACCTGCCTTTACCAGTTCACTTATCTTTTTCAATACTTCCAGTGTCATCTGAGCCTGATCAGGTAACAGTAATATAGAATAGCTCATTCCATCGGGCAAAACCAACCTGCCATCCTTAACTGACATCCTGTGCAGGATAACATCAGTGTTTACCACATCGTAATCATATCCTTTCCCTAAGCCTTTGATTCGGGGTTTTTCTGGAACATCATGGAAAAGCGGGAAAAAATTAGGGGCCTGGTCGCCGTAATAGTAGCAGGCATCTGCTACAAATAATCCTTGTTGTAACAAATAACTGCACCGGGAGAGGTAGTCCATAAAGGGTTTGGATTTGTTCCACCATGTTGTCCCCGGGTTCATATCGTAACCGGCATGATAGGTTCTGCCGGGAAGGCCATCTTCCGGATTTGTACTCGCAAAAGTATGGAAGGTAATGTTATTAAGACCTTCACAAAATGCCCGGTCCACAACTTTTTTCATATCAAAGGGCGAATCTTTCCATCTTCTCCAGGTTGTAAATGATTCAGCATCTACAATTTTTTGGCCATAGATGTGCGAAGCGCTTGCTACCTCTTTGATTAAAAACATGTTTCGATGCTGTATCCAGAATTCACCCCTAGGAACTGACACGGTTCCAAGGGCCTTTAGAGCGTCAACCGGACAGGTATTCCATACCGGTGCGCCCGGACCGCCTGATTCTGAAACCAGTTTTGCATTATATTTTTGAAGGAATGCAGTGCCTGTTTGATAATGACTGTAAATGAGCTGATCGCTGACCGTTTGATTGAAATCGTAACGGAAGCGTTCCGTACTGTTCCTGATATCCCAACCGGCAAGTACAGGCAGATATTTCTCAATTTCATAACCCTGTCTCGCCTTGAAAATGGCGGGAAATGAGTCGGTCCAGGGGGTACCTTCGGCAAGTTCCATACTGTCAAATTCAAAATAAGCCAGACCTGCTTCGGAAGAATTTTCGGGGGTTACAGCAAGTCGGTCCATGAAATGTTTTAAATGTCTTATCGTAGCCTGCGGGTCAAAAAAGTCAATAAACAGGCCATTCGAATTGGGCGAAGGAACAATTAGTTCCTGGCCATTGTTTGAACAGACAAATCTCAATATGGTCCATTTTCCTTCCGGAACTTTCCATTCCAATTTACCATCCTTAAAAAATGCTGAAAGATTCACTACCCGGGAAACATCATCGATTGTCATTTCCGCGTTAAAGGGAACAGCAAGCACCGAAACATCTTTGTAGAAAACAGGTGTATCCTGATCCTTCATGGGACAACCTTCAGGGAATTTTGGAAATGGCAGTTCAATGGCAAGTGCACCTGGACCTGCAACTTCAACTTTTGCGCAAAAGAGATTTTTTGATGCCCAATCTGGTGTAACCCATGATCCCCCAGCATTCCATCCGCTTGAGGCAACAATGCCTATACTCATTTTTAATCTTTTCCCTTCGGATATCGCATGTTTTATAAGGCTAACAGATTCGTCTCCAAGAAATTCACCCCCTGCCGGAATAAAAGATGGATTCTTAACGGCAGCCACATCCCAGATTTCAGCCCTGTTTATTCCCTTGGATTTCATGGCTTCCAGATCCCTGGTAATCGATGAGTTCGTCATATTTCCATTTAGCCAGCACCAAAAAGCGCCAGGCCGGTATGACAAGGGGGGATTAATAAATTCATCCGACAGTTTTTGAAAGCGCTCCACTTTATCGCCTGAATTAAATTTTTGTATCTGCGGATTGGAGCAACTGACAAACAATATGCTCAATGGTATAATGTATTTTATAATCATTTTTTTACAATTTTTTTTTTTCAATATCATTTCTGCCTCTCATATGATTTGGTCCCGAGCCATTTCCTTAGCTTGTTTCTCCGCCTCGGTTCGTGTCCCCACGAATCGAAATTAGTAATAAGAAATGGTTCATGAAGACATGAACCATGGCATAGGGTAAATATTGGATTAAAAAATCAATAATTATTCGAAATACAAACTTGATGTCTTTTAATGCTGCCCCGATTGTATCGGAGAATTTGAAAAACAAATATTAAGTATTAATTTTTTGCCTTTACTTCAAAACTGGCAATGCCCAATTGGTTGTTAGTTTTCTTGTTTTTAACTGTAATAGTAACACGGCCCGGTTCACTAACACGGGCAATAAATTGGCCATCTTCATTTTCGGTAATACTTCCTTTTGAAATCGTAAGGGTTATATTGCTGTTTTTTACCCGCCTGATATCAACATTGATAATATTATCAGTACCGGTAAAAATTGTAAACGGAACTTTAGCAGTAATCTCAACTCCGTCTTCTTCTATCTGGAATGTAACCGGTTGCCGCCGGTATTCTTTTATTGGCTTACCATCCTTTGTCGCAGGGTTCCATTTACCCGACTTTTGGATGATCCGGATAACTTCTTTTTCCATACCGTACCCAAAATTGGTCTCGGTTGAAATGTCTGATAAACTTCCATCGTAGCTTACTGCAAACTTTGTTATAACGGTATATCTGCCAATAGGAGCTGAATTGTCTGCAGGTACATTTGGATTCAGGTTTTTTCTGAGATAACTGTTCCAGGCTGGCTCTCCACCAGGAAATTGTGCAGTTAGTTCAACTTTAGTAAAAATCTTTCCATCTATTACAACAGAGTCTGGTTTAGTAGTAGCAGGAACCTGTGTTGTTGCAGTTAAAGCTGAAAACAAACAAAAGCTGTGGAGTAATTTATAGATATACATGCATATATTTTCAGGCAAGATAATTTTTATTTTCAATTTCGATTTTGATGGCATTAAGTAAGCGAACTCTTCACTATCGCGACTATTACCTGGTTTTATAACCAGCAATGGATAACCATATTTATTTTTAAACAATTGCAGCTTATATTTGAGATACTAAATCAAAAAATGGAACATAAAGCAAAATCAATCCGGCCTTTTATTGGAGCAAAAAACTATGAGGTATCCCGTAAATTTTATCAGGACCTTGGTTTCCGGGAAAATATTTTATCGCCTGATATGTCCTATTTTAAAACAGCAGGGATAGGCTTTTATTTGCAGAATGCTTATGTTAAAGACTGGATAGACAATTCAATGATCTTTATGGAAGTAGATGATGTAAAACGATTTTGGAATGAACTATTGGCATTAGATCTTACAGTTAAATATACCAATGTAAGGGTAACACCTATCCGAGAACTGGAATGGGGAAGAGAATGTTTTTTACACGACCCCTCAGGAATTCTATGGCATTTTGGAGAATTTAATACCAAATAATTTCCCCCCCCCGATGCAGATCTTGATTATCATCTTCGCTGTTGTCTGGTTTATTTTATCACAGATATCTGCAGATTATTATAACGATCAAAAGGATTATTTTAATTTTTCCAGGCTACTTCTCAGGTATGTGACGTTGCACCACGATTTCAAATAACAAAGGCAACTTGCATGTCAACTTACAAACAATTGAAGAGACGTTGATGTGAATAAGTCCCAAAGACTGTTAGAATTTTTAAAATTCTTGTGATAGTGCAAAAAAAAAGTGCAATGAAAATTATTAAGCAGGGTCAGCTTTGATCAATAGGATATTTATAGAAAAAGTAAATTAATAAGAAGTGAACTTCTTCGAAACTGCCTGCCCATATATTTTGTAGAAAAATAACTACAAAAAATACTGTTAACAGGATCTGACTGTTTATTGACTTTGTATAAACTCTTCAACATTAAATTAACTTATCCACAAAGAATATTTACTGCGTATTTTTTCATTTACTTTCTGAATTAAAAAAAATACATTTGGTTTTATCTTTCAAAACTAAAAACAAAACTTATGCTTAAAAGAAACATTTTACTTTCTTTTTTTCTTTTGTTAATTTCTGCCGTTTCAATTGCACAGGTGCAGCAGGTTACCGAAAACCAGGCAGGTATTTCAGCAAGACTGCAATACGAAATTGATATGACCAAAGATCCGGCATTGGGCTATGTACCCAAGGCAAGATTAGTGGAGGCTTATCAATTCAGGCAGGAAAGATTAAAACAACTTGCTGCAACGAATACAGCTTCTTTATTTTCCTGGACCGAACGTGGCCCTAACAGTGATGCAGTAGGTGGAAGTAATGGAAACACCAGGCCCGGCAATGGTAAAACATCCGGCAGGGTAAGGGCTATTTGGGAAGACCTCGGCGATGCTACAGGTAAAACTGTTTGGGTTGGGGGTATTGATGGAGGACTTTGGAAAACAACTGATATTACGCTGAATCCTGCAACATGGTCGCCCATCAATGATTTTTTTGGCAACCTGGCCATTGGAAGTATTTGCCAGGATCCTACAGATATTAACATCATGTATTTTGGAACCGGTGAAAAAGCAATTAATGCCGATGCGGTTAGAGGTGCAGGCATCTGGATAAGCACTGATCATGGTGTTACCTGGTCAGTAATGGCCGGCACCGCAAATTTTTGGAATGTGAGTAAAGTAGTTTGTGATGCCAGTGGTAATTTATATGTTGGCTGTAATTCAATTTCAAATACAGCAGGTTTGCAAAGATTTACAAAATCAACAGGTACCTGGACAAATATTACACCTTCGGGCCTTGACCCCAGAGTACCGGATATTGAACTAAGCAGTACCGGAAGATTGCATGTAACCTGTGGCTATTATAATACAGCCGCAGGAAGTGC
>JANOFR010000047.1:0-14498 GCA_031413755.1 Chitinophagaceae bacterium
GATGGAAGACAAAACAAATTCATTGGTAGGCTTTAATAAGGCATCCATTGTTACTTCAATTATTTTCTCTCCACCTGTTTCTTTTTTTACCAGTTGCATTCCGCAGATAGGACAGTTACCCGGTTTATCCCTGATGATCTCGGGATGCATGGGACAGGTGTAAATGTCTTTTACAATTTCAGCTTTGTGTGATGCATGAGGGTCTTTGTTGTTGTTGCAGCCAACTGCACCAATCATCACAATTAAAGTTGTCAAAAAATATATTCTCTTCATAATGATTATTACTTAAGTCAATTGATATTGTAACATCATTCCATCACCCTCATGCTCCAGGTTGTGACAATGGAAAACAAACTTTCCGAAATTGCTTCCAAAGGGAACAATTACTTTAACTAGTTCACCCGGCATTACTAAAACGGTGTCCTTCCAGCCGCTTTCTGAAGCAATCAAAACATTTCTTCCACCTATTCTTTGAAGTATCTGAAAGTCAATTCCATGTATATGCATAGGATGTGGTTCATCTCCCCGTGAGTTATCAAACTGCCATATTTCAATTGCATTTGCCGAAATCGTTTCATCTATCCTGTTCTCATCATAAACTTTATTATTGATACGGTGCATACCGCTTTGCATATTCATGCCCGGATTAGAAATATCAAAGTTTCTTGTACGGACTGCCTGTGCAGCTGTAAGGGAAATAATTAATGATAATATTGAAGGAATTACAAAAGGGGAATTAACCTTTTGTATGATTTTTAATTTCAGCATCTTAAATTGCTGATTACCCTGCGTATTACCTCCTCCACTAAATAACTTACTAAGCAGGAATACCTCATCCCCTGCATTAAATGCTGAAAAATCAACTAATACATCAAGACGTTCACCTGAAGAAATTAAAATACTGTTTACAGAAACAGGATTTTTTAATAGTCCGCCATCATTACCAATAATTGTAAACGACTGATTATTACTGAACGCCAGATTATATATTCTGGCATTGGAGCCGTTTAAAATTCTTAACCGATACGTTTGAGATTTTACTGCATGAAATGGAGCTGCTTTCCCGTTAACTAAAATAGATTCACCCAGGTAACCACTCATTACTTCCATCATGGTTGGGTTATAAGTAAGATTTGTATCTGCTAAACGTTTGTCCTGAATAACTAATGGTATTTCATATTCACCGGCAGGTAAATTTAATGCAGCTTCGTCCGGATCATTTACAATGAACAAACCTGCCAATCCTTTGTAAACCTGCTTACCGGTAGCCATGTGTGGATGCGGATGATACCAATTGAGCCCTGCCCTTTGCAGAATAGTAAAGCTATAATTGAATAAAGCTCCTGCACTGATCACGTTTGCCGGATGTCCATCCATGGCAGCAGGTATGTGCAACCCGTGCCAATGTATATTAGTAGCCTCAACCATATTATTAGATACATCAACACTAACATTCGAACCTTTGTTTACACGAAATGTTGGACCTAATATTGAATTTGCCTGATAGCCCAATACGTTATATGATTGGTTCCCTTTTAATGCTGCAGAAGTGGCTTGTGCTGTAAGGGAAGTATTTGTACCAACCGTTGTTGGTAATGGTAGTGGTTGCAGAAATTCTCCTTCAGCTACATTAACTCCACTATCAGACATACCCCCCATGCCGGTATTTTTATTGCAGCCAGTGGAAATAAAGCTGATCACACCGGCAGGAACCAATACTGAACTAACTCCTGCACCTGTTAACTTTAAAAATTCCTTGCGTTTCATAACTTTTAATTTTATTTATTAAAAGAGAAATATACCGACTATCATTTCCTTTGAATGTAACTTTTGTTACTAACCCTAAAATCAACAACTTACTTTAGGTATTATTTAACTTCAAGAATCCTTTCCAGTTCCACCTGTAATTTTAGTGACTGGCTGAGCAATTCGGTATATTCAAGCTGTGCCATATATAACGTCTCCCATGCATCATAAAGCATAAACAGTTCTTCGGTATTCTGCTCATAACTTAATTGCATTGTTTTGTAATTATTCTTTAAAGCAGGTATGATTTCATCCTCATATAATTTCAACTGTTTTTTCTTTAATTCAATTTCGTTACGCATACCATAAGCCATTCCGCTGTATTCATTTACCATCATTTCTTTTTGCGATTGCAGGGCAACAGCTTTCCATTTCAGGCTTTCAATATTGGCTTTATTCATTTTAGAAGACCAGTTGGCCAGCGGGAGTTTCATCATCCCCATCAGGCTGTATTGCATGGGTAAACCACCAAAGCCAAACATGTGTTCGTAGCGGATGCCGAACTGCGGTTTCAGGCTTAGCCTTTCTGTTTCCTGTTTCAGCCGGGTAAGATTGATGTCCTGGTCAATGGCTCTTATATCGCTTCGGCTGTTATAAAAAAGTGTACTGTCGAATGTAATTGCAGCATAATCATTTAAATGGTAAACAGTATCAACATCAAAATCAGTCATCGCATTCCTGCCCATCAGCGAATTGATACGAATGCGTTTTTCTTTGATATCGTTTTCAAACATCAATTGCATATTCTTTACATTGCCTAATGCAGCTTTTGCTTTGTAATAGGCACTTATCTTTCCCAAACCATTCCTGTAACGTATCTCTGCATTCTTAATCATAAAGTCGAGCATCTTTTCATTTTGTCCGAGTATGGTTAATTTTTTTTGCAACACTATCCATTCATAATAATACTGTTTGGCATCGTTGGTCAGCTCATTGATTGTTGCTTTCTTTTTTTCTTTTTCAACCGAAGACATGGCCTGCATATAAGCGGCATCTGCATTTTGTTTCTTTTTATTGGGGATCATTTGTTGCCCTCCAATCATGTATTGGCCCATGCCGGCTTCTCCCATATCTCCTTTCTTCCACATACTGGGGTTGTATGGAACCATCCATAGGCCGGTGCTCACCTCCGGAGGCATCCAGCTTTTGGCACCTTTAGCCGCTTCGTCCATAGACCGTATTTCATTGCTGTACATTTTTACAACAGGGTGCGATGTAGTAATGCTGTCAATGATCGCATCCAGCTTCAGTGTTTGTGCCGAAATTATTTTTGCCGGAATAAAAATTGCCAATATGAAAATTATATTTTTCATTGTATAAAATTTAAGTACAACAGTTTTTATTTTTTTTTACAGGAGGACATGGAACAGAACCATAGGAACAAAACACACAACAATCTCCAATAACAGGTTTTAATACTGACCTGCATTGTTCACATTCATAAAAATACCGGCAGGCATCAGTTGGCATTTCTTCCTCCTGCTGATAACCGCAATGTGGGCATGTTATAGTTGATGTCAATATTGTTTCCATCTCTTTTTATTTACTCTTTTGTATCTATCAATTCTACTTTACCTTTTCTTTTTAGTTCCCGTTCTTTTATCATTTGAAATATCACCGGGGTTATAAGCAAAACATAAATAGTGGAGGTAATGGTTCCGCCAATCAACGGAATGGTAATGGGCCGCATAATATCGCTGCCAACACCGGTTGACCAAAGGATCGGGATCAAACCAAACAAGCCAACACATACGGTCATCAGTTTTGGCCTCAATCTTTTTGCAGCGCCTTCAATTACAAATTCCCTGATGATAGCCTGCGTTAAGGTTGTTTTAGAATTACCATGTTTGGCAACCATGTTCTGCATGGCCTCATTCAGGTAAATGGTCATAAGCATGGCTGTTTCAATGGCCATTCCGAACAGGGCTATGAAACCAACGGCCACAGCAACTGATAAATTAACACCATAAAAATATACCATGAACACCCCGCCAATTAATGCAAAGGGAACTGTTATCATGGTTACAATGGCTTCTTTAAAAGAATGATAAGTGAAATACAAGATCATAAAAATGATAATGATAACAATCGGCATGATCATCTTTAATGTACGGTTGGCCCTGATCTGGTTTTCCCACTGGCCACTCCATTCCAGAAAATAACCTCTTGGTAATTTTGTGATCATCTGGTTTAATTTTTCCTGTGCTTCTTTTACTGTGCTGCCCAAATCTCTTTCTCTTACATTAAATAAAACCGTTCCCCGCAGCATGGCATTTTCTGAATTGATCATGGGCGGGCCTTCGCTTAATTTTATATTGGCAACGGCTTCCAATGGAATAGGGCCAAAACTCATAGTTTGCACCTGCAGGCGTTTTAATGATTCAAGATTGTTGCGGAAATCCTGGCCATATCTTGCATTTACCGAAAACCGCTGACGGCCTTCAATGGTTGTTGTAAGTTTCATTCCTCCCAATGCACTTTCAATTACGGTGTTCACATCATCCACACTTAAACCATATCTTCCTATCTCTTCTCTCTTCACAGTTATGTCAATATATTTTCCACCGGTGATCGGCTCTACATAAAGATCTTTAACACCGTTAATTCCTTCCAGTTGTTTTTTTATGGTTTGAGCAAAAGCATAAATGCTGTCTAAATTCTGACCATAAACTTTCAAGCCCACATCGGTACGAATACCCGTAGAGAGCATATTGATACGGTTGATGATGGGTTGTGTCCATCCATTGGTAACACCCGGTATCTGCAACTTTGCATTCAGTTCATTAATGATACCATCTTTGGTCATGTCTTTGCGCCATTCACTTTTTGGTTTTAGTAAAATGATGGTTTCAATCATGCTGATCGGAGAATTATCCGTTGCTGTATTTGCCCTTCCGGCTTTGCCTAATACATGATCAACTTCGGGAACATTACTGATTATTTTATCCTGCACCTGTAATAATCTTTTTACTTCTGAATTGGAAACATCAGGAAGTGTAACTGGCATAAAAAGTAAAGAGCCTTCATCAAGCGGCGGCATAAATTCAGAACCAAGTCTTGTCATCATAAAAATTCCAACAATTAATGCAAGGAGGTTGATGCCGATAATAGTTTTGCGCCATGTTAAACAGAATTTAAGAATGGGCGTATATATTTTTTCCAATGTTCTGGTAATTGGATTGGCACTTTCTGGTTTTAATCTTCCTCTCAGAAAAAAAGAAATTAAAACCGGAGCTAACGTAATGGCTAAAAATGCATCTACCAAAAGAATAAAGGTTTTTGTCCAGGCAAGCGGATGAAATAATTTTCCTTCCATGCCGGTTAAGAGAAAAACAGGAAGAAAAGAAGTAACCACAATAATAGTAGAATAAAAAACTCCAGGGCCAACCTGTTTGGAGGACTTTTCAATAACCGCCATCCTTTCGGATGAGGTTAACGGGTCTTTATTTTTTCTAAACCATTTTGCCATGATCATGTTTTATCAGATAATTTAGATTTTTCTATTTGAGCTTCGCTCAAATGCCGGTAGGCATTCTCCACCATTACAATGCCGTCATCCACCACCACACCAATGGCCAATGCAATTCCCGTAAGCGACATGATGTTGGAGGATATACCAAACGCTTCCAGCAAAATGAAACCAATGGCTACCGAAATCGGCAACTGAATGAGAATGATAACAGCACTGCGCCAGTGAAACAGGAAAAGAATAACAATAATGGAGACGGCAATCATTTCTTCTATCAGTGTACCTTTTACAGATTCAACCGCTTCTTCAATCAATACACTTCTGTCATAAGAAGTTTTAAAGGTTACCCCTTCAGGTAAACCTTTTTGTACTTCTTTCATTTTTTCTTTTACGGCAGTAATCACCTTGTCAGCATTTTCATTATACCGCATTACTACAATACCGCCCACTACTTCACCCTTTCCATCCATATCAAAAATGCCGAGGCGTAAATCGCCGCCCATTTGTACAGAGCCGATATCTTTTACCCGAACCGGGATGCCGTTGTAATTAGTTAACGCAATGTTCTCCACATCTTCTTTGTTCTTTATATAGCCCAACCCACGGATGATATAAGCCATGTTACTCATTTCAAATTTTCTTCCCCCCACATCATTGTTATTGGCTTTCACTTTATTCATCACATCCATCAGCGATACATTGTAAAACTGAAGTTTAACCGGGTCAACAACCAATTGGTATTGTTTTTCAAATCCGCCGAAAGATGCCACTTCGGCTACACCGGGAACCGTTTGCAGGGCAAATTTTACATACCAGTCCTGCAATGCCCGTTGTTCTCCCAAATCCATTTTAGGTGCTTCCAGGTGATACCAGAAGATATGGCCAACCCCTGTTCCATCGGGCCCAAGCGTTGGCGTTATACCCTGTGGCAATAAACGTTGGGCATAATTTAATCTTTCCAGCACTCTTGTTCTTGCCCAGTAAATGTCTGCATTATCTTCAAAAATCACATACACAAAACTCATCCCAAACATGGATGAACCACGGATGTTTTTGATTTTTGGAATGCCCTGCAGGTTACTGACCAGAGGATATGTTACCTGATCTTCAATCACCTGCGGACTGCGGCCCATCCACTCGGTAAAAACAATAACCTGGTTCTCACTCAAATCAGGAATGGCATCAATGGGGTTTTTCTGAACGGAGTAAATGCCCCAGGCGAACATAGTGCCGGCTATCAGCAGTACAATAAGCCTGTTTCGTAAAGCGAGTTCTATTAATTTTTGAATCATGATCTTTTATTTTGGCCTCACCTTCGCTCCCTCTTCCCGATAGCTATCGGGAAGAAGGAGGCCGAACTGTGGGGCATTTATAAACTTCAGTAATTAAGCATTTAAACATTTTAATAAATTTTAACTACGAGGTACTGTGTTCTCCAAGTCTCCCCCTTGGGGGGGGGAGATTTAGAGGGGGGCCTATTTAATCACTTCTTCAACCGAACCACAGGTGAGCATTTTTGAACCAAAATAAGGATTTTTAACTTCCTTCATTTCGCTCAGCCACATGGCACCTTTGTTTTCATTATACATCGGGCAATGGTCGTGGTATATTGCCCTGTCGCCGCCAAATGCTTTTACCAGGTCGTACATCAATTCACTCAACATGGCAAAATGAGACCGCTGATGTTCAACCTTATCGCCATTCTTTGCGATATGCTCAACATGCTCTTTCAGTTCTTCCTCATTTTTATCATAATCTGTTTTCTGTTCAGCCGTCAGCAAAGATTTATCCAGGTTTTTTATTGCTGCCTCCATTGCTTTTGCACCACTGGATGCTTCATTGCCATTATCATTGGTCAGGGCATTTTTAATTTGCAGGTAGTGGTCAACTATTTCCTTGATGGATACGGAAATTTTTCCATCAACATTAGTATAGGTTATTACTACAGCTTTCACATCTTTATCATTGGCTGCAGTTGCATGCTGAGTACTGTCTTTGTTCATGCTGTTCATATCATGCTTTTCTGTTTCATTTTTGCTGCCATTATTGTTGCAGGCAGTAATGGCTATGGTACTGATGGCTAAAATGCTGAAGAATATCTTTTTCATTGTTATTATTTTGAGATTAATGTTTGTGGCCAGAATGGTCTTCTTTTTTTTCTTTCAGATTCATACCACATTTAGGGCATTTACCGGCCTTATCATAGGTTTTATTTCCTTCACATTTCATTGGGCATGAGTAAACAATAGTTTGTTCTGTTTTTTCTTTCAAATCCATGCCACATTTAGAACACTTGCCTGGCTTATCACTTGTTACATCCGAATGCATAGGACAAGAGTAGGTTGTTGTACCTGATGGGTCTGCGGTTTTTACAGCTGCATCTTTCCTGTCGTATTTACAACAGCCATGTAAATTATCATAGGCACTGTTAACGGCAGTAAAATCCTGCGTATCGTAACCTGATTTGGCTATAGCTTCCTGTATTTTTGCCGAAGATGTTTTATTAACTGCATAAGAAACTTTCAGTTCCTTACTGTCTTCATTCCAGTTGGCAGTTTTTGCGCCGGCTTTTTTTGCTGCTTTTTCAATTGTGGTTTTACACATACCGCAATTACCCCATACTTTAATGGTCTCCGTTTTTGAAGTTTGTGCAGTTGATGTGTTGCTGCTGAAAATGCTGAGTGCAATTGCAGCAAATAATGATACTGTTTTCATTTTATATAAATTTTGATGTTGAATAAATAAATTATGCATATAGCACAAGACACCAATAAATATATTATCGGTGCAAAAATCCGGGATCAATTCTATAGTCTGAAATTACAATTCATTATACAGACCGAAGGTTCTGTATAATCAGGCGGGGAATGATTGTTTTGTGCAGTTAATGCAGTATTGTCAGGCATTTGCCAGTTGAACAAATAAAGCTCATTATCAAAGTCAAATGAAGATGCAGTAAGATCAATATCGTTAGAAACGGTTTTTTGAGAATCACTTATTTTATAAAACTTATACTCATCATGGCAGCAGCCGGTATCATTTTCCGTCATACCACATTTACCACAGGTATTACCAGCAGCACCGTATAATTCCATACCGGCCCGTTCGCCCATACAATAATGCAATTCCAAAGCAATTCCCGAAGAAACTGCCAGGTAAACAATTGCTAATATACTGATATAGACTTTTTTCATCTTTCAATACAAATCTACAACAGAATTCTTTAAATAAGCATATGAAGGGGTAAAAAGGAATTATTTAACATCAACCTTAGCGCTGCCTGTCTGTACCATTAAGTGATCTAGTTTACAAATCCCCATTGGATACCAAACCTGAATATAAAACCCGGGGTAGGATAATGGTTTGCAGCAAAATTATTATTAGTAAACCCAAAACCATTAGTAAAGCTTACTGTACTTAAATTTTCGGCACGGATAAATGCTGTAAATGATTTTATCCGGAAATGAAAGAATAAACTTACATCAGGTAGGTTCTTTAATTTAAACGTATCCTGTGGCATGAACTGTCCCATTACGGGAGAATAATTATTTGCTTCGAAAGGTGTAAAATATCTAAACTCCAGCCCAGTACATAAATTCAGGTTTTTAAAAAATATCCCCTCATATGCCAACCGGTTTCTTGTAAACAGAAGAGGTACTTTTACCGGTGCACTGCCATCAGTTTGTTGTACCGTAATATCTGAATAGAGGTTCCAGCGCCTGGTGATCTTAATTTTTTTTGATGCATAGATCTGTAACAGGTTAATCACTTTACTGCTTTGGGCAGTACGATAGTAATCTGAAAAATATGCGAGGTTAGTAATGATATAATTTTTGAAACCCAGGTTGATAAACCGGTTATAAGCATCGGCACCAAAACTGATAATATTTTCCTTTTTAGTTAACCCGGCATTTTTGAAATTAAATGCTGAAGCATTATTGAAGATAAATGAGGGTGTACGGTTTACATTTTTGAAGAACAAACGTATGTCGCCCAGTTTATTATTTAGATGCCTGGCTATTGTTGCATAAGCACTGTAATCACCACTGTTCAATCCATTAACATAAAATGATCCCTTAGCCAGTACATCCCACAGTTTATTGCGTGTCTTGTTTCGGTATTCTGCATGAATGATGAAGTTGTAATAATTTTTTGTCCCGTTTTTTAATTCGCCTTTTATATTTTCAAATTTTACACCTGCAGCAATAAACTGACCTGAGTTTTTTGTATCGGGAAATTGTAATAAAGTAATATCATTGCCCATAACAGACCATTTTTCCCTGACAAAAAAACTATCCGTACCAATCTTCACCAGCGTATCATACCAAAGTTTATAAATGGCTGTATCGGCAAAATTATCTTTGTATAAATAATCATAAGTGCTGTATGTAAAACTGTGCTGTACCCTGAGTTTTGGATAAAATAAATATTCAGTTGTGGAATCATTAACAGCAATTGAATCCTTTTTACCTATATCATAGGATTGCCTTAAAAAAAAAGTAAAGTCTTTGTACACTTGACCGGTATTAACCGTTGTGTTAAACGGTGTTGCCGCATATGGATAATCATTCCCCAGGTTAACATTCACCGAAAATCTGTCTTTTAAATTAGGGTTCGACAAAGAAGTATCAAATTTTATACCTCCATTTTCAGAATTTTTAATTGTATTTCCCAGCAAGATAAAAGATGCAGCATATCTTTTTCGTTTACCCTGGTAATTGCTGAACAGGCGGTAGCTTTTGTGATTGGTATTTTGATTTGTAAAAAATCCGGGGGCACTAATCAACCGGTAATCAAATCCAAAACCCCAGTTTGGTTTGGGGCTTTGCGTATGAAAAACTTTGATCATTTGCTCTTTACCCGAAGCCAACTGGTAACTCATTTGTGAAAAAGGCCTGTTGGTTTTATAAAATTTTGATTCTTCCAATGTAAATCGGTACAAATCAAATGCATGAAAACCTGCATCCCATCCGGGTTTGGCATTGGGTGAATAAATCAATGGATAAGCGGCTGCACCGTTATTACCCAGGTATTGATAAAATGAAGGAACGGAAAAATATTTATCAAAATCATTGATAGTTGAATCTAAAGGGATACTCCGGATAGAATCAAGATATTTAAACGTGATGGCAATTGAATCTTTTTTATCATTTCGGCGTTCAAAACCAATCGTATCACTTCTGTTTGAGCTCCTTTTTAAACCACCTAGGCGGCCGGATATCTTATTCAGTGCATCTGGCTCCTGCCCATACGAAAATTTAAAAATAAAAACCAATAACAGCAGGGGTACAATTTTCTTCATTGATCTTTACTTATAATTGTGCAATAAGTTCACAAAACAAAACCTTGAAATTAGGTTCTGCTTCTTTGGCTGCCTGCAATACTTCTTCATGTGTAATTACATTCTCTTCTTCCCGTATGCCAACATCGGTAATTACACTCATGGCAAAAACCGGTAACCCCATATGCACTGCAGTGATCACTTCCTGAACGGTACTCATGCCTACCGCATCACCACCTAAAGCAAGGATCATTTTATACTCTGCCCTGGTTTCAAATGTAGGGCCCGTTACGGCTACATATACACCTTCTCTTACTTTAATATTTTTTGTTGCTGCAATAACTTTTACTTTTTTTATCAGGTGTTTTTTATAAGGTTCACTCATATCCGGAAACCTGGGCCCCAACTCTTTAAAATTTTTACCAATTAACGGGTTGGGTGCAAACTGGCTTATATGGTCGGTTATGATCATCAGATCGCCTACCTGAAAAGCCGGGTTTACCCCACCGGCAGCGTTACTGACCAATAAGGTATCAATGCCTAAAAACTTTAAGACCCTGATCGGAAAAACAGTTTGATCAGAGGTATATCCCTCATATACATGAAAACGTCCGGCCATCGCCACCACTTTTTTGCCACTCAGCTCACCAAAAATAAGTTTACCGCTATGCCCTTCAACGGTGCTTACCGGAAAATGCGGTATATCCCCATACGGAATCTCTTTTTCAATTTTTATTACGTTTGTAAAACTTCCCAAACCACTGCCTAAAACAATACCTACCGTGGGTCTTTCACTGTATATATTTTTAATAAAATCAACTGCTTCTTTTATTTTAACCAGCATATACTTTTATAATTATAACGCCAAAGGTAAGATAAGAAATTGTTAATGGGATGTTGAGAGTTTCTGGGATTTTGACATATAGGTTTTTCGTTTTGCATTGAGCTTAGATGATATGGCGTTAAAATTCAGTAAGAATAAAAGTGCCCTGTTGAGATCCCGGATTATTGGAGACCGGCTGCCCATAAAGCCTGTTATTGATAATCAGGCGGGAACACAAAATCCTAAATCACAACTTTAAACTGTTTTATTTATCTTCGCAAAAATTTTACAGTATGAACCTTCATGAATACCAGGCAAAAGAATTATTGAAAAAGTACCATGTTCCTGTTCAGGAAGGTGTACCCTGTAATACGCCGGGTGAAGCAGAGATGGCATATAAACAAATTCATACAGAATATGGCAGCAAGTTTGCCGTAGTAAAAGCACAGATACATGCCGGCGGACGTGGTAAGGGAAAAATAAAGGGTACAGAGCAACGTGGTGTAGCTGTAGGCAAAACAGCTGAGGATGTTTTGCAAATTGCAAAAAATATATTGGGCGGCACTTTGGTTACAATTCAAACCGGCGAAGCAGGTAAACTGGTTTCAAAGGTTTTAGTGGCACAAGATGTTTATTATGAAGGCCCTAACCCTGTTAAAGAATTTTATCTTTCTATTTTATTGGACAGAACCAAGGGACAAAATGTGATCATGTACAGTACTGAAGGCGGCGTAAATATTGAAGATGTAGCACATAATACTCCTGAAAAAATATTTAAAGAATGGGTTTTTCCGGGTGGAAGCCTTGAACCGTTTCAAGCCAGAAAAATTGCATTCAATTTAGGCTTAAGCGGCCAGGCTTTTAAAAACTGTGTGAAATTTGTCAGCAATTTATATAATGCCTATGTTGGTTCTGATTGTGGCATGCTGGAAATAAATCCACTATTTAAAACAAGCGATGAAAAAATAATTGCTGTTGATTGTAAAATGAATGTTGATGATAATGCATTAATGCGTCATCCTGATATTGCTTCTTTAAGAGATGTCAGTGAAGAAGATCCAACTGAAGTGGAAGCCGGACAATTTAACCTGAACTTTGTTAAACTAGATGGTAATGTGGGTTGTATGGTGAACGGCGCAGGACTTGCCATGGCTACTATGGATATGATAAAACTAAGTGGTGGTGAACCTGCAAACTTCCTGGACGTTGGGGGTACGGCAAATGCACAAACCGTAGAAGCAGGTTTTCGTATTATTTTAAAAGACCCAAAAGTAAAAGCAATACTGATCAATATTTTTGGAGGAATTGTACGATGTGACAGGGTTGCCCAGGGTGTTATTGATGCGTACCGGTCAATTGGCAATATAAATATCCCGATCATTGTAAGGTTACAGGGCACTAATGCTGATGTAGCAAAAAAATTAATTGATGAAAGCGGTCTTAAAGTGCAAAGTGCAATACTATTAAGTGAAGCAGCCACTCTTGTGAATAAGGCAGTAGCTTAAAAAAAGAATTACTTTCCGGTTTACCGCAGTAAATCCCTCTTTACCGGAGGGATTTTTTATTACCGTATCAGCAGATATCAATTGACCATGATTCAGATAAGAAATGTAAATAAGATTACTTTTGACAAAAAATAATCTGATCATGCTTGAACCCCTCTTTTCGCCCTTTCCCGAAATTGAAACCGAAAGATTATTGCTTCGCTGTATTGAAAAAACTGATGCTCCTGAGCTTTTATTTCTTCGCTCTGATGAAATAGTAATGCAGTACATAGACCGGGAAAAAACAAAAACGCTTGAAGAAGCAGAAATATGGATACAGATGATCAAAGATGCACTTGTTGCACATGAAGGAATTATGTGGGCAATTACATTAAAAGATGAACCTAATAAATTGATTGGGACAATTGGTTTCTGGCGGCTGATAAAACAACATTACCGTGCCGAAGTTGGTTATATGCTGCATCCAGATCACTGGAATAAATCAATAATGAAAGAAGCATTACAGGCTGTTATTAACTACGGTTTTACTGTAATGAAACTGCACAGTATTGAAGCGCATATAAATCCTGCAAATACGGCTTCTGCATCCCTGCTTGAAAAATCGGGTTTTATAAGGGAAGCCTATTTTAAAGAAGATTTCTTTTTCAGGGGACGATTTATTGATACTGCGGTATTTTCTTTACTTACACCTTAAAATACCCGGCGTTGGGTATTGAAATAAGCAGGTAAATCTGTTACTTTATATATTGAACATTTAAAACTTTAACTTTTAAATTAATTATTATGAACCAGATTGAGCAAAGAATTTTAAAATTGGAAAAAAGCCTTAGGGCTTACCGAATATTTTTAAGTACTTCGGTTATTATTTTAATTGCGGTTGTCTTAATGTCTTCAGCAAAAAAAGAGGAAGTACCTGACCTGATTAAAGCTAAAGCATTCCAGGTAGTGGATGACAAAGGAAATGTGCTGGTGCTGATAAACAAAGAAAGAGGTAATGGCCAGGTGGCGACGTACAACCCTGCAGGTCAGAAATTAGTCCGCTTATTTACCTCGGATGGTGATGCCGGTGCCATCAATACATTTGATGGAAACGGAAGTTTAAATTTTAAAGTAACCAGGACTACCGAAGGCGGCGGCTATATGGCGCTTTATAATTCAACTAATAAAGAAGTGATGGAAGTGGGCGTTACTAAAGGCAATGCAGGGTATTTACAGATTAATGACAGTTATGCAAAAAGGCTGGTAAAGATGTCAACGACTACTGATGGTGGCGGACATTTATCAGTCTCCAGGGATGAGAAAGAAACAATTATTATGTCCGCTTCGGATGCCGGAGGCAGGTTCAGTATTTACAATACGCTTAGTTCCCGAATTGGTTATTTTGGTGCCCAGGATGACAAGAGTTGTAACCTGTCCGTATATAATAGCAGCGGGACAAGAATTGGCGGCTTTCCAAATTATTAAACCTCTTTTATAATAGACGGGTCCTGTTCATCAAGGTACCAAAGTGCTTTTCAATTACGCGCCGGATATCAGTTACAGTTCGTATCTTATGCCCACTCAAGATGAAAATTCCTTCATGCAATAATTTACGGACCCTCTTAGTTCCTCTTC
>JANOFR010000048.1:0-32604 GCA_031413755.1 Chitinophagaceae bacterium
TTTGGCGACAGGAACCTGATCTGTACCTGTGAGCCTATGGAAATTTATATGGAGGAACAGGTTTCGAACTAAAAATTAAATTCAATTGAAAATCCATCCCCCTGACGGTGGATGGATTTTTTTATCATACCAGCAACTAAATAATTGTATATTCCATTATGCAAAATCAATTCCTTCTTTATGGTGCCAATGGCTATACCGGTAAACTCATTGCTAAACTTTCATCAACCTATCATATTCAACCCATACTTGCCGGAAGGACGGAAGCAGGTATAAAACCACTCGCTGATGAGTTGCAACTCCCCTACCGGATCATAGATCTGGATAATGCGGAACAATTACAAAAAGCTTTAGCAGAAGTTACATTGGTATTGCATGCGGCAGGGCCCTATGTGTACACTGCAAAACAGATGATAGAAGCCTGTTTACAAACCGGCGTTCATTATATTGATATTAATGGCGACATATCAGTTTTTGAAATGATCAAAAAATATGATGCAGCCGCTAAAGAAAAAAATATCATGTTAATGCCCGGCGTTGGCTTTGATGTGGTGCCCACTGATTGTATTGCCCTGCAACTAAAAAATAAAATGCCCGATGCCACTCATTTAAAACTGGCTTTTGTATCCATTGGCGGAGGTTTATCGCATGGCACCGCAATCACCATGGCCGGCAAAATAGGTGAAGGCGGGGCAACAAGGGTAAATGGAATAATCGTAAGAAAACCTTTAGGAGAAAAAGGAATGTGGGTGAATTTTTCCACAGGATCCGGTGGAGGAAAGAAGCGTTTATTTGTAATGACCATTCCCTGGGGAGATATTTCAACAGCGTACACAACAACCGGAATAGCCAATATTGAGACCTACACCGGTATGGCTCCAAATGTTTTCAGGATATTGAAATTTCAATGGGCATTCAACTGGCTTTTAAGAACCAATTTTGTACGCAATATCATTAAGAAAAAAATAAAAGCAAAACCTGCCGGGCCATCTGATGAACAAAGGCAAAAAAGCAGCAGTATGGTTTGGGGTGAAGTAAGTAATATGGCAGGAAAAACAGTAACAGCCTGTATACGGTGTTTTGATGGATACACTTTAACTGCTCACAGCAGTTTACTCATCAGCAAAAAAATACTGGAAGGAAATTATAAACCTGGATATCAAACTCCTGCGGGTTGTTATGGAGAAAATCTGATCATGGAAATACCAACCACAAAACAAATTTAAACAGCTCATCATTATTTAATTGCCTGTCAATTTTTAAAAGAGTAAATTAACAGTTCAACAATAAAACTAATCTTTATGAGAAAACAGCTGCTGTTTTTATTATCCATTTGCCTGTCAGGCAATATCCTCTTTGCACAAACTGATGCAAATGCCACCAGCAAGATCAGAAAAGAAGGACTTGAAAATTCAAAAGTGATGGATATCGCTTTTCATTTAACTGATGTTAGTGGGCCAAGGCTTACCAATTCACCGGGTTTTTTCAGGGCAGCAAACTGGGCCAAAGATGAATTGACCAAATTAGGATTGGTAAATGCAGCATTAGAACCGTGGGGTAATTTTGGAAAGGGTTGGGAGCAAACCCGTTGCTATGTTGCCATGACAGTACCTTATTATACACCCCTTATTGCTATACCCAGGGCATGGACCGGAAGTACACCCGGTAAAAAGATCATGAGCAGTGATGTGGTGCTGATCAAAGCAAAAGATTCGGCAGAGTTATTTCAAAAATATTCGGGTAAACTGAAAGATAAGATCGTAATGGTATATTCAAGAGATACATTGCGACCCTCTTTTATAGCCGATGGTGAACGTTTTACAGATACAGAATTGGATAAAATGGCAAATTCAAAACCTGATACTGCAAGGCGTCAACAGGCAAATGTAAGCCCTGAACAACTTGCGACAAGGCGCCAGCAGCAATCATTACAACGCCAGATGGATGGTTTTTATAAAAATGAAAAACCGGCACTTGTATTGAGTATGAGTGGCAGGGGAAATGATGGTACCCTGTTTGTACAAAACGGCGGCTCTGTTGCAAAAGACTCAACGAGATATTATGCATGGGTAATGTTATCAAGTGATGATTATTTAAGAATACAGCGGTTGGTTGATGCCGGAGAAAAGGTAGAACTGGAAGCAGACGTTAAAACAAAGTTTTATGATACAGATATTAAAGGATACAATGTTCTTGCCGAAATTTCCGGAACCGATCCTGTTTTAAAAAATGAAATTGTAATGCTGGGTGGGCATTTAGATAGTTGGCAGGGAGCTACCGGTGCAACAGACAATGCAGCAGGTTGTGCTGTAATGATGGAAGTAATGCGAATTCTTAAATCTACAGGACTGCAACCAAAAAGAACGATCCGTATTGCATTATGGAGTGGGGAAGAACAGGGTTTGTTAGGTTCACGTGGTTATGTAAAAAATCATTTTGCCGATCCTGTTGATATGGTTTTAAAACCAGATCAGGAAAAAGTTTCTGCCTATTACAACCTGGATAATGGTACCGGGAAAATCAGGGGAATATATTTACAGGGAAATAAAGCTGCAAACCCGATTTTTTCAAAATGGCTTGAACCCTTTTATGACCTGGGAGCAAAAACGGTTACAATTGATAATACAGGCGGCACTGATCACCAGGCATTTGACGGCGTGGGGATTCCGGGTTTTCAGTTTATTCAGGACCCCATTGAATATGATACCAGAACACACCATACCAATATGGATACCTATGATCATTTGATACCTGATGATTTAAAACAGGCTGCAACCATAATTGCCGCATTTGTTTATAACACCGCACAACTCGATAATAAAATACCCAGGAAAGAACTGCCAAAAGCAAGGGGTACGGGCGGAAGAAATTTCTAACTTAATTATTGCATTAACAAAAAGGACACATGTACATGTGTCCTTTTTGTTAAAAAATTTTTTCTAATCTCCTTATGAAAATACAGTTAACTTTCTTTCTTTTCCTTAGCTACTGTAATTCTGGTAAATTCAGAGCCACTAAATATTTTTGCCAACTTATTATCATTTGTTTTTTTCCACTCAGGAATATTTGTTTCTGAAACAACACGCCAGAAATTTTTTGCTTTTAGATCTTCATAATCAGGGGATTCAACAAAAATGCCAACAATGGTGTTGCGCTTTTTAAATTCAATTTTAACTGCGGTCTTGGCCAGGTGAGAGGGCTCTAAAAATTTCGAAATCATTTCGTTTACCATATACTCATTTTTTGCAAATGTAGGCTTAATAAGACTCTTATCCGAATTTATTTATAAGCTGTATGTTTAAATGCAGGTATAGCTTCAGTTTACCAAAACTTACCTGGCTTTTTTATAACCGGTAACAAACCGCATTAATATTCATTCCGGCCCCCACCGATGCAAATAAAATAACGTCGCCTTCATTTAATTTATGTTCAGGCATCAATCCTTTTTGTACCATATCAAATAAAGTTGGAATAGTGGCAACTGAGCTGTTACCCAGGTTATGAATACTCATGGGCATTATATTTTCAGGAGCATTATCAATGCCATAAAGTTTGTACATTTCTTTAATGATCCCTTCGTCCATTTTTTCATTTGCCTGGTGAATAAATACTTTTTTTAATTCACTGATATCTACACCACTTTTATCCAAACATAATTTCATAGCCAGAGGAACATTTTTCATGGCATACTCATAAACTTTTCTGCCTTTCATTTTTATATACCTTACACGTGGATCAGAATCGGGGTAATTGGATTTACCCATATTTAAATAATTTATCTCATCCCCACAATGCGATTGAACACTGCTTGCCAAAATACCTGATTTTGTTTCAGCTTTATTTTTTGCTTCCAGTACACAGGCACCGGCACCATCAGAAAAGATCATACTATCCCTGTCATACACATCCAACACACGGGATAATGTTTCAGTACCTATTACCAGGCATTTTTTCGCAATGCCGGCTTTAAAAAAAGCATCGGCCTGAATTACACCCTGCACCCATCCGGGACAACCAAATAAAATATCATAAGGCACACAGGATGGGTTTTTTATTTTCAACGCATGTTTAACCCTTGATGCCAGGGCCGGTAAAACATCCGTTTGAATGGTATGTTTTATCACATTTCCGAAATTATGAGCTACTATAATCTGGTCAATCGTTTCGGGATCACACCTGGCATCTTCAATGGCCCTTTCAGCTGCAATGGCAGCCATATCAGAAGAATCAATAGCAGAAGAAGCATATCTCCGTTCTTCAATGCCGGTTATTTTCTTAAACTTTTCTACAATGATATGTGGTTCTATATCCAATGCAGAATTATCTTCCGCATAAAAATTATGACCTGTAAACTCACGGTTTGTTTTTACATAATCAGGTATATAACTACCTGTTCCTGTAATAACAGTTGTAATCAAATGCTGCATAAAAAATAAACCTTACTAAATGACTGGTTAACTATAAGATTAAAATTACCGAATATTCAGGCTCAAACCAAGATTTTTATTAAATGGTTTTAAATATTTTATAAATCAAAAATTGTAAGTTTGTTTTTAAAAAAGATCTTATGAGAAGAGGCCTTCGGTTGATTTTAGTATGCTGTATCCTTTTATTACACACAGCGGTTAAATCGCAAAATGTTATTTCTATACCGGCATATACCGCTTACGCTTTGCCGGTTGATGAAAGTAATGAGGATGATGAAAGCAAAATGTTTTCTCTAAAAGATGGATTACATAACTGGACGAACAGCAAACAACAAATTCAGTTTTTTTTCAAGATCCGCCAAAAAGGTAAACTCCATCTTTCACTACAGTTAAAAAATGCAGGTGCCGGAAATAATTTACTGGTATCAGTAGCCGGAAATGATTTTACTGTTATTGTTCCAAAATCCACAGGTTTTATACCGGTTAAAATTGGTACAGTACAAATAAATGACACCGGGTTTTATTCAGTTACTGTTTCTGCAGCCCTTAAAAAAACAAATAATATTGCTGATATAAGGTCACTGGAGCTTAGCGGTGATGCAGCAAAAAATATACATTTCAATGCTAAAGCACGAAGAAATTCTGCATCGGTCCATTTAATTTACCCGTTACCGGATAGTCCGAAAGTCATTTCGTTTTATAATGAGATTACAATTCCGCAAGGTTCTGATGTACTGCACAGCTATTATATGGCCTGCGGTTTTGCACGTGGTTATTTTGGCATTCAGGTTAACAGCCCAACAGAAAGAAGGGTAATATTTTCGGTTTGGGATGCCGGTAATGAAGCTTTTGACAGAAATAAAGTATCGGCTGAAAATAAAGTTCAGTTGATTGCAAAAGGTGATGAAGTATTTGCAGATGGTTTTGGCAATGAGGGAACCGGTGGGCATAGTCATTGGGTTTTTAACTGGAAGCCGGAAGTGACCTATAAATTTTTAGTAACTGTAAATATGGACAGTGCCTCAAATACCACAACGTACACCGGTTATTTTTTTATTCCCGAAATACAGAAATGGAAATTGATCGCAGGTTTTAAAGCTCCAAAAGATGGCAAGCCCTTGCGGAAATTATATTCTTTTGTTGAAAATTTCCAGGGCGTTAACGGACAACTTCAGCGTAAAGCATATTTTGGTAATCAATGGGTAAGATTTGATAATGGAGATTGGAAAGAAATAACTTCTGCCAGGTTCAGTTATGATGCTACCGGAAAAGCCGGTGACAGAATAGATTACGGTGCCGGAACAGAAAATAAAAAATTTTATTTATGGAATGGCGGGTTTAAATCTGCAAATGCTCAATTTAATAATGAATTTATCAGAACTGCAACTGTAGAAAAACCAGTTATTGACTTATATAAAAATGCTGACAGTTTAATTGAAACAAAGCTTGAACAGGTAAAGATCTTAGAATACATAAGTGCCGGTAAATTTGATACAACAGGAAGTGCCAGGGGGGTATATTATCAAATATTGCAGGAGGGGAAAGGTGATCTGGTATCAATTAACGACACTGTTGTTGTATTCTATAAGGGGCAATTATTAAATGGGATGATATTTGATGAAACAAAAGAAGAACCAGCCGTTTTTCCTCTAAAACGCTTAATCAAAGGCTGGCAGATTGGACTTCCTTTTTGCAGGCAGGGTGGTAAAATAAGATTAATTATACCCTCATCTTTAGCCTATTCCATCAGGAATATGGAAAAAATTACACCTAACAGCATCCTGGTTTTTGAAGTAGAGGTTGTTACATTAAAAAAGGCAACAATAAGCAATAATTAATAAATAGCCTCAATTATTGATAAAATACTATATTTGCACTTTATTAATACAATACAAACACAAAATGGACACACAAAAAGGCACCGTAAAGTTTTTTAATTCAGAAAAAGGCTTCGGTTTTATTAAGCATGATGACTCAAACAAAGAAACTTTCGTACACGTTAGTGGATTAATTAGCGATATTAAAGAAGGCGACAGCGTTGAGTTTGATTTGCAGGAAGGCAAAAAAGGAATGAACGCAGTTAATGTAAAAGTAGTAGGATAATACCTAAACTTTAAAACCTTTTTGGGCTATTGATTACATCAATAGCCCTTATTTTTTGCAGTTACTGTCCCAAATCCAAATGTTTTGCAAATTTTTTAAACAATAATTATTCTTATGTTGTTTATTAATAAATTTACAGCAGTAAATAAAATCAGAAAATGAAAAAAATTGCCATTGCCCGTTTTGGTCTTTTTATTTGTATAGTAATTCTTGCTCAATCAAATTCAACTGCTCAAACATCTCTTACCGGAAAAATTAAGCTCACCACCGGTCAAAAGATTGTTATTGAAAGCTCTATATCCTTAGAAGCCAGTTTAAGTATGGGCATGGAGCTGAGCAGCAATTCAACCACTGAAAATTCGCTTGAAGTTAAAACCATTACAAATAAAAACTATACCATCAGTAATACACTTACAAAAGTTAAAGTGAATATGGATATGATGGGACAGGCCACAAATTATGATTCTGAAAAAAAGGAAGATAACAATGCCGATATTGCAAAGACTTTTGAAGAAAAACTTAATAAACCGGTTGATATTATAATCGATAACATAACCGGTGAGGCAATAAATGACAAGAAAAAAGAAATGAAAGAGGATACCGATGATGGGAATCCGATGCAGGGAATGGCAGCTATGTTTTCAGAAAATTCTGATGATGCTATAGTTTCAGGTGCCTTTGAATTGATACCTGCCGGAAAAATTATCGGAGATAACTGGGCAGATACTGTCATTGCCAAAGAAATGAAAACCATCCGTACCTATACATTGAAGTCAGTGACAGAAAATGAAGCGGTAATTCAAATCTCTGCAATATCAAATGGAACAAACAAAATTGATATGCAGGGTATGGAAATGGAATTTAAAAGTGATACGAAGACCAGTGGTGAGATCATTACAAATATTAATACAGGGCAGGTTAAAAAAAGAACTACCCAATCTGATATAACCGGCAGCATTCAACTAATGGGGCAGGATATGCCTGTAAGCGCTAAAACAAATACTACAAGTATCTATAAATAACAATCCAGCATTTTATACATACGACCCTTTTAACCCCCTGTCATTATACTTTAATCATGATCCCGGGCAATGACAACAAACCGGTATTTTCAGCAGGTATTTCAAAAAAGTATTTCCTGAAAGGCTTTTTAAGCTGAAAGCTTTAAAACTTCCTTATTTCAATGCAGTTATTTATTTTGAAGCCTTTGATCTCACCCCGAAATAATCTATGCAGTTGCATATTTTTACAAAACAGGGTTACTATAATAAAAAATGTAATCCCTAAAATGACATTAACGTTTATGGTATAGTGAGTGATATCCAAATGCAGTTAACAGGCAGATACCCCCGATAATCCACCATAAATTATTAAACCCGGCAGCAAAAGCTACCATTGTACCGCCGGTACTTCCAATTACCTGGGCAGCACTCCATGCCATTGTATAGTAAGCTGCATACTGTCCGCGGTTCCCTGTTGTACTTCGGGAAATATAATAAGAATTCATAAACGGCATGGCAATAATTTCAGCAAAAGTTACCAAAACCATTGACAATACTGCTATTAAAAAACCATTGAAATAAGTAATATTTAAAACAAAATACGAAACAGCCATTATAACAGTACCCATTGCCATTAATTTTAAATAAGGCAACCGTCCTTCCAGTTTAAATACAATGACCATTTCAAATAATGCGATGATGATTCCATTCATTGCCATAATGATACCGATCCAAAATTCATTGATGTGCAACGATTCTTTAAAATATATGGGTATTGTTGTAAATAACTGAAAGAAACAAACAGCAAATAATAACTGTAACCCGATAAAATACAAAAATGTTTTATCAGCATGAGCAGGAGGAGCTTTAATATTGGAGGTTTTTTCTATGGGTTTTTGATGCTGTTGTTCTATGCTAACTTTTGGTAAAAGCCAGAGTAATAAAAAAGCCGCACTCATATTTGTAAACCCATCAACCCAAAATAACAGGTGATAATTTATAGATGCAAGAAAACCACCTAATGCACCCCCTAAACCCCAACCTAAATTGATTGCAAGACGAACTACTGAAAAGGACTGGGTACGGTTTTCTGAAGTACTGTAATGTGCAATAGCTGTTGCATTGGCCGGTCTGAAAGACTCATTAACCATACTCAGGAAAAAGGTACATACACTGATAGAAAGATAGCTGTTCATCTGGCCAAGTAAAATAAATAACAGCCCTCCTAAGAGTAATGAGAAAAATTGGGTATAATAAAATCCGAACCTATCGCTGATTTTTCCACCAATAAATGCGCCTACCATTGCCCCAATTCCATAAATAGCCACCACTAAACCAGCTTGCTTTGTTGTGTAGCCAATGTGCTTAATGTATAGGGTCATAAAGGGTAAAACCATAGTACCACAGCGGTTTATCAGCATAACTACTGCAAGCAGCCACATACGGCTGTTTAAACCTGTATAGGCATTCCTGTATAAATTAATGGTGGCACTAAGCATAAAAAAAGTGTTGCAAAGTTATTTATTTGCAACACTTTACATAAAAATAATTATTACAAATTATCCAGAATATCTTTAACGGAAGCCCGCTTTCTGTAATCGGTATTAAAAAAAACATATTTTATTTTCCCATCCTTACCAATAATGTAAGTTGCCGGTACAGGAAGATTAGCGCCATTACGACCATTCGCCTTTTCAAAATCTATCCCATATCCTTTATATTTTGTTACTGTTTTTTCATCAACAACAAAATTTACTTTATACGATTTCATAATGGCTAAACCATCATCTTCAATAACCGGGAAAGTGGCTTTTGTTTTTTCAATGGTCTTTTTAACATTCGCAGCGGTTTCCGGTGTAATGGCTAATATTGTTGCACCTTTATTTGTTATTACAGATAAAGAATCTGAAAGGTAACTAAGTTGTTTGTTACAAAAAGGGCACCATTGTCCCCTGTAAAAAAGTATAACAACGGGCCCCTTCCTTAAGGTTTCATTCAGGTTAACCGTTTTACCTTCCTGGTCCTTTGCTGTAAAATCCGGAGCGGTATCACCAACTTTTAAACCATCCGGATAAACAGTTTCTGATTGCGAAAAAACATAGCAGGAAACCAATAATAATATGGATAACAGTATTGAGGATTTTTTCATTATAAACTCTATTTTTAACAAAAGTAAAAGTATAAAACGGGCTTTCATGTCAGTAAAATGACAAAAAGTAAACAGTTGGTATAAGTTTATTGATTATAATTATCAGTTTTTGGAATAAGTTCGAAAACTGTTTTACATATTTCGGGAGGTGTGGTTAACTTTCTTATGCGGGTATCAATCCATGCCCCGTCAAAGGTTATGATTGCAGTAAGGGTATCCCCGTTTTTCCATAATTCATGTATCATTGTCCACCTGCTTACATCAGTATTACATTTGCCCAGTTTTAAATTTACCAGCAATTCATCTCCAAAATTTATCTCTTTTTTAAAAACACATTCTTCCCGGAAAGCAATCGGCCCAAAATTTTTTTCTGTCATGAAGACGGGCCCAATTCCCTGTTCAGTTAAAAAAGACATCCGTACAAACGCCCCGAAATCGTAATATTTAGAATGCAGTACATGAAAATTGGGATCAAGGTCGGCCCAGCGGATCTCTATTTTTTTTGAATATTCCAGCATTATTTAATTAAATCATTAATCAAAACAAAATATCCCCGAAGATCGGGGATATTTTGAAATGCTTATTTGTATAATATCTCGTAATATTCTTTTGCCATCCGGTTACTGTCAAACTGCCAGCGAACATCTTTCATTCCGTTTTGGGTTATTTCCCGCCAAACATCATGGTTGTCATAATACAATGGTAATACCTGGTTTTCTAAAATTTCATAAAGCTTATTCAAATCATATTCGTCCTGCTCATGAACACTGATATTTTCGTAATCAATTGGCGGAACAACAAATCCGTTATTACCATGATTAATAAATTCACAGATCCAGCCGTCATTTGTACTGCAGTTAACTGCGCCATTCATGGCTGCAGTCATTCCACTGGTACCACTTGCCTCCCTGGGTACCCTTGGATTGTTTAACCAGAGATCTGATGCCTGTTTTAACCGCTTGCTTAAACTCAATTCATAGCCAATACAAACAGCCACATTATCATATTTTTTACTCAAATGTACCAGCATATTAAAATCACTGATGGCCGGATAATCAACGGGGTAAGGCTTTCCAGCCCAGATGATCTGTACCGGATATTTTGGATTATTTAATAAGGCTTCAAATCTTTCTTCATCCCTGGTCAGTAATTCAGCTCTTTTATAACCTGCAAAGCGACGTGCCCAAACTATGGTGAATACATCCGGATTAAAAAGTTTACCTGTTTGATCAGCAACTACATCAAAAGCCCTTTTCTTTAAATATTTTTTCCTGTCCTCAAATCCATCTTCATTATGTGCCTCCATAAAACGATAAAGCTGTTTATCGGCCCAGTATTGCCAGTTTTGAGCATTGGTTATTGCCTTGATCTCACATATATCATCATATTTTTTCCAGAGTTGACGGCTTACTTCGCCATGTAACTGGCTTACGCCATTTGCCAGTTTTGCAAAACGTAATGCTGCCAGGGAATGATTGAATAAATTTCCTTCCATGCCGGTTAGTTTTCTTACTTCATCCAGTTTCATTCCACAGAAATAACTCATTTTTTCACATAGGTGTATATCATGTTTTTCATTACCAGCTTCCTCAGGTGTATGGGTAGTAAATACCAGGCGCTTTTTTACTTCTTCTTTATTCCCAAATTTCTTATACAAATAAAAAGCTGCACTTACGGCATGCGCTTCATTTAAATGATACAGTTCCGGATTAAAATTTAATTCATCCATCAATTTTGCACCACCAACTCCCAATAATATAAATTGCGCCACTTTAGTAGCAACATTGGCATCATATAAACGGTGTGTAATGGTTTGAGATACGTAATCGTTTTCCGGCAAATCTGTACTTAATAAAAATAATGGAGCTGATTTAAAAGTTACCGGGTTCAGGTACCATACTTTTACCCAAACAGGGTGTTCATGTATCTGGATTTGAAATTTAATACCGGTATCTTCCAGAAAATTATAGATCTTTTCATTCCATTGTACCTGCAGGGTCTGATCCTGATTTCTGGCCTGGTCGTAATATCCATATTTCCATAAAATGCCAATACCAACTAAATTCTGTCTTAACTCGTATGCACTTCGCATATGTGACCCACTTAAAAAACCCAATCCTCCGCTGTAAATTTTTAAGGGCTGGTGTACTGCAAATTCCATCGAAAAGTAGGCTATACGTTTACTGTACTGTTCGTCAACCGCATAAGGTACTTTAAAATTAAAAAAATTCATAATGGGTTAAGTTGGTTTAAGTCGCAATATTAATGGAAATTTCAGATATATGGATATGTAAAAATGACACATTAGTTTTTTTCCAATATAGCAGTTACTTCAATCTCTATTAATAGATCAGCATTTATTAGCCGGGAAACCTCAACCATGGTTGCTACAGGTTTTATTTCTTTAAAGAATTCACCATGAGCTTTGCCAGCTTCTTCCCATTTTGAAATATCAACCAGGTACATTCGTGTACGTACTACATCATCTAAAGTAGCACCTGCACTGATCAATGCCTTTTCGATTTTTTTAAAAATAAAAACTGCCTGAGCATACACATCATTTTTACCAATAAGCTTATCGGTATCCATAGCTGTTGTTCCTGCAACTTCAATAATATTATCTACCCGTACCGCACGGGAGTAACCTACAATATCTTCCCAGGGAGAGCCTGAACTTATTTTCTTTCGCATTTACATATGGTTTATGGCTCAATTTAGTGATTGCGATTTGAAGAAAAATCTAAAATTCAGGATAAAATATTTTGGAATTATTAATTTAATTTTTAGATTTGTCTAAATTTTATTTTCAATAGTATGAATTTCACGACCAGCGAAGAAAATTATATCAAAAGTATTTATCACCTGCAGCAGGATACAGAAACGGTTAATACAAACTCCCTTGCTGCTGAAATGCAGACAAGACCTTCATCTGTTACGGATATGCTTAAAAAACTGAAGGCCAAGAAATTGTTGCAGTATGAACGTTACCGGGGTTTTAAATTAAATGAAGCGGGAAAAAAAGCAGCACTGGGCATAATACGAAAACACCGGCTTTGGGAATATTTCTTAGCAGAGAAATTGAAATTCGACTGGGATAAAGTTCATGTTATTGCAGAAGAAATGGAACATATAGGTAGTGAAGACCTCATACAAAGACTTGATAATTTTCTGGGTAATCCATCGATTGATCCCCATGGAGACCCTATCCCAGACAGGAATGGTAAAATACCTGTAATTAATCAGCAATGCCTTTCCGATATCCCTGTAACAAAAAAAGTTATAGTAAGTTCGGTAAGCAATCAAACAGCACACATGCTGGAAATGCTTAAACATTATAATATAGTATTGGGAACAGCATTAACTGTACTTAAGAAGTTTGAATTTGACGGTTCCCTGGAAATAAAAGTTTTAAAACAGCATGCCTGTATAATCAGTGAACAGGTTGCCAAAAATGTTTTTGTTCATTATGATCAGTAGAAAAAAAAATGATGCTTCATTAAGTGAAGTACACGAATCGGTAGATACCACGGTTAGAAAAAAGGGTTGGAGAAGGGTATTTTCTTTTTTGGGCCCGGCTTACCTGGTAAGCGTTGGTTATATGGATCCAGGTAACTGGGCCACCGATCTTGCCGGTGGCAGCAAATTTGGTTATTCCCTTATCTGGGTTTTACTGATGAGTAACCTGATGGCCTTATTGCTTCAGGGACTTTCAGCCAGATTAGGAATTGTAAGAGGCAGGGACCTGGCACAGGCCAATAGAGAAACATATCCCAAAGCTGTAAATTTTGTGTTATACATTTTGGCAGAAATTGCCATTGCTGCCTGTGACCTTGCTGAAATACTGGGGATGGCCATCGGTATACAATTATTAACCGGGCTGCCTTTAATTTGGGGTGTATCTATAACCGTGCTGGATACATTTCTTTTACTCTATTTACAACGGCTAGGCATTCGAAAAATGGAAGCCTTTATTATAACCCTGGTTGCTGTTATTGGTATTTCTTTCTTAATAGAGATCATTTTGGCAAAACCTGATTTGGGTGAATTAGCTACTGGTTTTATTCCTTCGGTAATGAATGATGAAGCTTTGTACATCGCTATAGGAATTATCGGTGCAACGGTAATGCCTCATAATTTATATCTTCATTCCGCGCTGGTTCAAACCAGGAAAATAGACCGTACCGATGCCGGTATTAAACAGGCAATTAAGTTTAACCGGATTGATACAACCATTGCTTTAAACCTTGCCTTTTTTGTGAATGCAGCTATTTTAATTGTTGCTGCTACTGTATTTTTTAAAACGGGTAATTCGGATGTTGCAGAGATAAAAGAAGCCCACCGGTTATTACCAGCGTTCCTCGGAAATTTAGCCCCAATACTTTTTGCAGTTGCTTTGATCGCCGCGGGGCAAAGCAGTACCATTACCGGAACCTTAGCCGGGCAAATAATCATGGAAGGCTATTTAAGCCTCCGTATCAATCCGATCCTGAGGAGATTGATAACAAGACTTGTTGCCATTATTCCTGCACTCATTGTAATCATCATTTATGGTGAGGAAAATGTAGATGCCCTGCTGATATTGAGCCAGGTAATTTTAAGTTTACAATTAGGCTTTGCCATTATTCCGCTTATACATTTTGTAAGCGATAAAAAAACGATGGGTAAATTTGTAATTAAATTGCCCACCAAAATTGCTGCCTGGTTAATTGCAGCTGTATTGGTTTTTTTAAACTTAAAAATGCTGGTAAATGAAATGGGGGATGTATTTATAAACGGTGTTTTGTGGCAACAGGTATTATTAGGCCTGGGCGCTTTAATTTGTATTTCACTGCTTGTTTATATCATCATAAATCCTTTTATCGCAAAAACAAAAAAACCTGTTTCGATTAAAATTCATCCGGAAATTAATACGCCCAGGAATCTTATTATTCCGAGTTTTGGAAAAATTGCCATTGCCCTTGACTTTAGTGAAAATGATGAAAAATTATTAGCCTATGCCATTGGCCAGGGTAAAGAAAATACACACTATCTTTTAGTACATATCGTAGAAAGTGCCTCAGCAAAATTATTTGGACAGGAAAGTGATGATTATGAATCGAGGAAAGATAAAGAACGTATGGATTCTTATGTTTTAGAATTACAATCACGCGGATTTACTGCAGAAGGTTTTCTTGGATACAGGAACCGGGCAAAAGAAATTGTACGGATCGCCAAGGGTGTTAATGCAGATATGCTGGTTATGGGTGCACATGGCCATTCCGGGCTGCAGGATTTTATTTATGGGGAAACTGTTAATACCGTAAGGCATGAATTAAAAATACCGGTACTTATCGTTAATCTGTAATAAGGGAACCTAATTGCTGATCAATTTTTTTATTCCAGGCTAACTGAATGTTTTTTACCCTGCCGTTTTTGGTCTGGCCATCATAGTCATTTTGCATTTTTTCCAGCGCATTAAAACATTCATCATTTATTTTCTCAGTTAAAGAAACAAAATTATCAGGAGTAAAATCAGCCGCTCTTAATCTTTGTATAAACAAACAGGCATTGATATAGGTTATATCGAAATGATTTTGTTCATGCTTCAAGGCATAATCTGACTTTAAATCCGGCTTAACCCAGGAATTAAGTTTACTGAAATAACAAAACACGGTAATTTCGATTGTAGCTTTTTTATTGGTTGACTGCATAGATAACCTGTAACCAAAACCCGATTCTGTTATTGCAGCAGCTATACTTTGCTTATTGGGTTCACCTTTAAAATCATTCCAGTTTAATTTTTCATTTGGCTTATAATATATTGTATCTCCGGAATTATTTGAAGCGGGCATGTGCCAAAGTATATTAACTGTTAGCTGAGCATAAGTATTACTGCACAGCAGAAAAGAAGAAATGATCAGGAGGTATTTTAACATAATTCAAAGTAACCAAAATCATTTGCACTTATTATTACTGAAGCCGTTGGTTTACCAGATTTACAATATCGTTAACAACCATTTTTTCCATACATTTAAAATGGCCTCTCGGGCATTTTTTATACCCGATTTTACTGCATGGCCGGCACCAGAGTTTATTTATTTCTATTGTATCAAAATGCAGTTTTGAATATTTTCCATAGTAAGGATACATACCAAATGCCGGAACCGTATTTCCCCAAACAGAAATAATTGGTTTTTGCAAGGCAGCCGCAATATGCATCAGGCCGGTATCATGCGTAATTACCAGTTTTGAACGCCTGAGCAGGTCAGCTGATTCATTCAAATTGAATTTACCGCAGGCGTTATAAATTTTAACTTCATCTATTGCTGCAATTGTTTTCCCCTCCGCATCATCTTCTTTGCCCCCCAACAGTATAACCGGATGATGTATGGCTGCACATAATTCCTTTAGTTTATGAACAGGCATTTTTTTTGTAGCCAATGCTGCTCCGATAACAACAGCAATATATCCATGCAAATGAGAGGTAGGCAGATCTTCATTTTTTACAATATCCCTGGCCGGAATAAAGTAATCCAGCCCAAAGCCGTCATTTTTTACATTCAGTGTTGCCAGGGTGTCCAGGTTTCGGTCAACAATATGTTTTTCAGGAAGCGTATTAATTTTGAAATTGGTTAAAAAGAATTTCTCCACATTTAACTTGTTAAAGGAAAATGCCTTTACATTTTTTAAAAACCGCTTTATACGAAGTGTCCGGAGGTTATGATGCAGGTCAATGATAAAATCATACTCTTCCGTTTTTAATTCATGAAGCATCAGTTCAAAACTATCACCCAGGGTGTGTATTTTATCAATATAAGGATTGTCAGTCAGGATGCCCCGAAAAGATTGCCTGGTAAGAAAATGTATCTCCGCACCGGGGTATTGTTTACGCAAACAACGGATAACAGGCGTTGTTAAAACGATATCGCCGATGGAAGAAAAACGTATGATTAAAAATTTTGCCACAAACAGTTTTATAATTAAGGGAACAGTTCTTCACCCTCAATATAATTAAGGTCTTTGTGAAAAGTTTCTTTAGTAAAATAAAATGCAATAAAAGTTATAAGCATAACCACTATACCCGTAACTATACCGGCCTTTATTATTGGCCATTCCCAGGTTTTCTGAAACAGGTCTAAAAACAAAAGATTGATCAACGGTAAAGCTCCCCGTACCATATTGGGAATAGTGGTTGCGGCTGTAGCCCTTAGATTGGTGCCAAACTGCTCAGCACCCATGGTTACAAAAATTGCCCAGTAGCCATTGCCAAAACCCAACATAAAGCAAATAATATACATCCTTACATCCGAATTGTTAAACCCACTGAAGAAGAGTATTAATGATAATGTACACAACGAATAAAATACCAACAAAGCTTTTTTCCTGCTTTTAAAATACTGGCTAACCAATCCAATTAATATATCACCAATGGCAATGGCAGTATATGCAAACATGATTGACCGGCCAGAATCAATAGTTGTACTCCCGAACATGGCTTTACCGAATCTATCACTTTGATTTATTAAAATACCGACCACATACCAGGTGGGTAATCCAATTAAAATTGCCAGTACATATTTCTTAAACCTTTTCGCATCATTAAAAAACATTAAAAAATTACCCCGTTGTACACCGGCTTCTTTCACTTGTTTAAACATGCCCGATTCAGCAACACTAATACGGAGAAATAATAACAGAATGCCCAGTACACCGCCGATCTTATAACAAAGCCGCCAATCCTCATTTGTCCATTGATAAGTAAAATAAGCAGCAACTGCTCCAAATAGTCCAATACCGGCTACCAAAGATGTGCCCACTCCCCGTTTATTTTTAGGTAACAGTTCGCTGACTAATGTTATACCTGCACCTAACTCTCCTGCTAAACCAAGCCCTGCTACAAACCTGCACAAAGCGTACTGGTCAACCGTTTGAATATACCCGGTAATAAAATTGGCTACAGAATATAATATGATAGACCCAAATAAAACAGAAAGCCTTCCTTTTTTATCTCCTAAAATACCCCAAATAATTCCACCCAATAATAAGCCCCCCATCTGCCAGTTAATTATTTTCGTACTGTCTGCCAACAAAGTAGCATCAGTAGCCCCTAAAGCCAATACGCTTGATTTTTTTACGATGGTAAAAAGAAGCAGATCATAAATATCTACAAAGTACCCAAGGGCAGCTACTATTACGGCAATATTAAAAATGGAAGCCGGTTTATTTTTCGTTTGGTTCTTCAAACTTTTTCTTTTTGCCAAAAATTAATTTTATCAAAACAGGTGCCGTTGTTACTAATACAATTACGATAACAATTATTTCAAGGTGTTCTTCCAGGTCAATACCAAATTGTTTTTTTGTAAATGCATTTAAATAATGACCGATAAACAACATGGATACAACCCATGCTATACAACCAACGATATTATAAAAGCTAAACTTCTTTTTATCCATACTAACAATACCTGCAACAATTGGTGCAAAGGTGCGTATGAAGGGTAAAAACCTGGCGAATACAATGGCTCCTCCCCCATACTTATCATAAAAATCTTTTGCCTGGTGCAAATACTTTTGTTTAAATAATAACCGGTCTTTCCAGTTATACATTGCAGGGCCAACTTTACGGCCGGTAAAATACCCCACCGTATTACCCAAAATTCCGGCTATGGTACATAATCCGGCTATGATCATCAGGTTTAAAAAATCACTGCCGGTATTTAACGAAATGGAATCAACCAATGAAGTACTCAGGATCCCTGCTACAAATAATAAGGAATCCCCCGGAAAAAAGAACCCAACAAATAATCCTGTTTCAGCAAAAATGATAAGGAGTAATAACCATATCCCTCCATACAAAATATAAAACATAGGGGTCAACAGATCAGTCCAGCTAAATTGTTTGTTTAGGATAACCTGGTTTGCCGGCCCTATTTCTTCATTAGCAAAGGTTTTACGATCATAGCCTTCATGTATGATCGTAATTGAATCGCTACCCGGGTTACTGATCCTGACATTGCCGGCATTATCTGTGGAATACTCAACATTATTTATATTGACCTTAGCATTCTTAATATGTTTTTTGTATTGGTTACTTAAATTGAAACTAAGCGAATCCAAAGCCGTTAGTTTTGATACAGCCAAGAGAAAAAAGAAAAGAAAAAAAACAAATTGTTTCATAAATCAGGATTAGTATCAGGTAATTTTTTCTGCAATTTTAAATTAAGAATGTTCCAACTGCCCTTCCCACTTACTAACAGCGGCAGTAGCCAAAGCGTTTCCTAAAACATTGGTCATGGTTCTGCCCATATCACAAAATACATCAATGGCTAAAATTAAACCCACACCTTCGGGTGGTAAACCAAACAGGGCACCGGTAGCCAGCACCACTACCAGCGATGCTCTTGGTACACCGGCAATGCCTTTGCTGGTTATTAAAAATACCAGTAACATGATTATCTGCTGACCCACATCACCGGTTATGGAAGTAATATTAAATGCCTGTGCTATAAACATACTGGCAAAGGTCATGTACATCATACTGCCGTCTAAATTAAAAGAATAACCCAGTGGCAAAACAAAACTTACAATTTTGTTATTACATCCAAAGCGTTCCATTTCTTCCACCAGTTTTGGATAAACGGCTTCACTGCTGGCAGTACTGAAGGCAATGGACATGGGTGTACTGATTCTCCGGAGCAAAACAGGCAGCCTTTTTTTTAAAAACAGATAACCAACAAAAAGTAACAGTAACCAAAGAATGGCAAGACCCAGATAAAATTCACCGATATACTTTCCAAAGGTTACTAATATGCCCAGGCCATTTTTAGCAATGGCAGCAGCCATTGCACCAAACACGCCAAGCGGCGCCAGATACATAACATAGGTAACCATTTTTAATACCACATGTGCCAGAGAATCCAATGCGTTGATAATGGGCTCGCCCTTTTTTCCGATTGCAGTTAACGCAATACCAAAGAAAACAGAAAATACAACCAGTTGCAGAATTTCGTTGGTAGCCATTGCTTCTACCACACTCCGGGGTACCACATGCTCCACAAATTTTGACAGTGAAAAGCCTTTTGATTTTTCCAAAAGGTCACTTACAGCAGCCATATCGGTATTGGTTATATCAACACCTTCGCCGGGCTTAAAAATATTAACCAATATTAAACCCAGACCCAGCGATATTAAAGATGCTGTGATAAACCAAATCATGGCTTTACCGCCAACCCTGCCAACTGTTTTCATATCACCTAATTTTGCAATGCCCACAACCAGGGTTGCAAAAACTATGGGTGCAATGATCATTTGAACCATACGTAAAAATATGGTAGTAAGCAGTTTAATATTTTCGGAAAAGGTCTTTACTGTAGTGGTAGAATAATTTTCATTCACATAGTACCCCACCACAATACCCAGTGCCATGGCAATAAGAATATAAAGCGTAAGCCTGCTTTTCTTTGTTGGTAGCACTGGTATTTCCATTGTAAAATATTTAGTAACGCAATATAATATTAAAAAGCTGTTATCGACAAACAGCACACAAAAAGTATTACTGGTTGCTGAATTAAGGATTTATTGCTTATTTTTCCATTTATTATTAACTAAACCAAACCAATAACTGTATGAGTTTATTTGTAAAAAAACCATTAAGTTCTTTATTGGCAGATGCCGATGAATCTGAAAAAGGGTTAAAAAGGACCCTGGGCGCCGGTAGCCTTGTTGCCCTTGGAATAGGCGCAATTATAGGAGCCGGTTTATTTGTTAGGACTGCTGCAGCTGCCGGAGGCCATGCCGGTTCGGCTGTTACTCTTTCATTTATTATTGCTGCCATAGGTTGTGCTTTTGCCGGCCTGTGTTATGCTGAATTTGCTTCGATCATTCCTATTGCTGGCAGCGCTTACACTTATGCCTATGCTACTATGGGTGAACTTGTTGCCTGGATAATTGGCTGGGCACTTATTTTAGAATATGCACTTGGTGCAGCAACCGTATCAATAGCCTGGAGTGAGTTTTTAAATAATCTTGTAGGGGGAAGAATACCCTATGAATGGTGCCATTCACCTTTCGAATCTGCATTGAATGGAGCTGGCGTATTACAGCATGGAATTATTAATGCCCCGGCATTATTAATTCTTGTTCTGCTTACTTTATTACTGATAAAGGGAACACAGGAATCGGCAGTAGTAAATGCAATCATTGTTATTGTTAAAGTAGCCATTGTATTACTTTTTATTTTTATTGGCTGGAGTTATATAAAAGGCGAAAATCATTCTCCTTATTTGATCCCTGCAAATCAACCGGATTCCTTACTGCCTGATGGAAAGCCATATTCTTATGCAGACTTTTTTAACCATGGCTGGGGCGGCGTTCTCAAAGGAGCTGCAATAGTTTTCTTTGCTTTTATTGGTTTTGATGCAGTTTCTACAGCAGCACAGGAAGCAAAAAATCCTAAAAGAGATATGCCAATCGGTATTTTAGGTTCTCTGGTAATTTGTACCGTTCTGTACATATTATTTTCGTGGGTACTAACCGGTGTGGCTCCATTTACTGATTTTGTAAAAGCCGGTAAAGAAGCTTCTGTTGCTTATGTTATTAAAACGTATATGGTGGAGTATACATGGCTGGCCGATTTAGTAACTGTAGGAATTCTTGCAGGCTTTTCGTCAGTTATTTTAGTGATGCTGATGGGGCAAAGCCGTGTATTTTACACTATGTCAACTGATGGTTTATTACCAAAGGTATTCTCAACATTACATCCCAAATTCCGTACGCCTTATAAAAGCAATATTATATTATTCATTTTTGTTGGATTGTTTGCTGCTTTTATTCCTGGCAGTGTAGCCGGAGACTTAACCTCAATAGGTACCCTGCTTGCATTTGTATTGGTATGTTTTGGTATTATAATTCTGAGAAAAACAAACCCCGATTTAAAAAGGCCATTTAAAACCCCGCTGGTACCGCTGGTGCCCATTTTAGGCATCCTTGTTTGTACTGCTATGATCATTAGCCTTTGGGGAACTACCTTATTAAGCGCCGGGATATGGATGCTTTTAGGTTTACTGGTTTATTTCACTTATAGTAAAAAGAACAGTAAGCTTCAGGACAAGAGTTAACATAAAAGATTTATTTAAAAATAAACCCCCGGACCGGGGGTTTATTTTTTACCGGATATTTATTTCATCCACAAAAATATGCGTATCCCCTCCGGCCCCTTCGTGCCATGCAGGAAGTTTGCCATATTGAATGGCCCTTACCCTGATATACCGGGCTGAAACTGTTGTAAAAACAGCTTCCACATTTTTTAACTGAACCGTTAAATCTTCAATGGGTAAAAAATTTTCGCCGGTGTATACCTGCCTGAAATTTTTATTATCGTTCGAAACATCTATAATAATTTGTTTTGGCAGCACGATCCATGCTCTTGTATCCTGCACAAAACCAATATTTAATTTTGAGACCGTTTTTGGTTCCTGCAGGTCGATCACCACATCCATATCCGTTTTTTGATAACCCTGCCAGTTGCCTTTTGTCCATTCAACACGCCCAAATATATTATCAATCAACCCATTTGCTCCTCCGCCATCATACAGCTTTTCATATTCAGTATTAAGTTTTATTGTCCAGTTATGCACTACTTTTTTAAACATAGCCCGGGTAATATAACTTGATGCTCCTCCGGCATTTATTGCAACTGCTTTTATGGTTATTGACTCATTCACTGTAAAAGGATCAATATATTTTTTTGAAGCTGAAGTTGGATCAGAACCATCCGTGGTATAAAAATAATTTACGTTTTTTTGAGCAGAACTTATCCTGACCGTTTTAGCCTCTTTAAAAGAAATTGCCCCGCCATCTAAAACAGGATTTAAGATGATTTTATGACCGCTAATTCCCGTTGAAGGAAAATTTGTTTTACCAAATGCTGATGGTTTTGAACCCATATAAAAATTTAAACTGCCGCCATTATTAATATCGAAATAAGAGATATAGGATTTGCTGTATGTCTTTTTATTTAATAATGCAGATTGAATGTAAAAATTTTTATCACTTACCTTATTCCCGTTTATTGTAAATGATCTTCCGTTTTCTAAATGAATAACCGCTTTTTCAAACAAAGGTGTACCAATAATATAATCTGTGGTACCCGGAGTAACAGGATAAAAACCAAGGGCACTCAAAATATACCAGGCGCTCATTTGTCCACAGTCTTCATTGCCTTCAAGTCCATCAGGGATATCATGATACATTTCATTCATAATTCGGTGGATCATCGCCTGTGTTTTATAGGCCGCCCCGGTAAAATTATACAGGTAGGCAATATGATGACTGGGCTCATTACCATGAGCATACTGCCCGATCAGGCCGGTTATATCACTTTGGTCGCGGCCCGTTGTTTGCGAAATTTCAGTAAAGAGCTGATCCAGCTTGTTCTCCATCTTTTTTCTTCCGCCGATCATTTCCAAATACCCATTAATATCCTGTGGGGTATAAAATGAATTTTGCCAGCTGTTGGCCTCTGTAAAATTACTATTCACCTCGCGGGGATCAAATGGAGAAAGCCAGTTACCGTTTTTCCGGGGGCGCATAAAACCTGATTGCAGGTCTAAAATATTTTTATAAAACTGCGCTCTTTTTATATAATAGTTATAGTCTGACTGACTGTCCAATTTATTGGCGAATTGGGCAATACACCAGTCATCATAAGCATATTCCAAAGTTTTACTTACGCTTTCATGTTCATCATCTATTTCTAAAAGCCCATGATCCATTAAGGCAGGTAACCCCAGGTGATCCCAGGTAGCAGATTTCTTCATGGCTTCCAATGCAAGTTTTGTATCAAATTGATTGATGCCTTTCATATATGCATCAACTATAACCGGAACACTATGATATCCGATCATACAATCGGTTTCGCAACTGCTGAGTTCCCAAACCGGTAAGCGACCGCCTTCCCGGTACTGTATTAAAAAAGATTTGATATAATCAAGGGTTCTTTTCCGATCAATGATGGTATACAATGGATGTGCGCCACGATAAGTATCCCAAAGTGAAAAAACAGAATAATTCGTAAAGTCTTTTGCCGTATGTATTTGATTATCCCTTCCCCGGTACTGTCCATCCACATCCTGGTTTATATTGGGTACAATGGCAGTATGATATAATGCGGTATAGAAAGTACGTAACAGCTTTACATCAGTGCTGCTTACTTCAATTTTACTTAACTCGCTGTTCCAGTTATTTTCAGCCCCGGTTTTTGTTTTTTCAAAATCCCAGCCCGGCATTTCTTTGGCAAGATTATTTTGTGCCCCTTCGATACTAACAGCAGAAATGGCAACTTTTACCAGTACTGATTTATCAGTAAATCCGAAAAATCCTTTTACGTTTTTAGAATTTTCGACAACAGTTGTTTTTGCAGGCATTAATTGATCAGCTTCCCAAATACCCGAAGAAGTAAAGGGAGCCGAAAACTCAACAACAAAATATACATACTGATTATTAGCCCAGGCTTTGCTGCGCCTAAGTCCTGTTAGGGTATGATCATTAATAATTTGTAAAGAAGACTCTAATACTTCATCCCGGTGTTTTAAATCAATAATGATATGGTTATTATCAGAACCTGAGAATGTATATCGGTGAAAGCCAACTCTTGTTGTTGCGGTTAATTCTGCAAGAATATCATCATCCTCCAGTTTTACCGAGTAAAATCCTGCAGATGCTTTTTCATGAGTATGAGAAAATTTTGACCCATACACTTTATTATCCGGCGATGGCTCTCCATTCACTGGCATCAGTAATATATCTCCATAATCACTAACCCCGGTACCGCTTAAATGTGTATGGGTAAAGCCGTAAATAAAATGATCAGAATAATGATAACCGCCGCAACCATCCCATCCCTCCAGTCTTGTATCAGGGCTCAACTGTAACATGCCGTGAGGTAAAACTGCCCCCGGGTAGGTATGGCCATGACCACCGGTACCAATAAACGGATCTACATATTGGGCTACATTTTTTTGGGCCAGGGTGCCAAAAAAGGCAAAGAGTAAAAGTGAAGCCAGAAATACTGTTTTATTCTTCATGCAAATCGTTTTGCACAAGATAAAACTTTATGAAAAATATTGGCCAAACTTAATATCCCACAAAGACACTAAGTACATAAGGGATAATGTTAAATTATCTATGTGCGCTTTGCGACTTTGTGGGAAACAAAATAGTGTCTTTTCAGTACCTAAATTTTAGAAAGGCAGATCATCAACCGGAGCCGTTGCATTAGCAGGCTCAGTTCTTAAAACAGGTGTTGTACCCATCCCGGTATTGGTAACATTTCCAGCGGTTGATCCCTGGTTATCTTTATTACCGCCCAATAACTGAATATTCTGTACACGCATACGCAATGTTGCAGCAACCTGCCCTTCTTTGTTGGTGTAGGCATCTGCCTCCGGTGAGCCTTCTGCATAAACAGAGGTGCCTTTTACCAAATATGGTGCAATGGCTGTTTTGTCGGTCCAATAAGCACATTCTACCCAGGTGGTTCTGTCTTTCTGGTTTCCCTGTGCATCTTTGAAACGTTCAGTGTGTGCCACACTGAAGTTGATTACGTGTTTACCGTTGATTTCTTTTACGATGCAATCTTTACCAAGATTGCCAATGATCTGAAGCTTAATCATAACTGTGTTTTTTAATATTAATGGATGTATCTGGTTGTGTGTTATAGTTATGTTGTAAAGTTAAAAGCTAATCCCAAATGGCAGCCCTGGGTGCATTTAATGTGCGTAAATAATCGAGTAATTGCCCTGTATGTACGCCCTCGTGATAAGCCATCCTCAATAAATAATCACCGAGTTTACGATGTTGATCTTTATCTTTTCGGGTGATATACACTTCTTCCAGTTCCTTGACTGAAAATGAATATACCATTTGTAAAAATTTCTCCCGGTAAGGCTGTGCATTTTTTAATTCATCATCAATGCTGGTAAATGGATTTCCGGTTAAGGGGCTTTCATAATTGCCCAACACCCCCCGGTGTAATATGATCTGGTGATAAATATTTTCTGATTCCAGTACATGCCTTATCATTTCAAAACCACTCATCGCTTTGGGATCTGGTTTCCAGAATAAATTTTCTTCCGAAATATTTTTCCACACTTTAATACTTCTGCGGCGTACTTCCTCAAAATTTAATATCAATAATTCCTTTGCATTCATTGCCCGCCTGTTATTTATATTGTACTGACTACTTATTTTTGATTACACAACAGTGGCTGCAGCAAACACAACCCAACCTGTTAGTAATAGGAAATCCATTAAATCACTTATGCCAAAATTTTAAAACGCAGTTACCATTTTCTTTAAAAGAAGAACTGTTCTAAAACTATCTTACCCTCTTTAACTTCGTAAACTGCTACTTCATCCATCTTCATTCTTGACTGGCCTTTTAATGTAATATCCATGCCCATGGTGCAGGTAAAAAAGTTGCCTGCTACTATCGGGGCAGTTGAGTAACCACTATGCATTTCTTCCACCATTTCATTAAATTGTTTCCCTTTTTCTATTATAGCATCAAGGCCCTGTACATTTACAAAAGGGCCGCCTGCAGGCTCAATACTTTTAGCTTCGTTACCATACAATTCAGTTTGAATTGTATGGTATGCACCCTGTTGAGCTAATTCATGAAACCGGTTGGCTACTTCCTGTGTTGTCATTTTAATTGTTTTAGAAAATTGATAATATACAGTTGATGTAAAATATTAAACAGCTGCATTTTTTGAAAAGGCTTTTTTATTATAAAAAATCTCTACATTTCAGTTCATTTTTTTCTTTAAAGTACTTACCTGTGATTGTAAGTTATTTACCATACTGGCCAGCGAGTTTACATCCCAACGTTGTTGGTTACTTATCTTGCTGATAATCATTTGTGCCTGCCACAATTCCACCACATCCTCTGCATTTACCTGGTATGGCTGATATTGCGGGTTATCACTAACCAGGGTTAACTTATTTTTGCTGCGCCCGTTCTTTTCAATTCTTTTATAAACAATACCCTCATTGCGGCTGACAACTATATAAGCCTGGCTGTTTTTTATATCGGTTGCATTTTCAATTTTTTCTCCAACAATGATACTGCCGCTTGGTGTAGGCAACATACTATCTCCAATAATTTCAAAGGCCCGGTAATGGCTACCCGATAACATAGGTAAAGTAAAAGTATTTAACTCATCTATAAATTCTGTATCAGCATAACTTGCCAGGTATCCGGCAGCAGCTTTTACAGGAACAAAATGAATAACATTCCTGTCAGCAGTCATCATTTTTTGCTGACGCCGCTTAGCCAGATAATTATCGGCTGTATTACTTAAATCTTTTAACAATAGCTCATCTAATGAAAGCTTGAAAATATCGGCGAGTATTTCCAATACATCCAGCCGGGGATCGGCCCGTTCTTCCTCATAGGCACCAATTAAAGATCGTTTGATACCCAGTTTAATGGCAAACTCCTCCTGTGTCCAACCACGGAGTTTGCGTAAGTATTTTAGATTTTGACCTGCTATAGACATGGTTAAACTAATTTGATTAGTACAAATATACTAATTTATTTAGTTTATCAAAATTTATTTTTTAGAACCCTTAATTTTTCTTCCAATCCGGTAAGCGCCCCGGTGTATAAGGCGCTTTATATTTTTCCAATACTGCTTCTGCCTGTTTTATATCTTCAGTCACAGAACGTAAAGAATTCAATATGGCTTCAAATTCATCAGCGACAAAATTATAAGATGTTTTAAAAGTTTCGGTGGGTGCAGATGTAGTACTCCATAATGCATACACAATCTGATCAATCCTTCCTTTTAATGAAACCGGAACCGTTACTTCATATCTTGCCCTCAATCCATCGCCATTTAATTTTTGATTTATTGATTCAAGTTTTTTCTGAATTGCCAGAACCTGCTCAATAGTTACGACCGGTACATTTGAAGCATCCTGTATAGCCTGCTTTATAAAAGGTAGTTTTTTAGCCAGTTCATTTCTATATTCATCTGCCCCACTCATTGCCCTGGTAAGCTCTGCGACTTTTTTATTAAAACCGTTTAATGCTGCTTTATCCAAAGCAGGTAATGAATTGTTATTTAATGAAACACAATTGAAAGATTGTGGAGCAGTCAGTTCTGTAAATTTGCCATCTTCAAATTTTTGTAAACCAACTTTATACATACCCGGGGAAACCATATATCCTTTTTCAGGTTCATCCCAGGCATAACTGTCATCAAAAGCTGTAAATGATATGGGCTTAAAAGCTACATACCGCAGATCCCATGTTATCCTGTTAATTCCTTTTGCTGCTGCAGGTTTTATTTTACGGATCATATTACCTTGTTCATCTGTAATAATAAAAAGTAAATAGGGTTCTTCCTGTTCTGCTTCTTTCTTTAATACATCATAAGCCGGATAATCAATGTCTTCGCCTTTCTTTTGCTTTTCTTTTTCTGCATCCCTTCTTTTTTGTTTTAAAGTTTTTAATTCATCTTTTATAAAATAGGTAAATGTGGCACCAAATTCCGGATTGGGAGCTGTATAAAAACCTGCTCCCATAAAACCCTTTCCCTTAAACCCAAATGGATTTGCTTCTATATACATTAACGCATCCTTTACCGGAAATACAACTGCCGGCTTTTGCATCATTTCTTTGGTCATGTTTCTCAAAGGAGCATAATCATCAAGGATATACACTCCTCTTCCAAAAGTGGAAACCACCAGGTCATTTTCTCTTTTTTGAATTTCAATATCCATATAAGTAGCAGCAGGTAATCCATTGCTAAACTTTATCCATTCTTTTCCGGCATCAACTGTAAAAAATAATCCGAACTGTGTTCCTGCAAACAACAGATCAGGATTTACATGATCTTCGGCGATGGTATACGTACTTCCTTTTTCCGGCAAATTGGCATTAATGGAAAACCAGGTTATGCCAGCATCAATAGTTTTAAAAATATAGGGTTTATAATCTCCGTTATTTAATGCCTGGCAGGCTGCATAAGCTACCTGCTTATTTTTTGCAGATGCAATAAGCTGATGTATTCTTGTAAATTCAGTTACCCCTGGAAGTACCGAAGCTTTTGTCCAGGTTTTACCCCCATCTTTTGTACATTGAATTACACCATCGCCGGTACCGGCGTACAAAATATTTTCATCCAATGGTGATTCTGCAATACTGGTAATATTAGCCAGCGAGCCCTTACTTGCCAGTTCATCTATACTCCAGCTTTTATTCATGAGCTTTTGCATTTTTTGGGGCACGCCTCTTGTTAGATCCGGACTTATAATATCCCAGGTGCTTCCCTGGTCATTGGTACGGAATAATTTATTGGCTGCAAAATACAGCCGCTTATTATTGTGTTTTGATATCAGTAATGGTGAATCCCAATCGAAACGATAACCGGAGTCTGTAACATTTACCGGCTGGATAAACAATGACTCCCCGTTTTTCTTGTCATACCGCACCAGGCCTCCGTTTTGTGACTGTACATATAAAATATTATCGTCTTTCCAATCGGCCTGGGTTTCAAAACCATCACCACCCAGTGTAAATTTCCAGTCGAAATTAGTTATGCCGCTTGAATTTAATGTGCGTGATGGACCTGCCAGGCTGTTATTATCCTGTGTACCAATATACACATTGTAAAAGGGTAAAGCATTATCAGTACTTACTTTATAGATCTCTGTAATCGGGATGGTTGATTTAAAGTCCCAGCTGACACCCCTGTCCCAGGATTCATAAACACCTCCATCACAACCGGATATTAAATGCAGGGTATTGGATGGATCGATCCACAAAGCATGGTTATCGACGTGTTTAAATTTTTCGCCCAGGGCTTTAAATGTTTTACCGCCATCAATACTTACCTGTATTAAAAGATCCATACTGTAGATCCTGTTCTCTTCTACAGGATCTGCAATAATTTTCTGCATATAAAATGGATAAGCAGGATTATAACTGCTCTGATTGGTCCAGGTGATCCCACGATCTGCACTTTTGTATAAACCGCTTTTTTCTTTAGCCTGTACCAATGCATATACCACATCAGGATTGGCAGGAGAGATCGCCAAACCGATTCTTCCCACGCTTTCAGTTGGTAAGCCCGTCATCATTTTTTGCCAGGTTGCTCCACTATCTATAGTTCTGTAAATAGCAGTTTCATCTCCGCCGCCAACACCGGTATAACCTTTACGCATGCGCTGGTGCGCCACCGCATATAGATTGGTTGAATACCGTGGATCCATATGCACTTCAAAAAATCCTGTAAAATCACTAACGAACAAAACCCTTCTCCAGGTTTTTCCAGCATCCGTCGTTTTATAAATTCCCCGGTCACCTCCCGAATTGCGTATCGATCCATAAGCTGCCACATACACTATATTTGAATTGGCCCGATCAATTACAATGCCGCCAATATGTTCTGAATATTGCAGACCCATATTTTTCCAGCTCTTTCCTCCGTTCTCGCTTTTATAAATACCATCCCCATATATTACACCACCCTGGTTATTATTTTCACCGGTACCGGCCCAAACAATATTTGTATTGGATGGATCAATAGCTACTGCCCCCATTGAAAATGAAGTTTGATTTTCAAAAGCCGGTGAAAATGTTACACCGTTGTTTGTAGTTTTCCATAATGACCCATGGCCCGAAGCCGCATAATATTCACTTGTTTTAAATGGATTAACTGCTAAAGCTGTTATTCTACCGCCGGTAACAGCAGGGCCGATACTTCTGAATTGTAACCCGGCCAGTGATATATTTTTTAGAGAGTCCGGCTCGTTGGTCCTGGTAATGTCTGCAGTTTTTTTCTGTGCAAAAACATGCAGGGAAATAAGAAGTGATACTAAAAAAAAACAGGTTTTGGCTGATTGCATAAAAAAATGTTTTGGATTTACTAATATAAGCTGATTAAATGAGATACTGATTACCGTTAAAAAAACTATCCTGCCTTAATACACTTGCCTTATTTTTGCAGCAAATTTATTTTTATGAATTATTCGCTGGTAATACATAATATACTTCGCTGGGCGGTTTTGCTTTTTGGAATATGGGCCGTTATTTCTGCATTATCTGCAGTACTTTCTAAAAGAGAATACCGGAACAGTGATAATAAAATCAGTCTTTTTTTTATGATCAGCTGCGACATTCAGTTACTGCTGGGCCTGGTCTTATATTTTACAGGTATGTGGTTTGAGAAGGTAAAGAGCGGTATGGGTGCTGTGATGAAAGATCCTGCTGACCGTTACTTTGCGGTAGAGCATGCCCTGATGATGATCATAGCCTGGCTGCTGGTACATGTGGGCAGGAGCATGGTAAAACGTGCTGATACGGATGCACGAAAACACAGGCGCACACTAATCTATTTCAGTATTGCGTTAATCATTATTATAGCAATGATACCCTGGCCATTCCGCCAGCCCGGAATTGCAAGGCATTTATTTCCTCAGTTTTAAAATGATTAGAACATTCATGGCAAAGAAGAAAGAACTACCCATTATCCTTATAACAAATGATGACGGCATTACAGCACCCGGCATCCGTAATTTGGTAGAAGCTGTAAAAGACCTGGGCAAAGTAATAGTGGTAGCACCCGATAAACCGCAAAGCGGCATGGGGCATGCTATCACCATTGGGCAGCCATTACGTATGCATAAAGTAGATATTTTTGGCGATACAGAAGCCTGGCAAACGACCGGTACCCCGGTAGATTGTGTTAAACTGGCCGTAGATAAAGTGTTGCACCGCAAACCGGATCTTTGTTTAAGTGGTATTAATCATGGTGCCAATCATTCCATTAATGTAATTTACAGCGGCACTATGAGTGCTGCCATGGAAGCTTCCATTGAAAGTATTCCCAGCATTGGCTTTTCCTTACTTGACTATAGTGTAGAGGCTGATTTCTCTGCTTCCAGATTTTTCATTAAAAAAATAGTAAGTGCCATTCTGAAACAAAAACTTGATAAACACCTTTTACTGAATGTGAATATCCCGGCAGTAAAACAGGAACTGGTAAAAGGAATAAAGATCTGCAAACAGGCCTACGCAAAATACAAAGAAGAATTTGATGAACGTAAGGACCCCCAGGGTAAAAAATACTACTGGCTTACCGGCGAATTTATCAACTTTGATAAAGCCAAGGATACCGATGTGTGGGCGCTTAAAAATAATTATATAAGCGTGGTACCCGTGCAGTTTGACCTCACCAACTATAATTTAAAAAAAGAATTGAAAAAAAAGAATCTCTTCAAATGATACTGAAAAAAGACAATTTTATTTTTGGATTTATTATGGGCATGATTGCCCCCTTTGTTGGCTTTGCTGTTTTTAAATATACTAAACTGGGGCCACTCAATTATTTTGAAGCATTGCAATTCCTTTTTATTGAACCCGGGCACCGGTTATTAACCGTAGCCATCAGTCTTTCCTTAATGGCCAATGCCATTTTATTTACGATCTATATTAACTCCAGGATCGACCATACGGCAAAAGGTATTTTTGTAGCAACACTTATTTATGCTGTAACCGCATTGAGTATAAAAACTTTTGGGTAATTTAAAGTAAAGGTTATGATGAACTGCAGCGATTGAATATGTTCGTAACCCGTTGTTCGTATATCGTACAAAAAAATCTTACCGGCGCAATGCCCTGTTTGATATAAAGGATCTTTTCTTTGCAGATATCAAACCCTTATCCAGAAAATTCTTAACTACTTTGGCCCGGGTATCCGAATTTGTCATAGGGCTATTTCCAAATGTTCTTCTGATCACCAGGTATTTATTTATCACTTTCAATTCATCAGTATCCGAACCCGAAGCCAATTGCGCTGCTGTAATACCAGCCTGTTTTAAAGCTGATGCTACTGCTTCTTTTACATGTCCCGGTCGGTTAACATGCTGATCGATCAGC
>JANOFR010000049.1:0-60300 GCA_031413755.1 Chitinophagaceae bacterium
ACTGTATCTGGAAAGATCATCCAGCTTAATGCTTTTACTGCCCCTGGTATATTTCTGTTCCTGTACCCTTACGATCTTACCGATATTATTGATTAGCCGTATCGTTACATTCCCTTCCTTCTCAACCACAAAATTTATAAAAACATAATGGTTAGCAGGATTGGGCATTACCGTAACTACTGACCTGCTATTGGTTTTGCGCATCACCAGAATATTACTGTACTTTATTTCGCCGCCTTTACCCACTACCTTTAAACGGTAATAAATAATATCACCACTTACCGCACTGATATTATCGGCAGCCTCAAAACGCTGTTGCACCTGCAGTAATACAGGCTGGGTAACAATACCCGTTTTAATAAATGTATTGTTATCGGTACTGCGTTCAATCTCAAAATGATCCACTTCCGCATCCGTTATGATCGTCCAGCTCAGCATCACCGTATTGTTTTGCTGTAATCCCGTAAATGAAAGAAACTGAACAGGCAATACAACCCCTACATAACGCCAATCCCGGTCCGTCTGAAAAACAAAACGCCTTTGAACCGTTGTTCTTGATCCCGGTGCAGCATCGCCCGTAAAGGTACCCCCGGTACCCATACGGTATGAAGTCCCTTTTATGTTCGTAACTGATGTTAAGGAATCAAAACGGTTATCCAGGCCATCACCATCGGTATCAACAAAGGTTAACGTTACATTATCATCGGCAATACCATTGAGGTTAAAATCATTGCCCTCTATGATATCGGGCTGGCTGTCCCCATCGGTATCCAGATCCCGGTAATCAGGCGTGCCGTCGCCATCATGGTCATATACAAATATGCCTGAACCGCCAAAGGCGCCCGGAGCATTATCGTATGGATTCATCAAACCATCCCCATCGGCATCAACAAGCGTTGGTAAAAAATAACCCAATGTTGACATCCCTTCTATATTATCAGGTATGCCATCTTCATCTGAATCTATATCCAGGTAATCGGGATAAATATCTGCATCCGTATACCGAAGGTTTAAGGCAGGCATTCCGGAAACCGTCGTTGACCAGCCGTTTGTACCCAGTACCCCATCTACGATACCATTAAAGTTGGCATCGGGTAAACCCGCTTCTATCACATCTGCAATACCATCCCCGTCTGCATCCATATCATAGGCATTGGGCCTGAAATCGCGGTCCTTGTTCTTATTGGGCCAGCTGTCTGCCCTTCCATCAGCAGTTACATCTGCACCGGTTTGTAATAATGCCGTTGCATTAATATAACTATCATGTAACCCGTCGCTGTTAGCATCTACAAAACCATCAATGATACCATTATTATTTGCATCGGGGCCTCCAACTTCAACCACATCCGGAATACCGTCATTATCACTGTCCAGGTCAAGGAAATTGGCCACTACATCGCCGTCTAAATTTGTAAGTCCCAAACCAATGCCTGTATTGTAAGCGCCATCGGCAGGAATAATACGGGAGTCTACATTATCTGATAATCCATCGACATCTGTATCGGTTAAATTATCTATTTTTCCATTGCCGTCAGTATCTACACCATATTCTTCCACCACATCAGGCACGCCATCATTATCACTATCCAGGTCAAGCATATTTAATCTGCCATCCAGGTCGGTATCAAACCTGTCATCAATACCATCCAGGTTGACATCAATACGGCCAGGGAAAGTGGCATCCAGGTAATTAGGTATGGCATCATTATCAATATCACCATCAGCCTGGTAATTGTCATTTACAAAGTCATTATTAATATCTATAAACCCTGCAGTTAAAGGATCGTAAGCATTGATGATACCATTAGCCGGCACATCTAAAAATGCAGCTGCCATATTGCTCTCCACAAAATCCGGAATACCGTCGTCATCTTTATCTATATCACAATTAATATCTATTGTTACAGCCTGAGCAGGGGTTGTATTACAGGTTCCTTCTGCCTGTACATAATAAGTTGTATTTACTATAGGTGCTATAAACGTAAGTGTATCGCCTGTGCCTACCAATGTAACACCGGGGCCACCAGTGTACCACCTCCAAGTGGCTCCTGCACCCAATGTTCCACCAGTTTGGTAAACTTTTACAGTAATACCCGGGCAAACATTATTTTTATTTCGACCGGCCGATGTTGCTGCCACGGATGGTGCCTGGCCATTTAATTTTACACTTGGTGAAATGGAACGGCAAATAGGAATACCAATGCTACCTTGTGCTGCAACTATAAGCCGGTAAAATTTTCCTGTATCGGCGGGCATTATTGGGTCAATTTCGTAATAAGGTAAGGTTGCACCTGGTATATCTACCCAAGGGCCAATTGCCGCAGGCGCTATTTGCCATTGATGATCTTTTGGCCCAGGTAAAACGGTAGAATCCGACAGGCTTCCAACAAACCTGATACTATCTCCCAAACATCCGGTTAAGTCGCTTGTATTTACAACCGGTAAGGCATCGCAACTGCCATAAACAATATCATCAATTACAAAATCATTACCACAACCTCCCGGGGCATCATTTATAATTTCCAATATTATATTGGAGTAGCCCTGTGGCATTGTCCAACGATAACCATATTGTGTCCAGGAGTTATTGGATGTTATAGAGGTTGTGCTGTCTTCAACCGCAGTTAAGCCTGTTACAATATCTCTGAATTTTATTTTAAAGCGTGGATACCTGAATCCTCCTAATGCGTCACATTGAGCTTGATAAACAGCATTATATGGAAATGCTGCCCAAAATGAAAAAGAATATTGCCGTCCGGGGCATGAGGTTGGTAACGTATCCCTAAATATTATTCTTGGTGGTACATCTCCATTTACTACCAGCATTCTTCCTCCAAAACCACCAGTATGATCGGTTAATGAGGAAAAGTTGGCAAGGTCTGCATTTATTGCATTATTGGCTATGGCAAATGTATTTTTTGCAATAGGCTGAGTGGTTGTTCCTGTATAGGTACAGCTGGATGTATTGGGTACCGAAGGCAAGGCTGCTAATAAACCTGAACCTGCAATTAAACCTGATCCAAAATTTTCTGAATACAAAACTGCTGTCAGCACTGCACATGCACCGTCTATTGGATTAAGTGCTATTAAAAAAGGGGTTGGTGTGCCTTCACCTATATCATCTGGTTTATCATTTTGATTCAGGTCGGGTATATCACCATTGGTTGATGAATCTCTTAAGGCAACGCCTTTGTATCCCGATGCAAAACCTACTGCACTGTTATTATATACCACACCATCTATAACATTTGAAATCCTGCAATTTATCCTTACGGTAAAACTGCTGCTGTCAACCGGGTAATTGGGTAAATTCTGACCGGCAAATTGCAACAACCTGGCGTCGGTAACTCCGTTAAACGCTGCGTTTAAGGCAATGCCTGGCGGTGGCGGTATGGTAAGCATGGTGGTGGTAACATTAGACAAATTAGCTGCACCATTTATTTTACTCAAACTATCCCAAACCTGTAAATTAGTTAAACCCGTAGTACCGTAATTTTTTATTAATACATCATACGCTATATCATATTGTCCGGGCGTACCTGTACTTACAATTGAGGCTAATTTTTTTGCAATACCCAGGCCCGAGGAAATTTGCGACATATCGCTTGATTGCACTCCTTTATTTAAGAGGTAGGTATAATTAACAAAATTGGTATCCCCGTTTACCGGGTCAATTCTTCTATAAATACAACCAGGTGAAAATGATGAAATTAAATCGCCGTTTCCATATGCTAAACCCACTAAGTTTGTAGCTCCGGTGGGCCTTCGGATGGTATCAATGTAGGTAGATGTAATATGGCGGCCCGGTGCGCCGTAACTGCCATAATCCGGTGTAAACAGTTTATTATCGAACACATAATACATTTGTCCATTGGGCATTAATGTAATATCGCCACTGGCTACATTATATATAGTATCTCCAATACCGCCTGCGCCACCTATCAGGTCAAGTGTGTCAGGTACCGGGTCAATCACTTTTGTAACAAAATCAATTTTTCGCAATCTTGATTTATAGGGCGAAGGTGGGTTACTGAATTCCAATTGATATGCGATACCACTGTTGTCGAAAGTTATACCACCAATATCAAAAACAAAACTGGCAACGGTATCTAATAAATTAACTGCAGCCGGGTTATTATAGGAAATGGTAGAAAATGTTGTATCCGGGTTCCATCGCCAAACATAGGTTTTTAATGTAGCAGATATGGCGGCACTATAATCTGTCCATAAATAATAAAGTTTACCATCTTTGGGATTAAAAGATACACTTGCAGCATTTATGGTAAACCGGTCCCTGGCTGTCATAACCGGACTGGTACTGGCATACGTGCCGTTACCAATCCTTAACCTTGGTACATAAGCATTTAATAAAGTATTTCTGGATAATGCCGGTGATACATAACCGAAAAAATAAAGTGAATCATAGCTGCGTGCGGAAACGCCCGGAAAACTATAACGTATTGTGGATCCAGTAGTACTGCCGCATCTTTCCCTTCCAATACTAAAAGGCAAAGCATAGGTGGCAGGCTGCGCCATTATATCGGCACAGAAGCAGAGTAATAATGAAAATAATAGTAGATATTTTTTCATAGAAATATTGATTTGTATATTATCATTTTAATATTTTACACATTAAAAGGATAATATAAATTGATATTAGATGCTGACTTAGCTGTTACCACTTTTTTTTAGTTTATTATACATTTTAAAGATTGCAGCACTTGATTGCCGGTATTTATTTTAATGATGTATGTTCCTTTTGAAAATTTTGATGTTTCCAGTTCAATTACCTGGCCTGTAATTTTTTGGGCAGTTTGCAACAGCAACCTGCCTGTTGCATCATATACCATAAATACTGCATTTTCATTCATCAGGCTATTTTGCAAAACTTTTAGTTTTACATTTCCATCTCCAGGATTATTTACAATGCTGAATTTATCGGCAATTATTTTCGTGGTAAGTTTTATTATTTTAGAATAATTATAACTGCCATTTACATCTTTAAACTTCACCCGGTAGTTATTAACACCTGACAATGGAGCAATATCTTTAAAATAATATTGTTTATTATTTTGTGGGTTGTTTGGCTGCAATTGCATGTTTCCCAGTTCTGTAAACACTGCACCATCTGCACTTCTTTCTAAAATTAAACTGGTATTTATGCTATTGTCATCTATTGTTAAAACAGCATCATGGACATTACCATTTTGCCGTACGGTAAAGTCAAGGATTTTTATGTCAAGCGTGGTTAATAAAACTGTTGACCCCGCAGACATGGTTCTGTTGAAAGGATCAAATGTTACCGTAGTAGGTGTAAACGAAAGGCGGTATTGTAGATAATTGCCCGGTGTAGCCGGCGCTATTCCGTTACCTGCTTTAGCCAGGTAATTTCCATCTATATCATAAAAAACGATCGTTGTATCCTGCCCCAACAATGCACCCTGCACCCTTAAAACAATTACATTATGAAAACGGCCAACAACATTGGAGGCAGATTTTGTTTGGGTAGCTACAGAAACTGCCAAAAGTTTTGAAGCCGGAGAATTCCAGTAAATAGAACTGGTTGGATGCCCGGTATGTATAACCCAATCATCAAAGAAAGGGGTTAAATCATAATTCAATACCTGGTTAAAATTATTTTTTAAAGAATCTGTTGTGGCAGATTTATAGCCGGAACCATTGGCTGAATCTAAATAATTACGGCAAGCCAGAAAGAAATTATTATCGCCGCTTAATGCCCTCAGCATTGATACTACCATACAACCTCTGTCATATACGGCACTAACATTGGTACCGGTCCATACCTGGTTAGAGGTGGTAAAACTTGTAATTCTGGTAGGTGTAGTAGTATTACCCCTTGCTGCAGATTTTGCTGATGCTAATTCAGCAACCGGATTTATACCTGTTGCCGGATGCAGCTCGCCTGCCAGTGCTTCGCCGTATCTTGCAAAGCCTTCTGCCAGCCACAGATCGGCCCAGCTTGCAAAAGTTGCCTTATCGCCAAACCACTGGTGCATCAACTCATGCGATAAAGTAGATTGACTGGTTAAAGAACCTGAAGCCATTGCATAAAATGACTGATGTTCCATTCCACCGGCTCCGCCAAGCCCCTCATAATATCCATATTTATCTTTTTTAAAGGGATAGTCTCCAAATTTCTGGCTAAACTTATATAGAACAGAATCCTGTAAAGCCATCGCGTTTGTTATGGTCGCATATGATGCTTTTCCCCTGAAAATATTGAATACACCCGGTAATACATAACCACTTGGCAAAGTAATTGACCTGTAATACTTGTTATACCTGGCAACAGCAACACAAACTAAATATGAGGCCATTGGATATCGGTTTTTAAAAGTAAAAATCCTGGACCCGGCTGTAATAGTTGAGTCAACCAACTTTCCGTTAGTAGCTACCCAAAAAGTATCTGCACCTGTCCAGGGTACACTTACTGTAATATCCATAGAGTCTATCTTATCCTGCATATCTGCTTTGCAGGGCCACCAGTCCCTGTCTTCATAAGATTCTGATAAGGTATAAATATAGTTTTGATTGGCTGTTGGTGTTTTAGCAGTTTGATAACCCTCTGCCGCGCCACTTACTGCAGGAGGAGCTCCCCTGTAAAAAACAGTAAATGAATCAATAAAATTATTAGCAAGGGTTGTACCTAAAGTTAAAGTGGTGATATTACCAGACCGGACAATACTTCCTCCGGGTAATTTAGCTCCTCTGAATTTAACCGAGTCTATGGTTAATGTACTCCGCAAATCGAAAGATATGGTTGTTACATTACTTACAATGGTTTTAAAATTGGTTTGCACCGATCCCCTGATATATTTTGTAGGAGTAGCTACACTTCCTGAATCGGGATTTATTCGCCAGAATATTTTGTGGTAGATAACATCGATATTAGCACCGGTACCGCTTTGTCCAGTAAAATCAGGGGAATTATCTCCATTGGTTATTGAGGAGTTACCAAAGTTTAAAATACCTGCTTTCTTAAAATCACTTTGACTAAAAGCAAGAGATGACAGCAATAATAAGATAAAAAATGAATAGAGTTTTTGCATTGTTACTTTGGACTTGGGTTTTACTTAAAATATGAACCTAATATTAGTACATGACAATTTGTAGTATATATTAACGATATATTGTAGTAAAAAATTATAAAAAATAGAATATTTTTTTGTTGTTACCGGAATGTGTCTATTAACTTGTAGAATTACTAAGTATATATTCATTGCAGATTGGTAAAAATACTATTGGGACAATATGAACAATAATCAAGCAGTATCTTCGTTAAATTGTACTTAAAACCTGCCAGGTTTAAATCCAATATTAATGAAAAAAATATACTTTTTTTTGGCATCAATATGCCTTTTTAATTTTTGTTCAGCACAACTAACAGTTACCGGATTTGCAAATAATTCAACTGTATGCTCGGGTAATTCTACGCTTATGACAGCATCGGCAACACCGGTTAGCTATACGGTATCGGCAATTCCCAATAATTTAATTGCCGATTATGGAATCAATATTCTGGCTGATGCCGGTGTAGCAGTTACTTCTTTTACGGTTGGCAATTTGAACGATTGCAGATGGGATAATATTTCCATCCCTTTTACTTTCCGGTATTATGGCAATCCTTATTCTACAGTTAATATCAGCTCAAATGGCTGGGTAGGTTTGGGCAATACCAACTCTACAACAACCGGCTTAGGCTTTGTTTTACCCAGTGTAACAGCGCCTAATAATACAATACATGGTGTAACAGCTAACCTTACATTAGCAGCCGCAGGTACTTTAGAATATTTTACGGATGGCGCTGCCCCAAACAGAACATTTGTTATCAGTTATCAGGCTGTTCCTTTTTTAAGTGGAGGAGGAACAACAACATTTCAAATTCATTTAAAAGAAACCAGTAATATTATTGAAATACACACTACCGTTTGCAGCAATATAACTTTGGCAAAGGCACAGGGTGTTGAAAATGGCACCGGCACTGTTGCTGCAGTTGTTACCGGCAGAAACAATACCACCAATTGGTCGGGTACCGGTTTTACAAATGGTTACCGGTTTACACCTGATGCAATAAACTTTACATGGTCGCCGAGTGGCACTTTAAGCAGCCCTACCGGTTCGGTAGTAACTGCTACACCTATTGCCACTACCACTTATACCATCAATGCCGTTAATCCTTCAAACGGTGCAACAGGCAGCAATACTGTTACAGTAACAGTTGACCCTGCATCCTTTACATTAGCCGGTACGCCGGGTGGCGCTTCTGTTTGCCAAAATATTAGTGTAAATGCATTTGGTACAAATTACAGAGATGGCAATTGCAATTTAATAGCAAATGTTACTCCTGCTGGTGGAAGCCCGGTTACCAACTCAATAAATACCTGTACAAAAGTAGATTTAAACGCTACAAAAAGAGGAACTTTAGATTTATATACTGCCAGAAAATATGATATAGAGCCAATTGTAAATCCGGCTACAGCCACTGCAAATATTAAACTCTATTATTTACAAAGTGATTTTAATGACTATAATACCAGGGCTGCGGATAGCGGGCATAAACCTTTACCAACCGGGCCTGCGGATGCAACTGGTATCGGTAATATTGTATTAAGGCAATTTCATGGCACAGGTACTAACCCCACAAATTATACGGGGTTTTATGCTGATTTTACAACTGCAACAGCTGGCTTTACTGTAAACTGGAATGCCACTCAAAGCTGGTGGGAAATAACCGTGCCGGTAAATGGCTTTTCGGGTTTTTATTTAAGTAGCAGCAAGATAGGCTCATTAAGTATAAAGCTTACTTATTTTAAAGGAACACAAACAGATAAAAAACATTTTTTAAACTGGAAGGTAGTTTGTACATCTGTTGAAGCCAAATTTGAATTGCAACGCAGTACCAATGGGTTAAATTTTACCCCGATACATTCATTTACAGCCAACAAAGACCGGTGTGAAAACCCCTTTGATTTTACTGATACAGCACCAGCAGATGGAAAAAATTACTACAGGCTTATGTTTACAGATGTTGATGGCAAAGTTACTTACAGCAATATTGTATTACTGATACAAAAAAGCGGCAGTTTTGATTTAATGTCCATCAACCCAAATATGGTGAGAACTGAAACTGCAGTTTTAAAAGTAGATGCTTTTGAAAAAGAAAGTATAACAATTGTATTAAGCGATTTTACCGGCAGAATAATTCAAAAGCAAAGAGAATTTTTACAAACTGGTTTAAATCAAATTTCTTTACAAACAAAAAACCTGCCTGCAGGTGTATATAATGTAACGGCCTATTCAAATAATACCGGACCCAAAACACTTAAGCTTATTAAACAATAATTACAACAAACTATATAAAAGCATCCTGGTTACCATCGGGATGCTTTTTTGTTATAGCTACAAACCTGTATAACGCAACAAACCTGTATCATTTACCGCTACAAATTGTATTTTTATGCTTTTAAAAAAAATTATGAGTTCATCATCAGAAAATAAACCGGTAATTGGTATCAGCTTTTGAGGAATTGAAAGTTCCGTTATTATTTATCCTTAAAACCTGCATACCAAATGACAGGTCTGCAGAGTTAACAGCGTAAAGATGCACTTCTACTGTAATGTTTTATATGTGATGGTTATTTCTAGTCGGGGGTTGTAATATTATTTGCGGAATAATATCAACATCAAAAAATTTTCCGGTTCCGGCATTATTTCTTGTTAAGCCTGCCGGTGGCACTTCCTTTCCCGGTAACGGGTTTACCTGCGCCAATGCAAGCTTTAGTAAAAAAGCTATTGAATACATATACAATACTATTCAAGACTGATGGATTGTAATACCCCGAAGCAAAAGGGCGAAGTATTTGTGCATCTGCTTCTTGTGTAAAAATCAGCACTGCCAGTAAGAGTTGTACATATTTTTTTATAAAATATAATTATTCAAGCAGGTCATCAGTTTTATTTATGTATAACTAAGCAGTAATCATACATCAATTGATTATATGTAATTATTATAATCACTTTTTTATTAAACCAATTTTAAAGTTTTGCAAATTGAAAACCCTGGTTGTCATTACTGCTGTTACTTTCATAAATTAACAGGGTATAATTCCCTTTATTTAATTTATGTATGTCAACCGTTACTATATTTTTACCAGGTATTACTTTCCTTTGTTCACTGATTACGGTGCGCCCCAAACCATCTGAAACGGCTAATGTTATCGTATTGGTTTCTGCTGATGTAAAATCAATGTTTAAGGTTTCTTTAGCTGGATTTGGATAAACAGCTATTCCGGATCTTTTTGTACTTAACCGGATGGATTTGATCTCGGAATACTGAAAATCGCCATTGGTATTAACCTGCTTTAACCGGTAAAAAATTATTACTGCAGCAGGAAGCTGCCTGTCGGTAAAATTGAAAGCATAAGCAGTTCCATTGGCAAGAATTTGACTTTCCACATAAATTTTTTCAAAATTTCTGCCATCGGTTGATCGCTCTATTTCAAAATGAGAATGATTGACAGCATTTGATACGGACCAGCTTACCTGTGCAGTGTTATTACTTTCTTCATTAACTCTAAAATCAGAAATATTAACATTTAAAGTTGCCGTAGGCCCTAAATTTTCTTTACGCGCAATTACCACAGTGGTATGTGTATTGAAGTTGACAGTAACACCTGCAGCATCTAACTGTGCACCTGCATTACCCACATTAGGATGCTGAAAAGAAATAAACATGAATTTATTATTGGGGGTGAATGTGATACCTGTAGGTTCACTTCCTGCCGGTGTTTTACCAAATAAACGCACCGCTGGTGTGGCAGCCGTATGTGTTGGGCCCACTACCCAGATATGGTTTCTGCCTCCATCCTGTAACACCCAAAGATTTCCTTCCCCATCAAAAGCGAGGTTATCATTTCCTGTACCCCATGCTTCATTTGCTACTCCTGCACCAGGATCTACATCATAAGTAGCATTTGCCACAAAAATCTCCAGGTTACTTACCGTGGCTCCGTTATCGGTAAACCTGTAAATCCTGCCAGGGCCTTTTGCCGTAAAATAAATCTTACCATCAGGCCCCCTTTCAATATCTTCAACACCATTAAAACTATAAGCCGCTGCAGCTGTACTTAAAGCTATAGTGCCATTTCTATTTGCCTGCGTTGCATTCGCAATAGGCGCCCATGTACCCGTACCTAATGCAGCCGTGGTAACTAACGCATATAATTGGCCGCTACTGAAATTACCCGGCGTATTTGCCACAAACTTGTAAACAAAGCTATTAACGGCTCCATTATCTGCACCGGTATATAAAGTTTGGTTATCGGGAGCTACCATTACATTTTCCCTTGCCTGTCTTCCTATCGCCCATAATTTATCAACTCCGGTATGGGTAGCATCACTTTCAATTACTGTTTTAGTAACCGGGTTTATTTCTATGATCCAGCCATCATCATTATACCCATCTCCATTTGTATCGCCCTGTGCAACATTTTCTTCAGAAACCATAATAGTTCCGTTTGGTGTAACAGTACCTGAACAAAATCTTGTTACAGGAGTTGTTCCAAAAGCAGCAACCGGAAAACTAACATTACCACTATTTGATTTTAACCAGGTATGGGTGGGAATATTATAAGTAACCGTCATGATACCAACAGCTGCAGGAGTACTTTCGCTGCTGATTGAAAGATAGCCGTTAAGGCTGCTGCCTCCGATCGGTACATACCCGGTAAAATCAAGGTCATTACCTAATGAACCACCTGCAGTAAGTGCATCACCGGATTTTATGATCCTTTGAAAAGTATGTGTTGCCGGAATTACCAAACTTGCTGTTTGTACACCAGGGGTTACTGAATTAAAAGTACCTATGGTTTGAGATTTAATTTCCTGACAAAAAAACAAGGAAATTAAAAAGCAAATTTTAAAAGTAGTAAATATCTTTTTCATAACAGGATATAGGGTTTGGGTTTTCTCTTTTTCCGATTAATTATTTTTTCACCTGAACAAATACTATAAATAACAGAACGTATACTATAAAAATTGTAATTATTAATACGGCTTGAAATAGTAATTATTGTATTGGGATACATATTTCTTGAGCTTAATTTCATAAATAAGTAAAAACACCTTGTAAAAACACGTTGGTAAATTTATAGCATTTCTGTTTTGCTGAAAGATTTCAGAAGATGGAATTAAAGGCAAACAGGAGATTGAGAAAAATGAGGAAGAAATAATTTATTTAAAATTAAATGTGGGCATTGATTACTTAAAGTTTCAGCAGGTTATTTTTCTGTAACAGGCAGGGCTGGCTTTTTATAGGTAAAGAAATACTGGATGGCTTCCATTTCCTGGGTGGTTACCCTGGTTTCAGGTATTGAATTTATATGTACTTCATTTTTGATCCTGATGATGTAACTATCCAGTTGGTCTTGTGTAAAATCAGGAATAATGATCCTGCCATTTATTTTCTTATTATGACATTTTGCACAGTTGATATTATAGAGTACCCTGCCTTTTTCCAACATTTTCCGGTTAGCTGTTTTTGCTTCTTCTGCAATATCTGAAGGGAAATCATAGAATTGGGTCTTAGGTTGTGTAACACAGGCAGGCAGGCAACCGATTACCAATAAAAAAACCAGTATGCCCGTTATGTATTTCATCTTTATATATTCTAATATTCACCACCAATTTTCCGGCTATTCAGTGTTTTGTCTTTTGAAACCGGTAATTGTAACGGAGCCGCATCAAAATTAATATTTTCATTTAAGGAACGCATAAAAACGACCAGGTTCATTTTTTCATTGCTGGTCAGCCTCAATGAATCTGAAGAAAGTGTCTGGTTGTTAACTGTAAGTCCTTTGCCAACTCCGCCGCCTGCATTATAAAAATCAACGATCTGCTCCAGTGTGTTAAAAACACCATTATGCATATAAGGTTTGGTAAACTCCGTATTTCTTATTGAACCGGTACGGAAAGCATTAAGCATTTCGGCAGCCGGATTAATTCCATATCGTCCTGAATCGAAGCTTAGCTTTTTATAGCCGGTGTCTTCCGGTACGCCCAATACTTCAAACTCACTTCCAATATAAGGTGGTTTTACTCCATTGAACTGGGGAACAAAATGACAGGTAGCGCATTGCGCTTTACTCATGAATAAATTGAATCCCTGCTTTACAGCCGGATCAATTTCTTTTTTGTTATTCATAGCATCATCAAAGGGAGCGTAATAATTATTGAATTTGCTGTAATACAGGGAAATGGCTGAAACAATGTGTTCAATTGTAATTTCTGTTTCCTGGGGCGTATACTTTAAAAAGCTTTTGAATGCTTTATTATATTCATTGCAGTTCAATATTTTTTGTACAACTTCTTTTTCATTGCCGCCCATTTCCAGGGGATTTGTGATCACATCTTTACCCTGGTTTTGTAAAGAAATGTGTTTCCCATCCAGCATCAACAAGTGATTAAATGTGGCATTGACCAATGAGGGTGTATTTCTGGAAAGCGGATTTTTACGGTCAAATTGAAATGAAGTGCTTAGCAGGGTATCTGTAAAATACGCTGTTGCCTTATGGCAGGAGTTACAACTGCGCTGGTTATTACCGGATAACAGCGGGTCGTAAAAAAGCAGTTTCCCGATCTTTTCAATTTCAAGCAAAGCATTTTGATCAGTAACCCGCAGGAAGATCCCCTTCTCGTTTTGTCCAAAATAAAGATCCTTACTGAAGATCGAAGTATTGGAATTATTCAAAGAATAGTCAACATAACTTTTGGTAAACACCCCGTATTGTTTAATGAATTGCTGGTTCATTTTAAAAAGTGGGTTAATATAGTCCCGGATAAAAGTAAAATGATCAAAACGGGAATAATCCCCAGGTTGCCTGTCTGCAAATACAAGGGCACTGTTATAAAGCGAAAGATAATTTTCTGAAAGACTGGTTTTAGCAAAGCTTTCATTAAAAGAGTAATAGATCTTACTTACATCAGCTAACATGGACCGCAATTCCGGTATGATACGGCTTGTATCGGGGCATTCAAAACCTGTTGTATAAATTGCTGCCAGGTTTAAAATAAAAAGCCGGTTCGCTAAAAAAAAATGGTGGTGCAATTGCAGTTGGCTGGTTATAGAATCAGCCATATATGTTCCGGTTGCAAAAATGGATGACCGTACTAAATTCAATAAACTGTCTTTATCTACCTGCTTTTCATCGAGGTATAAGGCAGCAAGCGTTAAGCCTGAGCCTTCCCGTTTATAGGGCTTTTCAAATTTCTCAAAAACTTCTGTTTCCCATTCAACGGGTAAAGGGCCATTAATCTTTTTATAGGCTACAGGCTCAACATACCTTAACCAAAAATCCAATCCTTTTAAATTTGTCCTTGCAATAGCTATTTGATCCTTTATTATTTTTATTCCATCATGGGTTCTTAAATCCGTATGTTTTACCAGGTCAAGCAGGAGGGTCTGATTTTTTTTGAAATCTTTCAGCTTTTGACTGTAAAGGGAAATATAAAGCCCGGTATCCTTTGGTCTTTTAAATGAAAATGAGCACAGTGCACAGATAAAAACAATGGAGAATAAAATATAATTTTTTTTCATACTGAATGTCAAACCAATTTTTAATAACCATATTTTTATTATGATCTTCTGAATACCGGAAAATTACTTTTGACAAAATACCGGCAATTATACTCCTGTATTTGTCTTTTAAACTCCCTAATTGTTTAATCTGTATAAACACAACGTAAATACTAGTGCTTCATTGCCCAGGTGGTATTATAAATAATGTTAACCCTTATCTTATTTAAGTCAATAAAAAAAACAAATTTTTATGGCTTAACCGGTCTCATATAAAATCTGATAAAATAATCAAAACAGCTGTTTTAAAACATTAACTTAAGTTATTGTATTTTTACTTTTAATTTATATAACATGAGTTCATCATCAGAAAACAAACCGGTAATTGGTATCAGCTGTGGCGATATTAACGGAATAGGTATTGAAATTATTATTAAAACACTGGCAGATAACCGGATCTTGGATTTTTGTACCCCGGTAGTTTTTGGAAATAATAAGGTTTTGAATTTTTACAGAAAAGGTTTACCGGATATAAACATCAATTTTACAACGGCCAAAGAATTAAACCGGATAAATAACAAACAGGTAAACCTGTCTAATTGCTGGGATGAAGAAGTTAACATTAACCCCGGCATTTTAAATGATATTGGCGGAAAATATGCCATTAAAAGTTTAACAGCAGCCGGAAAGGCTTTAAAGGATAATCTGATCGATGGCCTGGTTACTGCACCGGTACATAAAAGCAATACCCGGTCTGACCAGTTTAATTTTACAGGCCACACACCCTATTTAAAAAACTTATTCAATGTACCGGATGTGGCCATGTTTATGATTGCAGAAAATATGAGGGTAGCCCTGCTTACCGAGCACATACCGGTAAATGAAATTGCAAAAAATATAACAAAAGAAAGTATTGTCAGCAAGCTCCAGGTTATTAATAATTCTTTGAAAAGAGATTTTAATATTAATAAACCACGCATTGCAGTACTGGGACTGAATCCGCATGCAGGCGATGAAGGATTAATTGGTAAAGAAGAAGAAGAAATAATTAAACCGGCCATTAAAGAAGCCAAACAGCGCGATATTTTTTGTTTTGGCCCTTACCCGGCCGATGCATTTTTTGCCCGTGGCCAGTATGAAAAGTTTGATGGGGTGCTGGCCATGTACCACGACCAGGGTTTAATACCTTTTAAATCATTGGCCATTGGCGAAGGGATAAATTTTACTGCCGGGATGCCCGGGGTGCGTACATCACCGGATCATGGGGTGGCCTTTGATATTGCCGGTCAGGGAAAGGCAGATGAATCTTCATTCAGGGAAGCCATTTATAAATGTATAGATATTATTGTTGGCCGGTACGAGTATGACCAGCAACACAAAAACCCGCTAAACAAATTGAGTTCCAAGGTAGTTGCAAATATGGTAGACGAAAAAATAAGTGATATCCCTGAATAAGGGTAAAGGCACTATTCACTTTCCTAATTGAAAATACTGTCATCAATTCCTTTATTGATGATATAGGCATTAATGGAAAACTCAACTTTACCATTTTTATTTTTTAGCTTATCGTCCGGCTTTTTCTTTTCACTGCCATCCTCAAAATCAAACGTTACCCCCTTGGGCATTTTATAATCTTTGGTATTGAATGAAAATATTATTTTATCAGGCAGGCCATAAGCGATATATTTTCCATAACTCATTTGCAGTTCATAAGTACCATTATCCCTTGTTGTGGTTTTCGTTTTAAGGATAACCTGGTTAACCATATCTATATATAATACAGACAGAACTACATCTGCAGTATCATCATCAGGCAGTAATTTCACCACTTTAACAGCAGTGTTCCCAATCTTATCATTCCCGGCATCCAGCACACTGTATCTACCACTTCCCAGCACATTATTCATATTAATATTAACAGCACCCTTTGGTACAAAAGAAATTCCTTTTTCATTTTTAATTCGAAGGCGGTTGGGTTTTTTAAAATAAAGTTTTACGGTGGCAACCGGAACCTTTAAAAAAACAACATTGGTTTTCATTTTGCCATTTGCCTCATAATCATTTACCAGGTTTATTTTATCCTTTACTTTTTGTACGAGCAAACTGATATCCTCCCGCTGTTGCGGGACAGGTTGTGCAAGGGTAAAATAGGAAAACTGAATCAGGAAAAGAAAAAAAATGAATGACTTCATGTAATGATTTTATGATAAAATATCTTTTTTGCGAAATATAAAAACGGATGTTGCAACCAATGCCAGCATATATACCAGCAGTGCAGCAATGCTCTTTAAAATACCCGGCAAATACTGGATAGACCCTTTTATGGTATCGCCATCATCAGTTGAACCAATATAAAAAAAACCTTTCCAGCCCAACATATACGTAGTGAACAGGTAAGGCTTAATATATTTTTGATAAAGGGGTATTTCCATTTCGCTGATCAATGTACAAACGATGATGATGCCCACCGTGGCCACTATCGGGCCAATCGAGTTTTCTGACAAAACAGATAATAACAGGGAAATAGCTGCCACCACCATCATAGCGATAAAAGCAAATCCAAACGCACAAAAGTAACGCCACAACACATCGTTTGCTTCTATAAGCTGTAAACCATTTGTCTTAGCTACCACCAGGTCGTTTTCGCCAAACACAGCAATACTAATTACCAAAGAAATTATGGCAATCCACAACAGCAAGGCAAAAACATATACAGCAGTGGCAAAAAATTTAGCCAGTATTATTTGCGTACGGCTTACCGGCTTGGCAGCGAGCAATCGTAATGTGCCCATACTTGCTTCTCCCGAAACCACATCGCCGGCAACTAATGCAACCAATATGGGTACATGCACCAACAGTAAGTTGAGCACAAAAAAACAAACAGCATATCCGTTAACCAGTTTACTATAATCGATAGTCATGGTCTCATCCAAAGACCCCAGCATGAATTTCATCCAGTCTTTGCCATTTACCAACAGGCCCAGTTGTATCAAAAAAATAAAAGCGGCAATGATGGCAAATGCCAGGTAGGTTCTTGGTTTCTTAAATATTTTAAACAATTCAATTTGCAAAAGATTCCACATATCCGGCTTGGGTTGTAAGTGAAAGAAAATAATCTTCTAAAGAATGCATAGGATTTACTGAAAGTACCTGCACCTGTATGGATACCAGGTCGGTTATTAATTGCGGTACCTCTTCCTTATTCATTTTAAATTGCAGGCATCGGGTATTATCCTGCAACAAGGCAGCCCATCTTGTATGCAACAATTTTGCTCTTGCCACATTATCATCACCTGTTTCTATTTGTACCAGTGATTTTGAAGGGTCGAGTAATGCTGCAACATTTCCTTCCACTATTTTTTTCCCTTTGTGTATGATGAGCATTCTGTTAGCAACCAATTCTATTTCGCTGAGCAGGTGCGATGAAACAACAATCGTTTTTCCCATTTCCCGGCTTAAATGCAGGATCAGGTTCCGCATATCTGCTATTCCCTGGGGGTCAAGCCCGTTGGTAGGTTCATCTAAAATGATCAATTGGGGGTTGTGCACCAAAGCCACGGCAATACCCAGCCTTTGTTTCATACCCTGGCTAAAGGTTTTTACTTTGCTGCCGGCTCTTTCTTCCAGCCCGACCATTTTTAATTGCTCCATCAACAGTTTTCTTTCGGCCTTTATGCCGCTCATTTTTGCAAAAATGGCCAGGTTATCAAAAGCGGATAAATATTTATACAGGTCGGGTTTTTCAATTACAGCACCAACCTGCTTTAAAATATCTGATCGATGCGTAGAAAGGTTTTTATTAAAAATGCTGATCTCACCGGCAGAGGGTTTTATGAGTGTGAGTAACATACGTATGGTGGTTGATTTTCCGGCGCCATTTTGCCCTAAAAATCCATACACATCGCCCTCTTCAACAGAAAAAGAAAGATCATCAACGGCTTTGATCTCTTTAAAATGCTTGGAAAGATTATTTACTTTAATAATTGATGACATGTTCCGTTATATTACCAAAGGTAAAACGGATGAGTATGTAAAAAGTTTAAAAAATAATAATTCAGGAGAAATTTATTCCGTACCGGGATTCATGTAAGATTGCAGGGCATTAACATAGGTTTCAAAAGACTCAATCCCTTTTTTGGTGATTTTACAAATTGTTTGCGGATAGTTATTATTGAATTGCTTTGTTACATCTAAGTAACCTGCATCTTTTAATTTATTAATTTGTACACTCAGGTTACCGGCAGTTGCGTTTGTCTTTTCTTTTAAAAAAGTAAATTCGGCCTCACGCACACTGATGAGCAGGCTTACCACAGCAAGCCTGAGTTGAGAGTGTAATATGGGATCAAGTTCTTTAAATTCCATGCGTTAACAGCCGATATTTGATGATGGTTGATTTACCTGTGTTTTATATTGTCTCCACATAATAATACCCGGAATTATGTACCCGGTAAAAATAGCGATAGCCATAATCAGCATATCGTATCTGAAATCTTTATTTATGAACATGGCGATTGCGCCGGCCCAGTTAACCGCAGCACCAAACATGAGTACTTTAGAGTTTGCCGCACCTCCTTTTACCAACATAAAAAAAGAAAACACCATTAATAAAAATCCAAAACCACTGTTAGGATTTACGGCAATATTTATAGCAAAAATCACCGTGAAGAGGCTTACTACAAAACCAATATCAACCAGTTTCATTAAGTCGCCAATGTAAGTTTTTACTACCTTTTTACGGGGTTTAAAAATACCGTATGCAAGTAGTACAATTGTAATGAGTCCAAAAATGTTCCAGCCTAAAAAAATATTTTTGGCACCTATAGTAATAAAACAAAAAGTAGCAAGTGAAGTTAAAAAAAGCATACTGCCCCAAAGCAGCCAGTTAAGGCCATTGTCGGTAATATTTGTTTTGGCCTGGCTTATCATCTGGTGAATGATCTCCATACTTTTTTCTTTTGAAAGTTGCTGATCGTTTGGCATATTAATTAAAGATTGCGTGAAGATTTATTTTTATGACGAAGCATATAAGCAGGGATGATATAGCTAACCAAAATTGCTGCTGCCCCAAAAAGCATCTGGTAGTCATTTTTAAAATAGGCCGAAGCAATTGCAAATACCCAGGCAGCCAAACCACCAAATATCAATGGTTTAAACTGAAGAAATTGGCCGGAAACAAAGGTTCCTAAACCATAAAGCATAATAAAAAACGGAAAAATTGAACTATTCCAGCCCAGGCGGGTCAAAATCATACTTAATACAAAAAAACTGATCCCCATTCCCATCCATAAGTATTTCATGCTATCCCCAATATAAGTATTTGCTTTTTGTGCTCTTTGGTCTTTGATCCCCATAATGATACTGATGATAATAGCCGGAATGATAATCAGCCAGACCAGGTAATGTTTTTCATAACTAAAAACATTCTTTAATACAAACTGCCCCACACAGGCCACCAGTGTTATCCAGCCCCATAGCAGAAAATGTTTGCTGTTATCGCCCATATCCTGCCGGGTCTTTGCAATCATATTCTGTATCAGTTTTAAACTTTCCTGCGGAGAAAAATTTTCTGTTTGCATACCATTACGGTTTTAGTTAGTATGTCAGCGGTTACACAAATTTGTATAACTGCTAACCTTTATATTTATTTACATTCGCTTATTAATAACTCCACTCTTTGTTTACCCCAGTTTGGATGTAATTCGCTGGCAGCTGTATACTTATTAAACTTATCCAGTGATGATTGTAATAAAGGTTTTGCAGTTGCACATCCTCCGCCAAACTGTTCCGGTGTATACTTTAAGCCCTGTCCTTTTAAATAATCAGGCCTTGGATTTGTGGGATCCTGTTGTATTGCACTTTCTAAATGAGTTGCACTCTCCGGCCCATATTCCATAAACCGTTGCATGGGATTTACCATCATATGACTGCTGGCAATCATACTTTTTATACAACTGATCTCTGAATTGTTAGGTTGTAAGGCGTCGGCTTTATCAATAAGCTCTGTTGCCTTGTCTGCAATAGCATCAATCTTTGTTTTATCCTGCTCCATATAGGTATAATTAACCTGGCACAGTGCTGCATAATAAAAAGCGAGCCATTGGGTTTTTTCTGTTGTGGCAATACGCTCAAATTTATTTGCCAGGCTCAACAGGTCGGCCGGGTTTTTAAAACTGGTATCAATAGCCGCTATATTGCTTTTCATAGATGCAATATATTTTTCGCTCTGTGCAAATGTGCAGGTTACTATAAAAGAAACCGCTGTAAGAAGAAATAATTTTTTCATTGTTTTGTTGATTTTGATTTTGATATTATTTATTTTTTTGTTGATTTTTTAATTTTTCATATTCCCTTTCAACAGAATTTGATTGTGGGAAAATATAGGCACCGGCAAAATGAAAAGCCAGGCCGATACCCCAGCCAAGCATTGGCCAAATGGGCCAGGGCAGATGGTTCCAATTGAATGCATCAAAGTCTGGATGCCGATTCCTGGATGATAAAAACCAGACAGCCCAGAAAAATGAATTCATAATAACATAAACCAAAGCATGGCTTTTAAAACCTGCCCTTTTTTGTGCGATCTCCCATAAGACAGGGTCTTTACCTTCGGGAGCTGTTTTATAATCTGGCATAGTTGTAACGTTTGGCCTTACCCCAACCCGGCCCCCTCTATCTCTCCGCCGCGGCGGAAGGAAATGGCGAAGATCATGTTTGAGATATTAGCGGTGATTGATTTTTGTTTATAAAAAGAACTTTAAATATTATAATCCCCTTCGCTCTCCTTCCCTTTCGGGGAAGGGTTGGGATGGGGCCTAAAGATTATTATTGATCGCATCCTGTGTTCTGTCAATTCCAAAACTTATAAAACAACCAATATAAATAAACCGTTTTGATGGCGGTACAACTGCTTCTTTTCTGCTACCACTGTTATTGTAATTATAATTGAAAACCTGATTTTGCCCCAGTACATTATTAATACCCAAAACCCATACAACAAATGCCTTTGGATTTGTTTTACCCAGATTGGGTAAATAGTTTACACTAAAACTCATGCTGTTGTAGTTGATGGTTTTTCCGGCATCGCCAATCACATATTTATTCTGCACATTATCATAGGCAAAATAATAATAAGGCCGCCCTGTAGCAAAATTATAACTAAGGTTAAACCCGGTTTTCCAGGGCAATACAAATTTCTTAACTACAAAGGCCGCTGTATGGGTTGCTGCAAATGATGGAGTTATAGCCTGGGGGTAATTTAAATAATCTCTTTTAGTATCCAGGTAAGAATAGGATATCCAATAATCCACATTCTTAAATGTTTTTTTATCCCGCCAGAATAACTCTATACCCTTTGCATCGCCAAAACCATTATTGTTGTTTGCTGATTCCCTTCCGGTTACGGAAACGGTTGTTTTATACAGATCATCATACTTTTTATAAAAAGCCTCAACCCTGAAAGTTTGCCGGCTGCTTATTTTTTGGTATTGCAGTATATAATGTGACGCTTTTGAATAATCCAGACCGGGTGTAGCAGGTAATATTTTTCTTTCAGGATTTTGATAAAAAATACCATATGCAAATGATGCCTGGCTGTTATTCCGAAACTGATAGGCTACAGAAAGCCTGGGCGCTGCATTCCATTTATTCAGCACCTGAGAATGCTCTAACCTGCCCCCGGCTTTTGCTGCAAGATTATTGGTAATATAAATATCGGTTTCAGCAAATACAGATTTTAAGTTATCGGTTACGGTTTCTGTAAACCCATTACCATCAAATAAAGTATAGGTAGATTTTTCATTACTGTAAAAATAATCAGAACCGAAACGAATGGCATTTAATCCATTTAATTTTTTCTCCAAAACAAGCCTTACCTGGGCATATTGAGCTTTGTTTTTCAGTTTAAAATTTTTAAACGCATAAAAGGAAGGGATTAAAATAACCTGTTTCTGATTATTGTCATCCAGCAATTCATTAATAATATTATCCTTGTTTGTGCTAAAGCTAATGCCTGTGTTTAGTCTCCACCTGTTTCCCAGGTTATCTTTCCAGTTTATATTTTGATAGGTATTTAGATTTTCTATGGCAAAGGCATTTTTTAAAACAACTGAATCGATGTCGGAGCTTCTGAAGCCGGTTTTATTAGCACTTATATAACCATAGTATTTTATAAATCCCCCGCTCTTTGTCTGAATCCTGAAATTGGCATCTCCCTGCTGATAAACCGGTATTTGAAAAAAATCCTGTTTTTGTTTATTGATGGCGAACCCAAGCCACAGGTTTGTATAATTATACGAAACACCCCAGGATGATTTTTTATCTTTTGCAAGATGTTGAATACCGCCACCAAGGCCAAGTACTGAAATAGCCAGGTCTGCCTGTGTTCTTTCAGGTAAATCCTTACTTTCCAAAATTAATGCTGAAGAAAGTGCCTGGCCATACAATGCTGAATACCCTCCGGTACTAAAAATGGTTCCTTTAAATAAGAAAGGATTAAACCTTCCACGTTGAGCAATACCTGGTGTGCTGCTGTAAAAAAAATTATTAACCAGGTTACCGTCCATATATATCTTGCTTTCTGTTGCCGAACCTCCTCTAACAAACAGCCCTTCACTCTCTCCAACCTGTTGGGTACCCGGTAATGTTTTGAAAGCACTGGTTACATCAGCATTGGCACTGGGAGTGGTTACAATATCAAGTGCTGTTAAAACAGCCCCCTTATTTTTATCGCTGGCAACAAAAGAACCCGCAGATATTACAACTGCTTTTAATTCGGTAACCAGTTCTTTCATAGATATATTTATTATAATTGGAGCTGTTCCTATACTCAGCTCTTGCTCATATGGCCTGTAACCAATAACAGATGTTGCTAATATCTGCTTGCCTTTTTCAGAAGTTGTGAATGAAAAATTACCCATTGAATCAGTAGTTGCTCCATCGTAGGTATCCTTTAATGTTATACTCACCCCACTAACCGGTTTACCTTTATTATCAGTGATCGTACCGGTAACTTTAACCTGTGCCTTTGCTGAAAAAGTTGTTATTAAAATAAGTAAAGCCAGTACCCTTTTCATTCGTCTAAATTTTACACAAACGTAAAGTAGTTTATTTTATAAACCAAATAATATTCAAAAAATATTTTTTGCAATACTGGGAACAAGCAAAAAACTGAAATGTTAAACCTCTTTTAAGTAATTGACTTTCATTATATTATGAAAGCCTTCAGTAGTGCATACTTAGCAGTTAGTTTAAGCAAGAACTTATTAACATCGGGCAAATTTTATTTTTTTATGTGGGGGCAATTTGTAATTTAGCAATAGAATTTAATGGGTTAGTAAGTATAAAGGGTCAACAGCAATGTTGACCCTTTTACTATTAAAGCCAGTCTTCGACTATGCAACTTTAAGGAGGAGACCAGAAGTGTTAGTTATAAATTTATAGAGAAGTATTACAAAATATCAATTGAATTTTTCTTTAGCACTTTTACTTTTTTATTCTGCTGTGATTGGTTTCTATTCTACATTCGTACTTTGTAAATTTTTAAATCTAAAATGAGTAAAACTAAATCAGCTTTTTTTTGTCAGGGTTGTGGTTATGAAAGTGCCAAATGGCTGGGAAAATGCCCGGCTTGTAACATCTGGAATACTTTTGTTGAAGAAGTAATTATTAAAGGAACAGATAAAAAAGAAAAAGACGAGTGGCGGGATTACGCTGGTTTGGGAAAACAAAAAACCATTTCAATAAATGAGGTAAGCAGTGCTGAAGAAAAAAGGATCCTTACCGGTGATGCAGAACTAAACCGGGTTCTGGGTGGCGGAATTGTTTTGGGAAGTATTGTTTTAGTTGCGGGCGAACCGGGCATTGGTAAATCAACCTTGTTTTTACAAATCGGTTTGCAACTAAAAGAGGTTGTTACATTATATATAAGCGGAGAAGAAAGTGAACAACAGATAAAAATGCGTGCTGACCGGATCGGCATCAACAGCGAAAATTTTTATATCCTTACCGAAACCAATACACAAACTGTTTTTCAGGAAATAAAAAAACTGAAACCGCAACTGGTCATTGTAGATTCTATTCAGACCCTGCAATCGCCTTTTGTAGAAAGTGGAGCCGGCAGCATCAGCCAGATCCGGGAATCGGCGGCAGAACTGCAACGCTTTGCCAAAGAAACCAACACACCTGTTTTTTTAATCGGCCACATCACCAAAGACGGAACAATTGCCGGGCCAAAGATCCTGGAACATATGGTGGATACTGTTTTACAGTTTGAAGGCGACCGCCATTATGCATACCGCATTTTACGAACACTTAAAAACCGCTTTGGCTCAACAGCTGAGCTGGGCATTTATGAAATGACCGGTACCGGCATGCGGGCAGTCAGCAATCCTTCCGAATTATTAATTACACAAAAAGAAGAACAGCTAAGCGGCATTGCCATTGCAGCAACTATGGAAGGTATGCGGCCTTTATTAATTGAAGGACAGGCATTGGTTACCCAAAGTGTTTACGGTACACCTCAGCGAACGGTAAGTGGTTTTGATCTGCGCCGTTTACAGTTATTATTAGCGGTGCTTGAAAAAAGAGGCGGCTTTCATTTTGGTGTGAAAGATGTTTTTATAAATATTGCCGGTGGAATAAAAGTAGAAGACCCTTCCCTTGATCTTGCCATTGTAAGTGCTTTGCTAAGCAGTTATGAAGATGTACCCATTAACCAGCATTATTGTTTTGCCGGCGAAATAGGGCTAAGCGGAGAGATAAGAGCGGTAAACCGGATTGAACAACGCATCGCCGAAGCTGAGAAATTAGGATTCGAAAAGATCATAGTGAGTAAGTACATTTCCAAATCACTGGCTAATCAGAAATTTAATATTGAAGTGGTGCCATTGGGAAAAGTTGAGGAATTATACCAATATTTATTTTAACTTGTTGTGGTAATTATTTAATTAATGATTGCCCGATTAAAAAATATCATCAGCAGTACCCTGCATCTTTTCTATCCGCATATTTGTACCGGTTGTGGATCTGATTTACTGGCAGCAGAAAACCTGCTTTGCCATCATTGCATTCATAATTTACCGCATACCAACTTTGCCCAATTTGCAAATAACCCCATTGAAAAAGATTTTTGGGGCAGGATCCCATTAACAGCTGCTTACAGCCAGTTTTATTTTTCAAAAGAATTTTTAATACAGCATCTTATTCATCAGCTTAAATACAGGGGCGATACAAAAATTGGTTTTTACCTGGGTGAGGTTATGGGGAAAACGATGTTGAACAGCAGCCGTTTCAATACCATCGATGCTTTAATTCCATTACCCCTTTATGCCGATAAAGAACGTAAGCGTGGTTACAACCAGGCAACAGTAATTTGCAATGGCATGTCTTCTGTTTTGAAAATACCGGTGTTAAACGATGCCGTTATTCGTCAGCATGCCACTGAAACCCAAACCCGTAAAACACGAACCGGCCGATGGGAAAATGTAAAAGACAGTTTTAAGATTGCAAAACCAGCAGATTTAAATAATAAACATTTATTGTTAGTAGACGATGTTGTGACCACCGGTGCAACTTTAGAAGCCTGCGCTAATGTGATGCTGAAACTGAAGCATGTTAAACTGAGTTTAGCAACATTAGCCTATGCCGCCAAATAAAACGCATCAGAATCTGTGTATAAACAAATAAGTATAAATTTGGAACATGAAAAAACCTTCTTTCCTTTTTTGCCTTTTAACTTGTGGCTTTTGCCTTTTCCTGGCTTCATGCAAAAAAGACTCATTTATTACCAGTTCATCTGCATTGCTTTCTATTACTGCAGATTCATTAAAATACGATACCGTTTTTACCACAACCGGCTCAATAACCAAATCGTTTAAAATCATTAATGAAAACAACCAAAAGCTTCGCCTGGGTAAAGTAAAACTAATGGGTGGTGCAACCTCGTCCTATAAAATGAATGTTGATGGCACTGCAGCCAATGAAATAAACAACCTGGATATTGAAGCCAATGACAGCATTTATGTTTTTGTTTCAGTAACCATCAATCCAAATGCGGCCAACCTTCCGTTTATTGTCAGCGACAGTATTTTGATAAACTATAATGGCAACAACCGGTATGTACAGTTACAGGCATACGGACAAAACGCCAATTTTTTGAGCAACAGATTAATTACCGGTAACCTGGTTTGGACAAACAACCTGCCCTATGTAATTCTCGGAAGCATACGTATTGATACAACTGCAACATTAACCATACAACCCGGTTGTAAAATTTATGCTCATGCCAATGCCCCTTTTATTGTAGATGGCACCTTAACAGTTACCGGATCGCAGGCAAATCCAGTTATTTTCACCGGCGATAGATTGGATGACAGTTATAAAGATTTACCGGCAAGCTGGCCCGGAATTTATTTCCGTGGTAACAGTAAAAACAATGTACTCACCTATGCCGTTGTAAAAAATGCCTACCAGGCCATTGTTACCGAAAAACCATCCATTAATGCCAATCCAAAACTGATACTGCATCAATGTGTTGTTGATAATGCCTATGATGTCGGTATTTATTCTGTTAACAGCAGCATTCAGGCAGATAACAGTTTAATCAGCAATTGCGGCAGCAATATTATTTTAAGCTATGGCGGTGTTTACAGTTTCACCCATTGCACGGTAGCAGCTTACTCAACAAATTATTTGAACCACAAAAACCCGGTGCTTACTGTAAATAATTTTTCCATCCAGCCAGGTACTGTTTTAACAGCCGATCTGAATGCCATTTTCCGAAACAATATTTTTTGGGGCGATGATGGAATTGTAACAAATGAGGTTGTGGTTAACAAGCAAGGAGGAAATCCTTTTACTGTTTTATTCGAAAAAAATATTTATCGTGCGCTTATTGATCCGTCTAACAGCATTTTGAATGGCAATATTAAAAATACAGATCCTTCATTCGACAGTATTGATGTAAGTAAAAGAATTTTCGACTTCAGGATAACAAAAAATGCATTTGCACCCGGAATAAATACAGGTGTATTAACCGGTTTTCCTAAAGACCTGGATAATAATAATCGGAATGTTGGTTTACCGGATATGGGATGTTATGAAAAACAATAAAGTATAACTCAGTTGCAACTAACTTTGTTCTTTCGCTTTCAGAGGATGTGCCGGAGGTGGAGCAGGAGAGTGAAGTTGGCAGTTAAAATATTTGAACATTAATTCAAAAAGAATGTTATTAATAATAAATAATAATTATCGCTAAAATCTTCCGCTTCCCGCTCCCCGTCCGAACGGTTCATCCGGGCAGGTTTTGGAGTGGAGTTGGGGTGAGGCCAAACAAAAAACTATCATGGTTAAACTACTAGCTTTCAGCACTGTACTTATGTCGTGCACATTACAGGCAAACAATACCGTATCTGTTGAAGCAGATACAGCTGTTGCTGTTACCACAAAATCCATTTACGATTTTAAAGTTGAAGGCCTGGAAGGCGGCACGATTGATTTTGCAGCATTCAAAGGCAAAAAAATATTAATAGTAAATACTGCCAGTAAATGTGGATACACTTCCCAATACGAGGGATTACAAAAATTATACGATACCTATAAAGACAAGCTGGTTATTGTTGGATTTCCTGCCAATAATTTTGGTGGTCAGGAGCCTGGTACGAATACCGAGATAAAAGAATTTTGCAAAAAGAATTATGGCGTTGGTTTCCCTATGGCAGCAAAAGTTTCTGTAAAGGGAGATGATACCGCCCCGATATACAAATGGCTTTGCAGCAAAGCAGAAAATGGTGTTTTGGATGCCGAGATAAAATGGAATTTTGGTAAATTTTTACTGGATGAAAAAGGAAATTTGATTTCCTACTTTCCCAGCAAGGTTACACCAATGAGTGAAGAGATCACCAGCAAACTGTAAAGATTTTCAGCTATCAAATTTATATTTACTAATGATAAAACCCATAATCTTTTTAATGGCATTTTTTTGGAGCAACTTATTTTCAAAGCCGGATAATTTAATTCAAACCCAAATCATTTATGATTTTAAAGTTGAATCCCTGAATGGTGGCACCATTGATTTTGCAGATTTTAAAGGGAAAAAAATATTAATTGTAAACACGGCCAGCAAATGTGGTTTTACCCCACAATATGAAGGACTGGAAACATTGTATGAAAAATACAAGGACCGCCTGGTGATCATTGGTTTCCCTGCCAATAATTTTTTTTCGCAGGAGCCCGGCAGTAATGAAACCATTGAAACATTCTGTAAAAAAAATTATGGCGTAACTTTTCCAATGGCAGCAAAAATATCAGTAAAAGGAAAAGATATTGCACCTATATATAAATGGCTTTGCAATAAAGCGGAAAACGGGGTAATGGATGCAAAAGTCTCCTGGAACTTTAATAAGTTTTTACTGGATGAAAATGGTAAACTGATCGCTCATTTTAAAAGCAAGGTAAAGCCGATGAGCGAGGAAATAATAAGTAAGTTTTAAATGTGCAATGAATTTATCAGGACATCCGGCTTTTAAAAAATGCCGGATGTTTTTTTTATTTTAATTTGCATCCATGCAATTCAAATCCATCATCGGGCAAAAAGAAACCAAAGAGCAGCTGGTACAAATGGTGCAGCATAACCGGCTGAGCCATGCGTTGTTGTTTTTAAGCAAGGAAGGTAGCGGCGCTTTACAATTGGCATTGGCATTTGCACAATACATCGTTTGTAAACCGCTGTCAAAAGATGTTGATCTGTTTACTGCAGCCGACTCCAAAAACGAGAAATCAGAAACAAATAAACCAGAAACAAGAAACGATTCTTGTGCTCTCTGCCCAGCCTGCAACAAAGCCAACCAACTCATTCATCCCGACATTCATTTTTCATACCCCGTCATTACAAAAAAACAGGGTGAAAAACCCATCAGCACCGATTTTATAAAAGAGTGGCGGCAATTTATGACATCAAATCCCTATGGTAATGTGTACGACTGGCTACAATTTATAGGCGCAGAGAATAAACAGGGAAATATTACTGCCAGCGAATGTAATGACATCATCAGAAAACTGAATTTAAAAAGTTTTGAAAGTGAATACAAGATCCTCATCATGTGGATGCCCGAATTCTTAGGTAAGGAAGGAAACAAATTATTGAAGCTGATTGAAGAACCTCCGCCAAATACGCTCTTTATACTGGTTGCCGAAAATGAAGACCTGATTCTGCCCACCATTTTATCACGCACCCAGCTGGTAAAAATTCCTAAGCTCAGCAATGTAGAACTGGAAGCTGCCCTGGAATTGAACGCCGGTGTAAAAATTGAAAAAGCCCAGCAAATTGCCATTGTTGCCGAAGGCAATTACCGGGAAGCACTTCAGTTATTACAGCATGCCGATGATGACTGGGAAGTTATGCTCCGGGAATGGCTGAATGCCATCATCAGAACCGGGCCCGTTGCCCAGGTAAAATGGATTGATGAAACCGCCAAACTTGGACGGGAAAAACAAAAACAATTCCTCAAATACTTTATTCACCTGCTTCAAGAAGCGGTAAAATTGAGAGTAATGGTGAAAGCCGACGACGGGCAACGGACAACAGACAACGAGCAACGAGTAACGAGCAACGATTTTGCCAACCGCCTGAATAAACTCTGCGATCTCAGCCAGCAGGAAGCCATCATCAACGAATTGGACAAAGCCAGTTATTATATTGAGCGTAATGCCAATGCAAAAATGTTGTTTCATGCCCTTTCCATCAGGTTATATCATATTATTAACAACAAATCGTTAATTTTGGTAAACTGAGGTAGAGATACTGGGGGGACAGAAATTACTGATTTGAGTTGATATTTGTGTATTCATAACATTTTGATACCAGCTTTTTCAACAATATTGCGCATCGTTTTGAACGTAGTTCTGTTCTTTTTTGTTTTTAGTAAAAAGAAAAAAGAATCTCACTTGTACGGCAAACTAATTTGGATCATTGCCTGCTGAATAGAAAAATATAGTACAAGAGTGCGACGCCAATGAAGATTCATAGTAATTCTGCCGCCCGGCAAAAAATCTCTCCTTCACCTGCCTGCCGGCAGGCAGGTTTTTAATTACTAATTCTTAATTACCAAAATATGGGATGTGGAAGCGGAGGTTGCGGAACCTCAAAAGATGGAGCACCGGGTGGTTGTCAGAGTCATGGCAGTTGCTCAAGCGGCGGTTGTAACCGTATGAACGTGCATGATTGGCTTGCCAATTTACCCTTTAGTGACCCTGAAAGCGGATGCCGGGTAATTGAAGTGAGTTTTAACAATGGCAGCCGTAAAGATTTTTACCGAAACACAACTTTACATCATTATGAAAAAGGCGACATGATTGCTGTAGAAGGGGTAAGCGGTTTTGATGTAGGTATGGTAAATATAACCGGCGAGTTGGTTCGTTTGCAATTGAAAAAACGCCGGGTTGACGAAAAAAGTCCGGATATTAAAAAGGTTTTACGCCGTGCCACCGAAAACGATATTGCAAAAATGCTGGAAGCAAAAGCCCGTGAAGCACAGGTTTTGATTCGCAGCCGTGCCATGGCACGCCAGTTAAAACTCGATTTAAAAATGGCAGAAGTTGAAGTACAGGCTGATAGCAGAAAAGCCACTTTTTTTTATATTGCTGATGACCGTGTTGACTTCAGAGAACTTATAAAATTATACGCAGGAGAGTTTAAGGTAAAAGTAGAAATGCGCCAGATTGGTGCCAGGCAGGAAGCGGGAAAAGTAGGCGGAATAGGCAGTTGCGGCCGTGAGCTTTGTTGCAGCAGCTGGCTCACTGATTTTAAAAGTGTAAATACCAATACAGCACGTTACCAGAATTTAAGCATCAACCAAACCAAATTAAGCGGGCAATGTGGCCGGCTTAAATGCTGTTTGAATTACGAGCTTGATACGTATATGGATGCTCTTCAGTTTTTTCCTGAAGATGCAGATATGATCGAGATGGAAAAGAGCCGTGCATTCCTGGTAAAGAAAGATATTTTCCGCAACCTGATGTGGTACACCATGCCTGACAGTAATAAACAATATCCCTTAACCATTGAGCGGGTTAAAAAAATAAAAGAATTAAACAAACAGGGTATTCGCCCTGCAGACCTTGAACCAGTTGAAGTAGTAAGCAGCAAACCAAAAGAAATTGAACCTACTTATGCCGATGTGGTTGGCCAGATAAGTTTAAAAAGCCTGGAAAAAACAAGCCGTAAAAGAAGGGACCAGGAAAAAGGCCCAAATCAACAGGGAAGACAAAATCGTGGTGGCGGGCAAGGGCAACAATCGCAACAAGGTCAGCCAGGTCAAAACCGCACACAGGGCCCCGGGGGAAATCAAGCCAATCGTAGCGGAAACAACCAACAGAACCCTGGCGGCAATCAACGAAATAATAATCCTAACAGACAGCCCTCAGGGTCCCGTGGACAAGGTGCAAACAATAACCGCAACAGATCATCAAGAGGAGGAGGACAAGGAGGGCAACAAAGACCAAATCAAAACCCCAATAATAACAGCGGGGATAAAAAGTAACGAAGTTTTAAACAAACGATGGGTTTTTACACCTGTCGTTTTTTATTTTTGCAGCATAATTTTATTCATGTCAATAACAGTACATAAGCTTACAAAAATTTACGGCGCTCAAAAAGCAATTGATGATATTTCTTTTACAATCAATAAGGGAGAGATCGTTGGTTTCCTGGGACCTAATGGTGCCGGCAAATCAACCACTATGAAGATCATTACCGGTTATTTACCGGCAAGTGCAGGTACAGCAACTGTTTGTGACATTACTGTTGATGAAAATAATAACGAAACTAAAAAAAAGATAGGTTATTTACCCGAAGCCAATCCTTTGTATTATGATATGTATGTAAGGGAGTATATTGATTTTATTACCCATGTACATTCAGTTAAAAATAAAAAACAAAAGATAGAGGAAGTTATAAAAACGGTTGGTCTTACGCTGGAAGCCAATAAAAAGATCGGTCAGTTAAGTAAGGGTTATAAACAACGTGTTGGTTTGGCCGCTGCTTTGATACATGATCCGGAAGTTTTAATTTTAGATGAACCCACCAGCGGGCTTGATCCCAACCAGATCGTTGAAATAAGAGAAGTGATTAAAAAACTGGGAGAAAATAAAACCATTTTATTCTCTTCTCACATTTTACAGGAGGTACAGGCCATTTGCGACCGGGTGATCATTATTAACAAGGGAAAAATTGTTGCCGATGAACCATTGAGCAGCCTGATAGACAAAAAACAATTTAATGAATTAAGATTAGAAATTAAGGAAGTTGTTACTGAAGAAGTTTTCGGCGGTATTCAAAATATTAAACAGCTTAATACAAATACCTGGTTATTTAAAACAGATGATGCAGATGCATTAAAAAGGAAGCTGATAGAAATCACGCTGAATAAAAATCTTAATATTATTTCACTGCATAGTGAAACGGCTGGAAATTTAGAAGATATTTTCAGAACTTTGACAGCCGGTCAACAAATAAACTGATAAACCCCGTCCGAACGGCTTTCAGCCAGTCGGGCAATTAACCAATAAACAATTAAACCAACATGAGTTACATCGCCTCCATTCATGCCCGCCAGATTTTAGACAGCCGTGGCAACCCAACCGTAGAAGTAGATATTTTAACAGAGAACGAACACATGGGCCGTGCAGCGGTGCCCAGTGGTGCCAGCACGGGTATTCATGAAGCGGTTGAGTTACGTGATGGTAATAAAAAATTATACGGCGGTAAGGGTGTGCTTAAAGCAGTAAAAAATATCAATACTATACTTACCGATAATTTATTGGGATGGGATGTAGCCGATCAAACCGGTATTGATGCTATGATGATTGCACTTGACGGAACACCAAACAAAGGAAAACTTGGAGCCAACGCTATTCTTGCTGTAAGCCTGGCGGTTGCCAAAGCTGCTGCACTGGAAGCCAATCTTCCTTTATACCGGTATATTGGGGGTACCAATGCAAAGATTTTACCCATACCCATGATGAATATTTTAAATGGCGGTTCGCATGCCGATAATAAAATAGACTTTCAGGAATTTATGGTAATGCCGGTTGGAGCTTCATCATTTAGTGAAGGATTGAGTTGGGGCGTTGATATTTTTCATGCATTAAAAACAGTATTAAAGAAAAAAGGATACAGCACCAATGTAGGGGATGAAGGCGGTTTTGCACCAAACATTCAAAGTAATGAAGAAGCTATTGAAACTGTTATGACAGCAATTACAGCTGCAGGATATAAAGCCGGCTCACAAATTGCCATAGCACTTGACCCTGCTGTTAGTGAAATGTATGACAAAGTAAAAAAAGTATACCACTTTCATAAAAGCGACGGAAAAAAATTAACCAGTGAAAAAATGGTTGATTATTGGGCCAGCTGGGTAAAACAATATCCTATAGTTTCTATTGAAGATGGTATGGCCGAAGATGACTGGAAAGGCTGGAAATTAATGACAGATACATTAGGTAAAAGAATTCAGTTGGTAGGTGATGATTTATTTGTAACTAATGTTAATCGCCTGGAAAGGGGTATTAAAGAAGGCATTGCCAACGGATTATTGGTTAAGGTAAACCAGATCGGTACTATTACTGAAACTATTAATGCGGTAAGTATGGCACAGCAAAATGGTTTTAATACCATTATGAGTCATAGAAGTGGTGAAACAGAAGATACTACTATAGCTGACCTTTCAGTAGCCCTGAACTGTGGTCAGATTAAAACCGGCTCTGCATCCAGAACTGACCGTATGGCAAAATACAACCAACTGATACGCATTGAAGAAATATTGGGTGAAAGTGGTATTTATCCAAAGGGAAAGATTAAATTTGGACGACAAGCCTAAATCCTTTCAAATGCCTCAAGGATGACCGGTTCGGAAAGGGAGTGACCTTGAAATAGTTTTAAAAATGGAAAAGCCTACGAAAAATACAAACGCTGCTAAGCCCCCACTCCGGAGGGGCCCGATAGCTATCGGGATGGGGAGGCTGCCTTTGTGGTTAAAAAACAAGTACCTGCTTGCAGGAACGTTTTTCGTGGTTTGGATGATCTTTTTCGACCCAAAGGATATTGCTTCTGACCTGGAAAGAAAATCAACATATATTGAGTTACAGAAAAGTGAAAATCATTTGAACCAACTGATTTTAGATACACACAAAGAACTGGATCTATTAAAGACTAATACCCAAAGTATTGAAAAATATGCCAGGGAAAAATACATGATGAAAAAAGATAATGAAGATCTTTTTATACTTAGTTCCGTCTCTGAAAACAAATAAATATAGCTTAAAAACAATATTCTTCTATAAACACCGTTTATAATGGCGGATATTGATATTTAATTTTTTAACTCAAGCAATTTAACTTGGCTATGCACAATTTTACCCCGGAAGATCTATTACAGTATCTGTATAATGAAACTTCCCCAGCTCAAACAGCTCAAATTAAGGCTGCTTTGGAAACAGATTGGGGTCTGCGTGAAAAATTTGAAGTAATAACTTCAGCCCAAAAAAGGCTGGAAGCACTTAAAATGTCACCACGCCAGCAAACTGTTGATAACATATTAAACTATGCTGAAAAAGCAGTTGCAGAACTTTCACCACAGGTATAGTTCACAAAGGCTTTTAATGTAATTTTATCCTCCCGCCAAAAACGGGGGGATTTTTTTATGACTAAAAAAGAACGTTACAAATTCTTTATAGATTATTTTTTATCGAACGCCCCAAATGCTGAAACAGAACTTATTTATACTGATCCGTTTCAATTACTGGTGGCTGTAATACTTTCTGCCCAATGCACTGATAAAAGAGTAAACCTTACCACCCCTTTAATTTTTAAAAAATTTCCGGATGCAGCTTCCATGAGTAAGGCTACATTTGAAGATTTGTTTCCCCTGATTAAAAGTATTTCTTATCCTAATAATAAAACCAGGCATTTAATAGGTATGGCTAAAATGCTGCTTGAAAAATTTAATGGAAAAGTACCCATGACTGTTGATGAACTTGTACAATTACCGGGTGTTGGCAGAAAAACAGCAAATGTAATTACGTCAGTAGTAGATAATCAGCCAAACATGGCTGTAGATACACATGTCTTCAGGGTAAGTGCACGGATCGGGTTAACTACAAATGCCAAAACCCCCTTAGCAGCAGAAAAACAATTAATCGCCAATATTCCGGAACATCATGTTCATATTGCACACCATTGGCTTATATTACATGGAAGGTATATTTGCACAGCCCGTAATCCCCGATGCACCGAATGTGGATTAAAAAATGCGTGTAAATTTGTCAATACAAAATGATAAAATTATATTTATTTGCCAGGTAGTTAAATATCCTTTAAAAAACTCCCCATTGTTTACAAAAGGAATTCATATCATGAAAAGAATCTCAATGATCAGCGGTTTCATATTATTGATAACCGGTACTTCCCAAAATGTTATTGCCCAATATAAATATGCTGATGACCTGTATTACGATTACCCAATTACCTATGAACTCGGCGGGTCACTCGGCGTAATGAACTGCCTTACCGATCTGGGAGGTAATAAAGGTATCGGTAAAAAATTTGTAAAAGACCTTAACCTCGGCAAAACACAACCTGCCGGCAGTATATTTTTAAGTCTAGTTTATAAATATGCGGTTGCCATCAGAGCTGAAGCCACATGGGGGATTGTAAAAGGAAATGATAATGTATTAAAAAATGTAAAAGAATCCACGTTTGGAAGATATGAACGTAATCTTAGTTTCAGGAGCACCATTTTTGATATTACACTGGTTACAGAAATTCATCCCCGTTATTTTAAAAAATATTATAAACGCGAAAAACTTCCCAGGCTCTCTCCTTACTTACTGGGAGGTATAGGTTTCTTTAATTTTAATCCACAGGCAAAGCTTAATGACCAGTGGATTGACCTTCAGCCATTAAGTACAGAAGGACAGGGATTTGCTGAACATCCTGACCGAAAGATCTATAAATTAAAACAAATAAATATTCCGGTTGGAGCAGGTATTAAATACAAATTATCACCCTCTTTTAATTTCAGTGCCGAATTTGTTTACAGGATATTAAATACTGATTACCTGGATGATGTAAGTACAACCTATATAGATTCAAAGTTATATGCAAACTATTTTACGGGAGAACAGCTTACAAATGCCTTACTTTTAAATAACCGGCAATATGAACTGAATCCAACGCATACCCCTGAAATAAATGGTATCAGAGGCAACCCTAAAAACAATGATGCTTATTTTAGCTTTACTATTAAATTAGGTTTTATCTTTTAAGATCTACAGGCAGTTTAAACAAAGACAATAACCAGGTTAACAAATGGTATTTACCAGTTAAGCTTTCATATCTTTTTACAATAGCCAAACCGGGGTTAAGCATATATTATAATGTCAAATGTTTTAGTCAGGCAGTGGCAAGTAATATATGTTAACAATAAATATAAAAAGTTGAATTAGAATTGAAGAATATTCGTTTTATTTGCAAATAACTCTTATCCTTTTGAAACCCCAGCCAGAATTTTTAAAAAAGGATATCTAATACATGAAAAAAAATACGTTGTTTGTGAGCATAATTTTAATGCTTACAGCCCCTGTTGAAAAAGCTTCGGCGCAATACTACTTTTACGATAACAATTATTACGACAGCCCGATAACGTATGAACTGGGGGGTTCTATAGGGTTCATGAACTGCTTAACGGATCTGGGCGGCAGAAAAGGTATCGGAAAAAAATTCATTAAAGATTTAAACATAGGTAATTCCCAGCTTGCCGGCAGTATTTTCTTAAGTGCCATTTATAAAAATGCAGTGGCATTGAGGGTGGAAGCTACGTTTGGCCAGGTAAAAGCAGATGATGCTATTTTAGAAAAAGTAAAGGCTTCCACATTTGGAAGGTATGAAAGAAACCTGAGTTTCAGAAGCAGGATTACAGAATTTATGGTTTCTACTGAAATTCATCCCTTGTTTATTTTTAATAAATATGATGAAGACAAAGAGCCCCCAAGATTTTCTCCCTATTTACTGGCAGGAGTAGGATTTTTTTCATTTAATCCGCAAGCTAAATCAAACGGAACCTGGGTTGATCTTCAACCATTGAGTACAGAAGGACAGGGTTTTGCAGAATATACTGATAGAAAACCATATAAATTGCAACAACTCAGTATTCCAGCCGGTATTGGTGTTAAATACGAATTAACTTCTAAACTAAATATACGGGGAGAATTTGTTTACCGGTTTCTATCAACCGATTATCTCGATGATGTTAGTACCAACTATATTGATGTTACTTTATATCCGAATTATTTTACGGGCGCAAAATTAACTAATGCATTTTTATTAAATGACCGTCAATATGAGTTAAACCCCGGGCATATTACCAATAACGGAGATCAACGGGGAAACCCAAAAAACAATGATGCTTTCTTTAGTTTTAATGTAAAAGTTGGACTAACATTTGGCAGGCAGCGTATAAAAAATTAATAAAATACTTTTATTAAAAAACTGTTTTATTATTGCCTGGTTGTTTTATTGAAGTAACAAAACACTCCCCTGCTTTTGTATTAGTTGTTGTGTACTGGGTTTTGTGTAGGTAACAGACCAGATATAATTTCCCATACTGAGTAAACTTCCTTTTATTTTTCCACTCCATCCCTGCAACGGATCTTTTGTAAAATATATCTTTTCACCAAACCGGTTAAAAATTGTCATACTGTAATTTTCCATATCGCAGGCATGCAATGGCCTGAAATTGTCATTCAATCCATCGCCATTGGGTGTAAAAGCGTTAGGCAATAATAAAGCGCATGGGCAAGGCTCAAAAACGATATTCATTTGTGCGGTATCACTACCACAGCCATTTTGGGCCATAATGGTATAAACACCCGAACTTGTTGCAGAATAGGTCTGCGTTTTGCTTCCATCCTGCCAGGTAAAGTCAGTTGTATTCACTACCGGAGTAATAATAAATATTTCGCCCTGGCATAAAAGAGTATCTCTTCCCAATGCCAGTTTTAAAGTATCATTAAAAACAACATGTAAACTATCCATAAATACACAATGCCCTACCCTTGCCGTTACCGTATAAAAACCAGGTTTGTAAATGTAATAGGTAGATTGATTGGTATTATTCTGATCATCCCGCTGTGGTGGTATTGACTCCCATTTATAAATGCCTGTGCCAAAATCAGCATCCAGTACCAAAGAATTTCCCTGGCAAAGTGCAGTATCATTAAAGTTAAGTTGTTTATTTCCCCGGTAGCGCACAATAACTGTGTCAACCACTTCACATTGCTTGGCTATAGTTACATATACCCAATACCTGCCTTCGCCTGTTATTCTAATGGTGGAATCCAAATCAATATTATAATTTACAGCATCATTGATGGCAAGCCCTTTGCTGCTCCAGATATAAGATGACGCGTTTTGCACATTTGCCGCTAAATTAAAAATTTCTCTCGGGCATAATAATGTATCGGGACCTAAATTAAATACGGGTGCCGTATAAGTACTGAAATTAATATTCACTGTATCGCTGTAAGAACCGCAACCGGATGCATTTACATTTACTATATATTGACCGCCCGGTGCCACTACCGGCAATTGCGATTGCGAAAAATTCAGAACTGTTCCGTTCAATAACCATTGATAGGTTGAATTTTCACTTGAAGCATTTAAAGTAACCTGCTCTCCTGCACACAATAAATGATCCCTTCCCAAATCAAGATTTGGTTCAGGTGTAAAAAATACACCGATAGTATCTGTAACTGCACAACCATTTATTTTTACGGTATAGGTGCCCGATTCTTTAACGGCCAGCACAGGGCCTAAAGTGGCAGTATCGTCGTTCCATTCATACAGGGCATTGGGAACAATGGGCGCATTTAAAATATAAGTGCCCGTATCACCACATAAAAAAACATCGGGGCCAAAATTGTATGCAACAGGTAAAACAAAATTAATGGTATCCGTTAAATCGATCGTACCTGCTCCTCCATCAACAACATGCAACGTAATAATATAAATGCCGGGGGTATTATATATATGAGTAGGCTCCTGTATACCATTGGCTGTATTTAACAACCCGCTTGCCGGGTCACCAAAATTCCATTTTATAGTATCGGGGAAAGGTGCAGCTTCAAAAACATTGGAATTAAAACTAACTGCAGCGCCAGAACATGTGGAACTTAAGCTAATTGAAAATATAGTTTGTGCTGTTACTTTATTAACAGCAACATTTAAAACTATGATCAGTACTATATAAAAAAATCGCTTCATCTGGTTTATCTTAAAATCTTTTTACAGTTGTTATTGTTTCCAAATTTTCTATGGCTTTACTTTCAACATTGGCCGTACCTGTTGTAACGGACCATTTTGCAATCTTGCATAATATACGCCGCTGGCCAAAGCACCACTGTTAAAAGGAATTGAATAGGTACCTGCTGTATAATCCTTATCCGTTAAAGTGGCGATCTTTCTGGCTGTAGTATCAAAGATCTGCACTAAAGTATGTCCGCCTGTTGTTTTAAAAGTAATGGTGGTAGATGATGTAAATGGATTTGGATAATTGATAATTAAATTATCGCCAATATTATTTAACTCCTGCATATCCATATTACAGGCGGTTGATTTTAACACCGGCAGGTATTGATAATTTTTAAGCATCACACTTTCTACATCCTGTGGCGGCAAACAAAACCAATCTCTTAAAATGGTTGAATACACCGACCGAAAATCATATTGCATCGGAATATTATCTACAGCATCAGTATTAACAGGTATATCAGGATTTTTACCCAATACGCCCTGCTTAACACTATCACCGAATAAAAATACCGGCTGTGCTGCGCCATGATCTGTACCTAAACTTCCATTTGATTGCATACGCCTTCCGAATTCAGAAAAAGTCATTCCCAGAACCCGGTTTGAAACACCCAGGAATTTAAGGTCCTGTGTAAATGCAGTAATGGCTTCGGATACCTGCTTTAATAAACCGCTGTGATTACCGGTAAGCGGATTACCTCCGTTTACCTGGCCTGCATGTGTATCAAAACCACCCATGCTTACCATATATATTTTTGTCTTTAAACCGCCGGCTACCAGTTTTGCTACGGCTTTTAATTGTGCAGCTAAATAATTATCGGCAGGGTACCCCGAATATTGTTGAGTAACTTTTGCAGCAGCATCTTTAATAACTTCTGCATACCTGTTGGTTTGTCTGGCAACGGTTCGCAAATAAGTTAACTCTACCCCGCTTGGTGTATTGGGCGTAGGATCCTGTATCGCATCTATCAAATTATAAAAGTTAAGGCTTTCATCAATGGCTAAAGCATCAAAACCTGTAGGGCTTAAAAATACCGGTGATAAAACAGAACCAATTTGCAATGCAAGCGGGTCGGGCATTTTTTCATTTGGAAAACCGATCGGGTAATTGGGATATTGCAGGTTTAAATACCTGCCTGCCCAACCGGTTGAAAGATACTGTTCGGTATCAGAACCTGTTAACCAGATATCCATTGAACGAAAGTGTGAGCCATTGGGAGATGGATAACCAACCGACTGTATGGCACAAAGTTTTTCTTCATTGTACATTTGCTGCATTCCGGTTAACGATGGATGAAACCCGGATTTAAGATTATTGTTTAACCCAAGTACCCGGTTTTGCGGAATGGCTATATTTGTTCTGATACGGTTATAATCACTGTAAAAATCCAATGGAATGATGGTATTCAATCCATCATTGCCGCCTGATAATTGAACTAATACCAAAACATGATCGTTATCGGCACCACTGAGTGATTGCAGAAGTGGTGAATTAGCCCATGCTTTTACAGATAATCCGCCTAATATAGAAGGCAATATTGCACCCTGTATGGTTTGTTTTAAAAAGTTTCTCCGTTGCATAATAAAGGAATTGGATTGATTAACACAATTGATATTCAGGCAGGTTCATAATATATTTATAAAATGATTTTAGCCTGCTTAATACAGTAGCTTTGGCTCCGGGATCGGCAGGGTTTGCTTTATAAGCATCCCATGCAACCGTCCAGTAATAATCCTGTAATTGTCCGCTTAATAAAATAGACCGTTTAATAAATTCTTTTGCACTGGCTGATAATGGGTAGCGAAATAATATTTCCAGTGATTGATTAATTAATAAATTAGGATCTCCGGGGTTTGCCAATTGATCGGCAAAGGCAATCGGGTCTATTATCAAAGTCTGGCCGTTACTGGTAATGCCATCTGCAATCAACCTGTCGGTAAAAATATTACGTCTTGTATAGGTTGAAGTGTTTATCCACAACTCATGAAAAGCCGGCTCCTGGTAATAGGCATACCATCCGGCAACTTCCGGTATAGCACCAAGTTCCTGCTGCATTTCACTTGCCTCGTTTTGTATACTTTGCCATACTGCATAAGTTGCTGCATTATCGGCAGGATCAGGAAGTGTTACATTGAATTCATTACATAAATCAATTACGAAATCCAAAGGGCATTTTATAATACAGGCCGATGCATAAACCAGGTCGTAAAAATGCTTGCTCTTGAACAATGCAGCCAATACCGGCTGAATATCAAAATTGTTATTCCTGAAAATTTGAGCCAATGGCGTTATAATTGTCTGCTCAATTTCACTATCAATTTTATAGTAAATAAAATAACGGTAAATTTTTCTGCAAATATGTTTGGAAACCTCTTCCTGTGAAAATATCATATCAAGCAATTCATCTACTTCGGTTGCGCCGGCAGCTCCGCTAAATCCTGTTATGATTTTATTACCGTAAAAAGAAGAAAACTCTTTATTGGTGGAATCGTGGTTACCGGCATCAAATAAATAAGAAAATGTGGTCGGGCTGATCGTGTGGCCGGTAAGTACCAAAGCTGCTGCTTTTACATCATCTTCGGTATATCTTGAACCTGCTCCTTTTCCAACCGTATATAATTCCTGCAGTTCCCTGGCATAATTCTCATTGGGAGACCCTTTGAGATTACTATCTCCATTTAAAAAATAAAGCATGGCAGGATCGAGTGTAATAGCTTTTGCCATACTTTTAAAATTCCCCAAAGCATGTTGCCGTAAAGCCTGGTAATGATCGTACCAAAACCTGGCTTTTATCTTATCAATACTGATCCTTGCATCTGTAGCAAAATGATTATGCCAGAATACTACCAGCTTTTCATGAATTGACCGTGAAGAATTTAATGCCTGGCCCAGCCACCATGTTTTAAAAGAATCAACTCTTTTTAGATTTAAGTCTTTATCTGCCAGTGCGATCCCGGTATTTATCCAGGTTTGCCAGAGGGCAACTCCGGTTGGATCAACATATCCGCCAACACCATAATTATTTAAAGGGAAATTTGAAGGAGCTGCAGTGGGTAAAAGTAATTCATCAACTGCCTCCTGCATTGTTTTATTTTTGAAATAGGCAATATCCAGTGGCTTTGCGCCAAACAAGGTGCGTTTTAACAAATGAACTACCTGTGCAGTATCCCATGTACCATTATATTGCTGCAGGTCCTCGGTATATGGAACAGTTAAAGATTTATGTTGCCTGGCCCTCTTTTGTTTAGTTAGAAGTATTTCAGTCATAAGTGGATATTGGTTTTAGTGCAATTCAAAAAATTATAGAAACAGTTTGTTCTCAATCTTAAAAAAGATCGTGCTGAATTAACCGGGTGATAATAAACTCAGATAAACAAAAAGCAGTTATCTAAATTCATAAGGGTATTTGATTAACGACATTGTATCAACAAAAATTTTGCCAAGTATTGATTATTCGAAAAAAATGGTAGAAAACTTTCCATTATTCAGCATCAAGGTTTTTGATTTCGTAAAATTACTAACCCGTATCGTAAAATTACCTTCCACAATTCCATCTTTTAATTTTTCAACTTTGGTTAATCGAACAGTATTAATCGTATCGGCAATATCATTTGCATACGTATTACCTGAGGAATCTGTATAACTGACAAATATTTCTGTATTTCTGTAAGGCCTTGCACTGTCTCCGGTAACTCTTATGATCAGGTTGTTCTTCCTGAAAAAACTATCCGGTAATTTTCCTTCAATTGCTGTTGCCAGCAAACTGCCTATATTTTCTTTTCGGGCATTTGTTATTGAAAGCGTTACCGGCAGTGTATCCTGATTAAAACTGATATACGATAATTTTGTTACCGGCACAGGCTGTGGAGAAAGTGAATCCTGCTTATCGCAGGATATAAAAACGATTATAGTCAGCAAAAATAAATAAAGGAGAGAAGGGTTTTTCATAATTCGTTGAATTGATAAGTGGTTATTGCGGTTTACAGCCGCAATATCAATGCCATATTTTATGGCAAAAAAAAATTCCCGGTTTAATACCGGGAATTTTACGAAAAAAAAGCTTTGTTCTTTTATAAAAACTGTTTTATTTCTTTGACCAGCTCTGTTTTTGTGATCGGGATACCCATTATTTTATTAAAAGCTTTTGCATCTGTGAAATAAACATCCCGGATGATTTTTACCAATTGGCCATTATTAATTTCCGGGATCAATACGGTATCAAAATTTTTCAGAATGTCGCCCAGGTTTTTAGGAAAGGGTCTGATGTAGCGCAGGTGAGCATGAGATACGGCAAGCCCTTCTTTTTGTAAATCAGCACAGGCACTTTTAATCACACCATAAGTACTGCCCCAACCCAGCACCAATACTTTTCCGGTTTTAGAGCCGCTGTCTAAATGTTGCTCCGGAATATAATTTGCTATTAAATCAACTTTGGCCTGCCTGGTTTTTACCATGTGCTGGTGATTTTCCGGTTCGTAACTTATATTACCGGTAATGTCCTGTTTTTCTAATCCACCAACGCGGTGTTCTAATCCGGGTGTTCCGGGAATAGCCCACGGGCGTACTAATTTTTCATCTCTTTTATAAGGCTGAAATTTACCTTCAGCATCCATATTTCCTGTAAAATTCTGAGAAGCAAACTGTGTTTTTATTTCAGGGAGATCGGCTGAAACCGGAAACTTCCAGGGCTCCGCACCATTAGCTATATACCCATCACTCAAAAACATAACCGGTGTCATGTGTTGTACCGAAATTCTTACGGCCTCATAAACTGCGCTGAAGCAATCGCTTGGTGTTGATGCGGAAACAATTGGCATCGGGCATTCACCATTTCTGCCATAATAAGCCTGCATCAAATCGCTTTGTTCTGTTTTTGTTGGTAAACCGGTTGATGGCCCGCCTCTTTGGATATTTATAATTATCAGGGGGATTTCGAGCATTACTGCTAATCCCATTGCCTCAGCTTTTAAGGCAATGCCCGGTCCACTGCTGGTTGTTACCGCCAGGCTTCCTCCATAACTGGCACCAATGGCCGATGTGATGGCGGCAATCTCATCTTCGGCCTGAAAGGTTTTTATACCAAAAGATTTATACCTGCTGAGTTCATGCAGAATATCACTGGCGGGTGTAATGGGATAGCTGCCTAAAAATAATTGTAAGCCGCTTTTTTGAGATGCTGCAATCAAACCATAAGCTACCGCCTGGTTTCCCATTATGGACCTGTAAGTGCCGGGTTCCATTTTTGCTTTCTCTACTTTATACCGGGTGGTAAATGTTTCTGTAGTATCGCCAAAATTATAACCAGCCTGTAATGCTTTTACATTGCTTTCAAAAATCTCGGGCTTTTTACCAAATTTTTCTTTAATAAAACCAATCGTGTTATCCATATCACGATTATACATCCAGTATAAAAAGCCAAGCACAAACATATTCTTTGCCCGGTCTTTTTCTTTTACCCCCATGGTAATATCTTTCAATGCCTCCCTGGTCATCTTGGTCACATCCATTCTTATCACTTCATAATTGCCCAGGCTTTCATCGTCCAGGGGATTAATTCCTTCGGGATAATTGGCCAAACGTAAATTTTTTGTATCAAATCCATCTTCATTGGCAATGATCCTGCCACCGGGTTTTAAACCATGCAAATTTGTTTTTAATGCCGCTGCATTCATGGCTACCAAAACATCACATGCATCGCCGGGTGTAAAAACCCTGTCGGATGAAAACCTGAGTTGGTAACCGCTAACCCCAGGCAATGTACCGATCGGGGCCCTGATCTCTGCCGGAAAATCAGGGAATGTGGCCAGGTCAATTCCTAACATAGCCGTATTATTGGTGAATTGACTTCCTGTTAACTGCATACCATCCCCGCTATCACCGGCAAACTTGATTACAACATCATTTAATACTTCCTGCTTATTATTCATGGTGTCTTTTATTATATAGCGAAGTTAACAATTTACCCCTTTGAAAAAACATAACAATTATCATATTTTATAGGGGTAAATGCAGCATTTGAAATTATTTTAAATTAGGTTTGCCCAAACAATTTGAATGTACGACCTCCATGATTTTTTGAAACCCATATCCCTTCACGAACTTAATGAAGAGAATGGATATACAGACGGGCAACTGGCAAAACATATTGCTGCATATGAAAAAGAACTTCCTGATATTACAGATACGGATATAGTGTTGGTAGGCATAGAGGAAACAAGGGGAAGCGGTGCCTTTAACAGCCTTATAAATGCTGCTGACAGCATACGTAAAGAATTATACGCATTGCACTATTGGCATACAGATATTAAAATTGCAGATATTGGCAATATCAAAACGGGTGCTGTTTTAAATGACAGTTATGCTGCCATTAAAACTGTTTTGGCTGAATTATTCAGGATGAAAAAAACGGTTGTTTTGATAGGGGGCTCCCATGATATAACATTAGCTCAGTATTTTGCTTATAAAGAAATACAGCAGGTTATAGAAGCAACCTGTATAGATGCAACAATTGACCTTAAAGGTGAAAGCCCGTTGCGAAGCGAAAATTTTTTGCTGGAACTGCTTACCGGCGAACCCAACCTGGTAAGGCATTACAACCATATTGGTTTTCAAAGTTATTATGTACATCCCCGTATGCTGGAAACAATGGATAAACTTCGTTTTGATTGCCACCGGGTTGGTACTGCAAAGGAAAACCTGGAAGAAATGGAGCCTGTTTTACGCAATACCCATTTACTCAGTTTTGATATCAGTGCTATTAAATACAGCGATTCGCCAGCCAGCCTGCAAAGCCCCAATGGTTTCAGTGGCGAAGAAGCCTGTACCCTTGCCAGGTATGCCGGTATGAGTAATAATATAAGCAGTTTTGGTATTTATGGTTACCTGCCGCAGCTTGATATAAATGATTTGAGCGCTAAACAAATTGCACAAATGCTTTGGTACTTTATTGATGGTAAGAACAGGAGTAAGCAGGAAGCATCAATAGAAGACAGGCTTAGCTTCAATGAATACCATACCAGTTTCAATCATGTAGAATCCATTTTTTTACAGAGTAAAAAAACAGGCCGCTGGTGGATGCAGTTGCCGAATAAAAAATTTATTGCCTGTAGCTATCCCGATTATTTACAAGCCAGCCAGAATGAAATACCGGAAAGGTGGCTGAGGGCACAGGAAAGGGATTAGCTGTATAAATTGGGTTTCAGTGGTTTATTTTATGAGCACATTTGTTGCTGATACAATTTTCCTGTTGCCGGAAATAATATAGAAATACTTGCAGTAGTTAAGGATTAAATAATTTTTTCCGCATTACCTAATTGCTCTTCACTACCCATTATTATCATTTTTTGTCCGGGATTGATATGGTAAGATGCCGGGGGATTAACCGTGTAACTATTATCATCATCTTTTATACCCAGAATGGTGCAGTTGGTCTTATTCCAAAGGTCCAAATCAGCTAATGAAGTATTTTTTTGTACGATCAGTTCTTTAATCTTAAATGAATCATTAGTTTTTGTAGCCAATAGAGATAACAGCTCCACTACATCAGGCAGTATAACCAGCGTGGCCATATGAGCCCCGCCAATTTTATCCGGCATGATAACATTTGAAGCCCCCGCAATTTTTAATTTACTTACCGAAGAATCCTGGGATGCCCGGCTGATAATCTTTAAATCGGGATTAAGTTGTTTTGCACTCAGTACAACAAATAAATTATCTGCATCAACCGGCAGGGCTGTAATCAATGCTTTGGCATTTTTTATACCTGCTTCCAGTAAAGCTTCATCTTTGGTAGCATCTCCCTTTAAAAAATGGGTTACTTTAAAATCAATATCAGAATAATCTTCAATTTTTTCTTCCAGTACCACAAACTGAATTTTATTATCGTGCAAAACCTGCGCACATTCTTTCCCATTACGGCCAAAACCACATATTATTACATGATCCTGTAATTTCTGGATACTGTTTTCCATTTTAAATGTTTTATATTTTTTTATAAACACCAGGTCGAAAAAATAACGGGATAGCAGGGTTATAAAATAAGTAAACAGACCAAGGTTCAGTACAATCAGTATGATCGTAAAAATCCTGCCTGCTTCATCCAGTGGTTTTACCTCCTGAAAACCAACAGAAGCTACTGTGATAATGGTCATGTACAGCGCTTCAAGAAAATTATATTGTGCAATAATCATATAGCCAACTGTACCAGCCAATACCAGACCACCCATTAATATCAATGGGGGAAATAATCCTTTAAATAAATTAAACAGTTTTATTGAAAACATAAACAACTATGTTGCTGAAAATTATAACTTTAATGCCAGATGAAGAAAATAAATGGATCAAACCTTAATATGACATTGGTCATTGGTCAATGGATAAGCTATTTATTAATCCTGAGTATCATCAGTTCCTGTTCGGTATCCAAACAAATAAGCAAACAGGCCAATACCATTTTACTGGCGGATACAGCCATCAGCAAGGGCCATATCGGCATCAGTATTTACGAACCGGCAACAGGCAAATACTGGTATAATTATAATGCTGATAAATATTTTATACCGGCAAGTAATACCAAACTTTTTACGTTGTATGCAGGAATGAAATATCTGGGGGATAGTTTGGTGGGTATTCGGTATCAAAATCAAGCAATATTATCTGAAACAATTACAACGATAACACCTACAGGTGATCCAACTTTTTTACATCCTGACTTTATCAAACAACCTGTTCTTGATTTTCTGAAACGGAAAAATAAAATTGTTATAAACAGATTGTCCTATATAAAGCCTTTAGGAAGGGGTTGGGCATGGGATGATTACCAGGAAACCTACATGACCCCCAGAAGTTCCTTTCCCATGTATGGAAATATTATTAAAGTAAAATGGCTTGGAAAAGATAGTTTATCCTTATACCCAAAATATTTTAACAAGGAAAGTAAAAAAACAGATTCCTTTGATAGTGGCTTTAATCTAATTAAGAAATTCGGTAGCAATCAATTAATATTTACTTCAGGATCTGATAAAACCATTAATATACCATTTGAATCAGATTTATTGGCAGGTATTAATTTATTGGCAGACACGTTAAGTATTTTGGATATTGCCTACACGAATGGCGTAATTATTAACCCAGATAATAAAAATACAATCATCCACTCCCAACCCTCCGACTCCCTCTTTAAACCCATGATGCACCGCAGTGATAATTTTTTTGCCGAGCAAACTTTATTAATGGTAAGCAACGAGCATTTGGGTTATATGAGTGATGAAAAAATTATTGATACTTTATTAAGATCAGATTTAAAAGACATCCCTCAAAAACCCAAATGGGTGGATGGCAGCGGGCTCAGCCGCTATAATTTATTTACACCACATTCCTTTGTTTATATCCTTAACAAAATGAAAAACGAATTTGGATGGGACCGGTTAAAAAATATTTTACCCACAGGTGGCACCGGCACTTTATCATCCTACTTTAAAAAAGAAAGCGGTTTTATATATGCCAAAACCGGTACCCTCAGTAACAACTGTGCCTTAAGTGGTTTTTTAATTACACAAAAAGGTAAGTTCCTTGTTTTTTCTGTTTTAGCCAATAACTACCAAACAGGTGCAACGCCTGTACGTAAGGCTGTAGAACTTTTTTTAGGTGAAATCCGCGAAAAATATTAATATTTTTTTTCTTCAGGCAACAGAACCAAAAAACGGCGTATCTATCTACAGGAACGAAAAACCTCTTTACCCTTAATTTAAATTATTTTTTATGAAAAAAATTTTCGCACTACTGCTGCTTGTAATTTCAGCATTCAGTTTTACTTCAAAAGCTCAGCCGGGTACTACCTGTAATGCTGAGTTTTCAATTCAGTATATCAATAGTAACACGGTGAAGTTTAACCCTGTAATGAATACAGGTACCCCAACCACCGGTCATTTTTGGAACTTTGGTGACGGAAGTCCTGTGGACCAAACCGTGTCTCCAACTCATTCCTACAGTTTACCGGGTACGTATCCGGTTGTTCATACAGTGGTACTTTATAACCCAAATGGTGTGCCTTTATGTACCCAATCATTTACCAAACAGGTAACCATAACTCAACAATGTAACCTGGTAGTTGACTTTAGCTGGACCGCAACAACAGCAAATCCATTGACCATTGCGTTTAATAATCTGTCAGTACCCCTTGCCGCAACAGATTCAATAACCTGGCAATTTGGTGATAACACAATATCACATGATGTTAACCCACATCATACTTATGCCAATGCAGGAACATATACGGTATGTTTGGTCGTTAAGAAATATCCCAGCCCTAATAGTGCTCCCTGCATAAAATATATTTGTAAAACCATTGTGGTTTCAACTCCCTGTAACCTGCAGGCATATTTCAGTGCACAACCCGATCCGTCTCATCCGTTACGGGTTAAGTTTACCAATTTAAGTACGCCACTTCATCCAACTGATTCTGTTCGCTGGACATTTGGTGATGGCAGCTCTGTCAGCGGTTTACAAAGTGATCCGAATGTAGCAAACCCAACTCATAATTATGCACAGGCTGGAAACTATACGGTATGCATAAGAGTGAAGAAGAATATCAATACTACGCCAAACCCTTGTGTGGGTGAGTTCTGTAAACAGGTTGTGGTAAATACGCCCTGTAACCTGCAGGCTTATTTCAGTGCACAGCCAGATCCGTCTCATCCGTTGCGGGTTAAGTTTACCAATTTGAGTATACCCATTCATGCAACCGACTCGGTACGCTGGACATTTGGTGACGGTAGTTCTGTCAGCGGCTTACAAGCTGACCCTAATGTAGCAAACCCAACTCATAATTATACCCAGGCCGGTAATTATACAGTTTGTTTGAGGGTTAAGAAAATTAGTAACACAAGTCCCAATCCCTGCGTGAGTGAATTTTGTAAACAGGTTATAGTAACCCCTCCCTGTAATGCACAGGTTAATTTTAGCTGGAGACTGGATTCTTTAAATCACAGAAAAGTTTATTTTACAAACCTTACTGTTTCACCAACTGCATCAGCAACTGCCAAATGGACTTTTGGAGATGGTACTTTTGCCAACTCCTGGAATGCAGTACATGAATATGCACAGCCCGGCCGTTATATCGTTTGTCTGCGCATAGAATTCGGGCCAAATTGTGTACGTGAAAAATGTGATACAATTTTTATTCCATACCCTGTTCCTTCATGTAAAGAACTTTCTAAATTTCGTGTTGAAAGATTCAGTAACGATAATCAGAAATATAAATTTATACCTGATTATATCAATAGTGCTTTAACCTATACCTGGACCTTTGGTGACGGAACCGGCAGCCATGACCCCATTGCCGTACACCGTTATGCCCAGCCCGGAGTTTATGTTGCCTGTTTAACAGTATGGCGCGGCCCCGATTGTGCATCTACAACCTGTAAAGAAATAAGAGTACAACATCAGATCAATTGCGACAGCGCCCGTGTAACTTTTTCTTACCAGGCAAATCCGCAGGTACCCAATAAGATCTACTTCTTTGCGAATTCCAATCTTCCGATCCTGGATCAAACCTGGACAATTAAAAGATTAAATGCCCCTGCAGGAAATCCACCGGTAATATTACACCAGAATAATCCGGTTTATTTATTTCAGGATACAGGATATTACAGTGTTTGTTTGAGGGCCATTACTTTAGGCGGATGTGTAAAAGAATACTGCAGCGTAATCCGTATTCAGCATCTTGCCAATGTTTGTGAATTACAGGCATTTCCAAATCCTGCATCTACCTTAGTTAATGTGAATGTGAATTTAAACCAGCCGGAAACAATACATGCATATGTTTATAACAGTATGAATGTTTTGGTAAAAGAAAAACACCAGCCCGGAAATACCGGTAATAACTTAGTTTCTTTAAATATAAATGACCTGCCTGCAGGTTTATATACAATCAAATTGATCTATGGAAATAAAACCTGTTATGCCAGGTTTCAAAAACTGTAACAATTGGGATTTTGAAAGTTTAAGCCAGTAACAGCAATGTTGCTGGCTTTTTTAATTTATTTTGTTTTATAAATGAATGCCAGGCTGCTAGTTTTTTAATTTATCTGTAGGGTCTACCTTCCAAACATTTTATCCAATTCATCTTTTTTAAATTCAAGGTAAGTGGGTTTGCCGTTTGCAGTACTGTTAGGAATGCTGCAATTAAACAGGTCATCAATCAATACTTTCATTTCTTTTTCGGATAATGAAGTACCTGCTTTAACAGATTGCTGCAATGATAAAGTACGTAACAATTTTTCTCTCCTGCTGAACTTTAAATCGCTGCTGAAGTGTTTGTATTGCTCCAGCATTTTTTCGATAGCTGTTTTTTCGTTGCCGGTGTTTACATCAGCCGGCGTACCCTGTATCACAAAAGTATTGTTACCAAAGGGTTCAAGACTATAGCCCAAATGATTCATATCAGGCAATAACTCTTTCAACAAAACAGCATCAGCAGTATTTAACTCAATCGTTAATGGAAATAAGCTTTGCTGTGTGGCAATGGGTTTTCCTTCAACTGCCAAAGCAAACCGTTCATATAAAATACGTTCATGTGCATTTTGCTGATGCACCAGGTAGTACCCTCGTTCGGTTTGCACAGCGATATAACTGTTATGCATTTGAAACAGGTTATCCGTTTGTGGTTTGAGGCCTGCCTGTCCGGCAGGCAGGTTTGTGGTTATAAAGCCAGGTGCTTCGGTTTGTGGCTTGAAGCTATTGGCTTTAGGCTCTTCTTTTTCATAAAAATCTTTCCAATGTTTTAAATCACTTTTACTTTCAATAAAATGAGACTGATTTTTTTTTGTAAACGTATTGTATAATGAAGATGATGAAGCAATTGTTTTCTTTTCATCAGTAAATGGTTTTGATACGGCATCCAGGCTTTGAATAGAGGCATCCAGTTCAAAATCCAGTGTAGGTGAAATACTGAACTGTGCCAGTGCATGTTTGATGGCGCTCTGTACAAATGCATACACGATCTTTTCATCCTCAAATTTAATTTCCTGCTTGGTGGGGTGCACATTAATATCCAGCTGCGACGGATCAAGGTCAATGAATAATGCATACATCGGAAAACTGTCTTTGGCGATCATTTCATTAAATGCATTCATCACGGCATGGTTCAGGTAAGCACTTTTAATAAACCGGTTGTTCACAAAAAAATACTGATCACCACGGGTCTTTTTGGCTGTTTCAGGTTTGCCTACAAAGCCATAAATATTCATGTAATCAGTTTGTTCCTGTACAGGTACTAATTTAGCTGCATAACTATTGCCCAGTATCTGTACAATGCGTTGCTTCATGCTGCCTTTTTCAAGATGAAACACCTGCTGGCCATTACTGGTAAAAGAAAAGAAAACTTCAGGAAAAGACATGGCTACCCTGATAAACTCATCTATAATATGCCTTAACTCTGCTGCGTTGCTTTTTAAAAAATTTCTCCGGGCAGGTACATTGAAAAAAAGGTTTTTCATGGCAATGCTGGTACCGGATGGAACAGCAACAGGTTCCTGTTTTATTACCTGGCTGTTTTCAATCTCAATAAAAACACCAGTTTCGTCTTCAGTTCTTTTCGATTTTAATTCAACCTGTCCTACTGCGGCAATACTTGCCAATGCTTCGCCCCTAAAGCCCATCGTCTTTATCTTAAACAGGTCCTCAATATTTTTTATTTTAGAAGTGGCGTGGCGTTCAAAGGCCATTCTTGCATCGGTTTCACTCATACCCCTGCCATTATCAATTACCTGTATCAGGGCTTTTCCCGCATCATTAACGATCAGGTTAATTTCAGTTGCCCCTGCATCCACCGCATTTTCCAACAATTCCTTTACGGCACTGGCTGGTCGTTGAATAACTTCGCCTGCAGCGATCTGGTTGGCAATGTTATCGGGTAATAATTGAATGATATCGGGCAAAATCCAGTAATTTAGAACATCAAAAATAACATATCCTTTCCACTATAAAATTATTAGAACAGTATGCGTAAAATTCAGCTGATATTATTTCTTTTTATAACCCTTAACAGTTTTGCCCAGCAAAATAAAGCAGCACTTTGGGCTGACAGTGTTTATAAATCCCTGAGCCCCGATGAACAGATCGCACAGTTGATGGTAGTTCGGTTGTCAACCATTGATATGAGAACAAAGACGGTGACTTTTTTTGATAGTGCAGTGGCTGAACTGGTAAAGCAATATAATATTGGTGGTGTTTGTATTTTCCAGGGTAGCCCGGTTAAGCAGGCAAATATTTTAAACAGCCTGCAGGCCATATCTAAAACTCCCATACTGATGTGTATTGATGCTGAATGGGGAATCGGGATGCGTATGATCGATAGTATACTCCCCTTGCCCAGGCAAATGATGCTGGGTGCGGTACAGGACTCAAACATTGCCTACCAATATGGAAGAATTGTAGCGGAGCAATGTAAGCGTGTTGGTATACAGGTTAATTATGCCCCGGTTGTTGATGTTAATAATAATCCGGATAACCCGGTTATTAATGACCGGAGTTTTGGAGAAGACAAATTTAAAGTAGCATCCTTTGGTGTTCAATACATGAAAGGCATGCAGGACAATGGTGTAATGGCCTGTGCCAAACATTTTCCCGGCCATGGTGATGTTGCGGTAGATTCCCATCACGATCTGCCGGTCATTAATAAAACCATGGCACAACTTGAATCGCTGGAATTTTATCCTTTCCGCCAGATATTTAATGCCGGTATCGGCAGCGTGATGGTTGCACACCTGTATATACCTGCCATCGACACGGCAGCAAACAGGGCCACATCCTTATCTAAAAATAATGTTACCCATTTAATGAGGAATGAAATGGGCTACCAGGGATTAACTTTTACCGATGCGCTGGGAATGCAGGGCGTAAATAAATTTTTTCCTGATGAAGCTGCTTCTGTGGAATCATTGATTGCCGGAAACGATATGCTTTGTTTACCGGGTGATGTACCACTGGCCATACTAAAAATTAAAGCGGCCATAGATAGCGGCAGGCTTAGCTGGGCCGATATTGAAAGGCACTGCAAAAAAGTATTGCTGGCAAAATATCAATATGGCCTTTCAAAATTACAACCCATCAATACCAATAACCTTACCAACGATTTGAACAGCAAGGTTCCTTTCATGCGCAAACTGATCGCTGAAAATGCCTTAACCGTTTTGAAAAAAACTGATGCTATGTTTTTTCCTATGCCGGCAAAAGCAAACCCGGTAACTGATGTGGTTTATATAAGTGTTGGCACCGGCAGCGATAATGCATTTGCCAAACGCATGCGTGCCGATTACAATGCCGATGTTATCTATTTCGATTATAAACAGGATTCAACAACAATTCCCGCAACCGTTGATTCAATAAAAAAGCAATATAAAAAAGTGATCATCGGCATTCATGCTTACAACCGTACACCTGCCAATAATTTCGGTATCAGTAAACATGCAGTTGACCTGGTAACACAATTACAACAAAAAACAAATGCAGCCACCTTTGTATTTGGAAATCCTTATGCCATTAAAAACTGGTGTGGTGCAAAAAATTTAATTGCCTGTTATGAAGATGATGATATTATTCAAAACACAGCAATTGACCTGTTACAGGGCAAAATTGCTGCTAAAGGAAAAGTGCCGGTTACAGTTTGTGAGGCATTTAAATTCGGGACAGGAATTACATTTAATGCAATACATCCAGCCAAAATATATAAAGGTTCAATAGATGCTGAAAAACTTACCGTCATTGATTCTATTGCAGAAGATGCCATTGCAAAAGGCGCAACACCCGGCGCAGTGGTGTTAGTGGCAAAAGATGGTAAGATCGCTTACTATAAAACCTATGGCAATTTCTCTTATGATAAAGTTGAGCCCGTAAATAAAGAATCCATTTATGATATGGCTTCTGTTACCAAAGTTTGCGCCACTACCATTTCGGTAATGAAATTAGTTGATGACGGAAAACTTGATCTGAAAAAAAAACTTGGTGATTACCTGCCCTGGGTTAAAGGAAGCAACAAAGAAAATTTAACAATAGAAAATATTTTATTGCACCAGGCAGGGCTGGTTTCTTATATCCCGTTTTATAAAGAAACCATTGATGCCAATGGTGTTCCTTATCCTGAATATTTTTCGGCAAAGCAAAACGATGTGTTCAACATACGTGTTGCAACAGATCTTTTTATGCGTAACGACTGGCGTGACACTTTATATAAACGCATCTTACAAAGCCCCCTTGGCCGGGCAGATAGATATGTGTACAGCGATAATGATTTTATTTTTTTAGGCAAAGTAGTAGAAGCCATAAGTGGCTTACCATTGGATGAATATGTAAAAAAAGAATTTTACAGGCCGATGGGTTTAACAACGTCGGGATTTAAACCCCGGGAGCAATACCCCTTAAACAGGATCGCACCAACAGAAAAGGAAAAACAATTCCGCTTACAATTATTACGTGGCGATGTGCATGACCCCGGAGCTGCCATGTTTGGTGGCGTGGCCGGGCATGCCGGGCTTTTCAGTAATGCATATGATCTGGCTGTTATCATGCAAATGCTTTTAAATGGCGGCACCTTAAACGGGAAAAGATTGTTACAAAAAAAAACCATTGATCTGTTTACTGGATATCAAAGCAATATAAGCAGGCGTGGTTATGGTTTTGATAAACCTGAAAAAGACAATGCCATCCGCCCTGATCCTTATCCCTGCTTAACAGCATCAGCACGTACATTCGGGCATACAGGTTATACCGGCACATGCGTATGGGCCGACCCAACCTATAATCTTGTATTTATCTTTTTAAGCAACCGGGTTAATCCGGAGGGTGGAGAAAACACAAAGCTGCTCAGGATGAATGTGCGTACCAATATACAGGAAGCTATCTATAAGGCGATGGGGTTATAGTGATTTAAAAACTATGTAACCTTTCATATTAATATGAAAAAGTAGTTCATATTGTAAATACTGCTTAATCAAAAAGATCACTTAAAAAATTCCCTTTTCTTTTGTTGTAGTTTTTGTTATAATCTTTATTTCGGTCAAATGACGAACCGCTATGGTTAAAATGGTCATCCTGTTTTTCTTTCCCCGGAATTTGTTGATTACTGTTAGGCGATGATTCAACTGAAACTGACTTTTCAATTATCTTATCAAGTTCACCCCTGTCTAACCAAACACCACGGCATTTAGGGCAATAGTCGATCTCGATACCTTGTCTTTCCGACATAACTAAAACTTCTTCGCAATTTGGACATTTCATTTTTTTAAATTTTAATTTTTAAAAATAATTATTGATTTAATAAACCGGCGGACCAAAGCAGGTTATTTTCTGCTTTAAAATATTTTGTCTTTAGTTCCTGCAATTTTTGCAAAGCCTCCAGTGCTTTATTTTCCCTGGCATTGATCAAAAACAAAGAACTTTCTCCGGCCTGGAAACGGACCTCTTCACCCCGTTGTAAAACCTGGTAGTTTTTATAGGCTTTTTCCTGCAGTGCAACCTGGTTTTTAAATGCCAGCAATTCATTAAAATAAATTCTGACCTTGTTTTCAACCTCTTGCTGCTTTTGGCCTTGCTGTAATTGTATTTCAGTTATTTTTAATTTTGTCTTCCTGTACTCCCCTCTGCCTTGCGATAAACGTAATGGAATTCCCATAGATAACCCATATTGAAAGTTATTTTGAAACAACGGGCCGGTGGTGGCCGTTTTTAAAATTTCATACCCTTTACCTAATTGGTTGTAACGAAAATTTACAGTTGGCAACAGATCCTGAAATTTCAATTTCTTTTCAATGCCCAAAACGTTGAGTTTATAATTATACATCAGCAGCTCCGGGTGATTTTTTATGGCGGCCGTCAATAAAGTATTCAATTCAGGCAAAACAGCATCTGCAATATTTAAAGTCAGCAGGTCTTCACCCGGAAAAATATTGGCTGCCAGTGTATAAGGTTGGGTATCCGGTGTCCAGAGAAACACCGAAAGCTCCAATGTTGAATTCTGAAACTCAATCCAGGCCTGGATTTTTTGCAATTCAAAACTTTGTAATTGTACCAGCGCTTCAGCCGTATCAATAGCGGGCCTGTCGCCCAGACGGTATGCAGTTTTAACAAGCTCCACCCTTTTTTCATTTATTACAACGGCATCACTTATAATTTTATAAACCTGGTATTGCAGTACCCATGTCCAGAATGTTTTCATGGCATCCAGCAACAGGTTATTCAGTATATTTCTTTTTTCAACAGCAGAAGCTTCCCGGAATATTTTTGCTGATTGTAATGCAGCCCTTCTTTTATCCATTAACAGGTTCTTTGCCAGTGGAACACTAATCCCTACATAACTGGTTTTTCCTTTTGTTTCTTCGGGATCAGTACGGTTACCCGACAGGTATTCCAATCCTGCTGTTACTTCCACACCAAACCAGGTAGGTATCAAAAGTTCAGGACGGTTATAATAATAATAATCAGTTCCGTCAAAGGTTTTTTCAGCCATTTCGTTTGCTAAAACAGGGTCAAACATTCCCCTGGCAATAGTAACATCAGCTTTTGCCTTTTCAATAAAAATATCAGCCTGCTTTGCAACGGGATGGTATTGCTTTACGATTTCTATTAACTGTTTAGACGATAAAGTCAATAAGGAATCCGATTGCTGCTTTCTTTCCTGAGCCGTTGCAGGAATAACTACTATTAATAAAGCAAATGATATAATATTATTTAATAGTTTCATTTTTTTCAGTTGTTTTCAGGTCTTCTTTTTTATAATAATCCGGCGGAAAGCCATTGATATTTCGCCAGAGTTCAAACCATACCGGCACATTATTCAATAAAGTGATTCCCTGAGCTCCTGCACCGATCTTTAATTCTTTTGGCCATGGTTTATCTTTTGCATCTTCCTGTACAATCACCCTGAATTTACCATTCGCACTTACATTACTTTCTACGGCTACGATCTCTCCGCCAAAAGTGCCTGATGATGCTTTAGGCCAACCACTAAAAACTATAGCCGGAAAACCATCAAATAAAAACCGTACTTTTTGTCTGGGTGCAATCAAGGGCAGGTCAAGCGGCTGCACATACATCTCAACAGCATACTGAATTTTATCGGGTACAATTTCAGCGATCATCTCACCATCCTTTACAAATTCACCAATACCGGCTTTTTGCGCTTTTACGATCTGTCCGCTTTGAGATGCCATAATATAATACATACCATTACGGATAGTATAGCTGGCATATTGATTTTGAAGTTTGGCAATATCAGTCTGGCCACTTGCAATTTGTGTGAGCGATTGAAACTGGTCACCTTTTGCCTTACTTACTTTTTCAACATTTTCCTGTTGTAAAGCACTCATCTCAATCCGGGTAATGGTCAGATCCTGTTTACTGTTCGCCAGTTTATTGTCTGCCATTATTTTCTTTGCCATTGCATTTTGAAATTGCTGATTGCGGATCTCCAACTGTGTTAAGGAAACCAGTCCGCTGTCGTACATGGCTTTCTGCCGTATATATTGTTTGTTGCCGATGTTGAAATCATTGTTGGCAGCAGCAGTTTCAGCACTGTCTGCCTGTACTTTTAATTGCAACTGGTTCAGTTTATTCAGGAGCTGGTTCAGTTTTAACTGAAGGCCCGAATTAATGGCCCCGATCTGCTGATCAGCAACGTCCACTTTATTTTTATAGTATTCAACAGATAATTCCTTTCCGGCCAACTGTTCTTTGGTGCGTTGCAAAAGATTTGGATCCAAATAATCAGTCTTTACTTCTGTCAGTTGCACCAATGTGTCTCCTGCCTTTACATAATCGCCTTCCTTAACATGCCATTTCATTACCCTGCCACCGATAATGGTGTTCACCTGTTGAGGGCGCTGATCCTGGTACAAAGTGGTAATTGTTCCTTTTGCCCGGATGTTTTGGGTCCAGGGCAGAAACAAAAAAATGAAGAATACCAGTATACAAATGAAGAACCACCCTTTTACTTTACTGTTTTTGTTATACTGATAAATATGTGAGTATGATTTTATCTTATTGTTGTCCATTTTAATTTGATTTAGAATTGATGTTGGATTGGGTTTCAATTTTTCCATCATCAATGATGATAACTTTATCACACAGGCCTGCAAATTCTTCATCATTGCTTACCACCACCAGCGTGGTGTTTTCAATTTTGCTGAGTAATTGAATGATCTGTTTCCGGTAAGCGTTATCTCTTTGCTGCCATGGTTCTTCCAGCAGCAACAGGCGGGGCTGACCAGCCAGTGCCCTAACCAATAAAATTTTATGAATAACATTGCGGGGCAATCTTTTACCGGCAGGATCCAATAAGGTATCATATCCGTACTTTAC
>JANOFR010000050.1:0-72764 GCA_031413755.1 Chitinophagaceae bacterium
TGGATGTGGTGCGCGCGGTGCAGAGCGCCGAGGTAAAGCAGCGGTTCGCTGCAATCGGCGTCGATCCGGTCGGAAGCACGCCGGAGTATCTCGCGAAGTACTTGCACGCGGAGATCACGAAGTGGGCCCAGGTTGTAAAGACGACTGGACTTCGTCCGGAATAATCACGCTTGGCCATGAATTCCCGAAATATCAATTAATGGAGGATACAGTGACGCCGGACGCGAAAAGCCGCAGACAACGGGGCCTTGAAATCTACAAACAAATGGGCTGGGGTGAAAATTCCGCAGTCAAGGAGCTCGACGACGACTTGTGGGCATTCACCACGGACGTTCTGTTCGGCGAGATCTGGGCGCGGCCGGGCTTGAGCCTGCGCGAGCGGGAGCTGGTGACCCTTGCGACGCTAATGGCAGCGAAGGCCGACGGCATCGCGCTTCACATGCGCAACGCACACAATCTTGGCATCACCTACGACGAGTTGAAAGAACCATGGAACCTGGGTAAGTTTTATGGCAGCAGTTATTTTGTTGATCCACGGGGACAGATTTTTGCTCAGGCCAGCGAGGACAAAGATGAATTGCTTGTTGCAGAATTTGACCTGGATATGATTGAAGAAGTAAGAAGTGTTTGGCAATTTTTCAGGGACAGAAGACCGGAGACTTATGGAAAACTGACAGAGCTATAACCCCCTCTATCTCCCCCGAAGGGGGAGGACAAGTAGGAGATGGAAGCGAAGATTGTGGTTTGCTTTATGAGCCCGGCTAAGAATTACTATTAAGCTTCATTGGCGTCGCACTCTTTTACAGTGGTAATTATATTGAACTTTTATTTAAGCAAAAAATAAAACATAATCTTCTTCATTTCCTCCCCCTTCGGGGGAGATAGAGGGGGCCAAAAAACATGGCAATAGCAAATAACAAACTATCCAAAGAACAATACGCCGAAAATTTCAGCGATATTCATCCGCCGTTTGAAACAAAAGATGCTGCATTGGTAGAAGCTAACCGCTGTTTGTTTTGTTACGACGCACCCTGTATGAAAAGTTGCCCAACAGGAATTGACGTGCCTAAATTCATCAGACAGATCACTACTGAAAATATCAAAGGATCGGCACATACCATTTTTGTAAGTAACATTATGGGTGCAGGATGCAGCAAGGTTTGCCCAGTTGAAAAATTATGCGAAGGTGCCTGTGTTTATAATTTCATGGAGGAAGAACCGATCTCCATTGCAAAACTGCAACGCTATTCAACAGAAAAGGCAATGGCTGCAAACTGGCAGCTTTTTAAACGTAAAGAATCTAACGGCAAAAAAGTAGCCATTGTTGGTGCGGGCCCGGCAGGCCTGAGTTGCGCCCATGTTTTATCAAGAGAAGGCATAGATGTAACCATTTTTGAAAAAGAAAGCAAAGGCGGCGGATTAATGACCTACGGAATTGCTGCTTATAAAGTAACACCCCAATTTTGCGAAGCGGAAGTGAATTATATTTTAGGTATTGGTGGTATTGAAATAAAGTATAACCAGGAACTGGGAAAAAATATTTCTTTGGCTGAATTGAAAAGAAACTTTGATGCTGTTTACCTGGGAATTGGAGTAGGTGTTGCAAGACAATTAAATATTCCCGGTGAAAAGTTAGAAGGCGTAACAGATGCCATCCGGTTTATCTATGATATCCGGGACAAGGGTTATCCGACAGTACCTGTAGGTGATAAAGTAGCAGTGATCGGAATGGGTATGACCGCAATTGATGCAGCCACACAAGCCAAAAGATTAGGTGCTAAGGAAGTTACATTGGTCTATAGAAGAACAGAAGCTGAAAAACCCTGTACCGATGTTGAACTGAATATTGCCAAACTGGATGGATGTGAAATTATCTGGCTGGCAGCACCAAAAAAGATAAAAGGAACCAATGGAAAAGTAAAACAGCTTGTTTGCAGTGTGATGAAATTAGGTGAACCGGATGCGTCAGGCCGCCGCTCTCCTGTTGACACGGGCGAAACTTTTTCTCTGAATGTTGATATGGTGATCAAAGCAGCAGGACAGGTTCCTTTTGAAAAAATAATAAAAAAATACAAACTCGAAAACAAGAACGGGAAGTTGGTTATTGATAAAAGTTGTGCAACGAATATCAAAACTGTATTTGCAGGAGGTGATGCTGTGAATGGTGGTAAAGAGGTAGTAGATGCTGTGCAGGCGGGTAAGGATGGAGCAAAAGCTATTATAAGTTTTCTAAGTAAAAAATAAACCACTAAGACACGAAGACACAAAGGAACACTAAGACTTTGTGTTACTTAGTGAACTTAGTGACTTTGTGGTAAAAAAAATAATTATGGCAAACATCTCTTCAAACTTCCTCGGCATAAAATCCCCCAACCCATTTTGGCTGGCGAGTGCACCGCCTACCGATAAAAAATTAAATGTACTTCGTGCTTTTGAAGCAGGCTGGGGTGGTGTGGTTTGGAAAACTTTGGGCAGTCAGGTAAAAAATGTTTCCTCAAGATATTCGGCTGTAAATTTCGGCGGACATAAAATGATGGGCTTTAATAACATCGAGTTGATCAGTGACCGTCCGCTTCATTTGAACCTGAAAGAGATCAGTGAATGCCTTAAACTTTTTCCCGACCGGGCGATGATCGTTTCACTGATGGCAGATAATGATAAAAATAGCTGGCATGAGTTGATAAAAAAAGTAGAAGATACCGGAGCCCATGGACTGGAATTGAATTTTGGTTGTCCGCACGGCATGACGGAAAGAGGCATGGGTGCTGCTGTTGGCCAGGATCCCGAAATTGCAAGGATGGTGGTAGAATGGGTGATGGAAGCTGCACATATTCCGGTAATAACAAAACTAACACCCAATGTACATTCTCCGGTACCAACAGGTAAAGCCTGTGTGGAAGCAGGTACCAATGCCTTGTCTTTAATTAATACCATTCAATCAGTAACCGGAATTGACCTGGATACATTGGTTCCAAATCCATATGTGGCCGGTAAGTCGGTGTTTGGCGGTTATTGCGGCCCGGCAGTAAAACCCATTGCATTAAAAATGTTAACCACCATTGCACAGGATGCAACAACATCAAAAGTCCCCGTTTCGGGTATTGGCGGGGTTAGTACATGGAGAGATGCAGTTGAGTTTATGTTATTGGGAGCAAGTAATGTGCAGGTATGTACCGCAGCTATGAATCATGGATTCAGAATTATTGAAGACATGTGTGAAGGATTGAATAACTGGATGGATGAAAAAGGATTTAAAACGCCGGATGATTTTATCGGTAAGTCAGTTGAAAAAATTACGCATTGGGAAGACCTCGATATCAATTATCATCACATCGCCAAAATAAACCAGGATAAATGTATTCACTGCGGCCTTTGTTATATCGCCTGTGAAGATGCATCACATCAATCCATCAATCTGGAATATGGCAAGCCTTACAACAATTACACAATTAAAGAAGAAGAATGTGTAGGCTGTAATTTATGTCAGCTTGTTTGTCCAGTTAATGATTGTATAACTATGGAAGTGCAACGTGTTGCGCCGGAATACCTAAACTGGAAAGAGTTTCAGAAAAGAGGGTTGCCCCTGAATGACCATTAATGTGCATAAATATGTGCTAAACAGGTGCAAAACAAGGCACTCTGAAATTTGGAAAAGAGTTATTATAAAATGTACTTTTATTGTCCAAATAAGAGGTTAAGGTCAATCAAAAGATGGAAGTCCATAAAAAGATGAAAGTCTTTCAGTTGATGGGAACCAATTAAGCGGAAGCATCGGGTTAGTAAGATTACGAAGTAAGCAATTATGAAGTAAGAGACAAACTTGATGCTTTTTTTATGCCCTTATTTTTTACAGCACCCCTGCCAGTTCCAGGCTGCGCTTACTTATCTTTTTATATTCCACTGTTTCAATGATTGCTTCCGGACAAAGTATTAATGATACCCCTTCCTGTTTCCACCAATCTGTTGCGAATAATTTTTCAGCATGAATTACGGCAATAAGCCAGCTGTATTTAAATTCATTGTGCCATTCTTCAATCCATTCAAACTCATCTTTATTTATTTTATTTAAATCATCGGTGCTGAGAAAAACTTTTAAATAATAATCATTGCTTAATGCTGTATCAGTTTGATGATAGATCTTTTTATATTCGTATCTGTAATTGTAACCAAGTGCTGAAATATCACTAAGTACTGCAGAAGCAGTAGGAAAAGCACCGGCACCTTTGCCTTTAAAAAAATGCTCATCAGCAAAAGTGCTTTCGGTTGTAAGGGCATTAAATTCATTTTGTACATGATACAGGTTATCATTATGCGTTACAAACTGCGGTAAAACAAAAGCAGCGAGCTTTCCATTCTCTAATTTCTTTGCTGTGGCTACCAATTTAATGGTTTGCTTTTTTTCTTTAGCTAAAATGGCATCCGGTAAAGAAATGTTTTCAATTCCGTTAAAAATAAAACCTGTTGGTTTTGCAATTACACCAAATGAGTGTGCCAGTAAGATACTCAGTTTATTGGCGGCATCAAATCCGCCAATATCCAGTTTGGGATTGCTTTCGGCAAAACCCAGCTGCTGCGCTAATGATAAAGCTGCTTTAAATTCAAGTTGTTCTTCCAGTATTTTGGTCAGGATAAAATTGGTGGAACCGTTTATAATTCCCCGTATAGATTTTAAAAGATCATTATCGTAATATTCTTCCAGGTTACGAACGATGGGCATACTGGCACAGCAGGCTGCTTCATATAAAAGTGCTGTTTTGTTTTCATGCTGTAATTGTAAAAGCTCTTCAAAATGTTCAGCGATCATTTTTTTATTGGCACTAACCACCGCCTTCCCTTTTTGCAAGGCTGTTTTTACAATTTCAAAGGCGGCATCTGCATCGTCAATCAGTTCAACAACTACATTAATGTTTTCATCGTTAAGAATTACTGATGCATCAGTTGTAAAATTTTCTGATGCTATACTTCTTTTTTTATCAGCATTTTTAATTACTATTTTTTTAATTGTTGCCTGTAAGGTAGGTGTGCTGTTCAAAACATCATAGAGGCCTTTGCCTACTACACCAAATCCAAAGAGCCCGATATTTAATGGTTTACTAGTTGACATAATTATCTGTTTATTACAGCAGCATTGTTTTTACTACTGTACTTTTTAAGAAAGTTGATGATGACATTTTCTATCTGTGAAAACTCTAAAAGGAATCCATCATGCCCGTAATTTGAATGAATGATATTTAATTCAGCTCCGGGTATATGCTCCGCTAAAAATTCCTGTTCCATACATGGGAAAAGTATATCCGAACTTATTCCAATAACCAACGTTTTGGCCCTTATATTTTTTAAAGCAAATGGTATTGATCTTCTGCCCCGGCCAATATTATGCGAATCCATACTTTTACTCAAAAAATAATAACTGAATGCACTAAAACGCCTTGCCAGTTTTTCTCCCTGGTAACGCTGGTATGATTCGCTTTTAAAATCCTGGAAAACCATAGGGTCATCTTCAGATTGAGCTGCCTGGTAAGTTTCATAATTGCGATATGACAAAAGCGCTATGCTCCTGGCAGCTTTCATTCCTTTAATTCCGGCATATTCATTTTTTTCTATCCATGTTTCATCTGTTTCAATACATATTCGCTGCGATGCATTAAATGCAATTGCCCATGGCGAGTGAACAGCATTGGTTGCAATTGGAATGATATATTCAAAAAGATCCGGTTCAGTTACGGCCCATTCCAGCAATTGTTGCCCACCCATTGAACCTCCGATACCGGTATGGATCTTATCAATTCTTAAAAAGCTTTTCAGCTTTTGATAAGCAGCAACCATGTCCTTAAGTGTGAAGAACGGGAAGTTGTGATAGAATTCCGTATTATCGAGCGGGCTGATACTGCCATAACAACTGCCCGGCATGTTTACACAAATAATAAAATGTTCATCAGGATTAAATAATTGGCCATCACCGATTAATCCTGGCCACCACTCAGAAGCATCACTGTTTGCAGTCAATGCATGAAAAACCCAAACTGCATTGTCTTTTGATTCGTTCAGTTCACCAAGTGTTGTATAAGCCAAATGGAAGCCGGGTAAGGATCTACCCGACTCCAGAAGGAATGTATTATTATATTTGAATATTTTCAACATGATCTTTATGCTACAAGTTCAGCTGAAAAAACTTTTACAAATGCCTGTTCAAAATCGGCTTTAATATCTTCAATATGTTCAATACCTACACTGATCCTGACCTGGTTTGGTGCTACACCTGCCGCTTCCTGCTCTGCTGAACTTAATTGTTCATGCGTTGTAGAAGCAGGATGTATAGCTAATGTTTTAGCATCACCAACATTGGCTAAATGACTAACAAGGTCCAGGCTGTTAATAAATTTGCTGGCATTTTCTTTGCCTCCTTTTACACCAAAATTTAATACGCCGCCAAAACCATTTGTGAGATATTGTTTTGCAAGCGTATGATAAGTACTGCTTTTCAATCCTGGGTAAATAACAAAATCAACCTGAGGATGTTCTTGCAGCCACTCAGCTAAGGCCAATGCATTATCAACATGGCGTTGCACCCTTAATGATAAAGTTTCTAAGCCCTGTAATAATAAAAATGAATTGAATGGACTTTGACTGGAACCGAAATCCCGTAATCCTTCCACCCTTGCCCTGATGATAAATGCAATATTGGGAAGTCCTAATGGATTACCTTCTCCAAAAACATCCCAGAATTTTAGACCATGATAGCCTTCACTTGGCTCTGTAAATTGCGGGAATTTACCATTGCCCCAATTATAATTACCTCCGTCAACAATAACACCTCCAATGGTTGTACCATGTCCGCCAATCCATTTAGTGGCAGATTCAACAACAATATTTGCACCATGTTCCAGCGGACGGAAAAGATAACCTCCTGCTCCAAAAGTGTTATCAACTATAAGCGGCAGATCATATTCTTTTGCCAGATCAGCAAACTTTACAAAGTCAGGGATATTTAAACGTGGGTTACCAATTGTTTCAAGGTAAATGGCTTTGGTATTTTTGTCTATCAAAGGTACAAAAGTTTCCACATCATCACCATTTGCAAAACGTACTTCAATACCCAGCCTCTTAAATGCAACTTTAAACTGGTTATGTGTGCCCCCGTATAAAAAAGAAGTGCTTATGAAATTATCGCCAGCCTGTAAAATATTATTCAGAGCCAGAAATTGTGCTGCCTGTCCGGATGATGTGGCCAATGCAGCAACACCGCCTTCCAGTGCTGCAATGCGCTTTTCAAATACATCCGAAGTTGGATTCATAATACGGGTATAAATATTTCCAAACTCTTTTAATCCAAACAGATTGGCAGCATGATCGCTGTTGTTAAATCCATAAGATGTAGTTTGATAAATGGGTACCGCCCTTGAATTGGTGGTCGGATCAATCTGTTGTCCGGCATGTAATTGTAATGTTTCAAAACGTAATGTGCTCATAAAAATATATTTGATTGTTAATAAATAGAATCAGTTATTTTGTTTTAAACTAAAACGAAATGTTGGGAAGCCTTTGCAGGATGATATGTAGTGTATGTTGCCTTACGGCATACAATAGAAACAACAGATAGCAGATTTTACTGCCCGGGAATTTTGAATTTGTATCGTTTCTGTTTTGTTCATTTAATATATACTTCAATATTAATTCATCTTATACATACTTACCAAAAAAATAGTTTAATTAATTGTTAATGCTCCTTCCTTAAAAGGTACTGTTGAAATACTTTTTGTAAAAGCCTGTTCCAGATCAGCTATTAAATCTTCTGCTTCTTCCAGTCCAACACTGAGCCGGATAAGACTGTCAGCAACACCTGCAGCCCTTCTCTTTTCTGCAGGAATACTTTTGTGTGTCATTTGCGCCGGGTGACAAAGCAGGCTTTTTACACCACCTAAACTTTCGGCAAGTTTAAAATAGGTAGTGCTGGTAACAAATGCAGTAGCAGCTTCTTCTGTATCATTTTTTAAGGTGAAGGAAACAATACCGCCAAATCCTTTGCTTTGTTTTTTTGCAATGTCGTGATTAAGATGTGTTTTTAATCCGGGATAAAAAACTTTGTCAACTTCGGGATTTGTTTCCAGGTATTCAGCAACCACCTGTGCATTGCGGCAATGTTGTTGCACCCGCAGGTGCAGGGTTTCAATACCACGGATAACCAGCCAGCTATCAAACGGAGCAAGTATTGCACCGCTTGCATTTTGTATGAATTTAATTTTTTCGCCCAACTCTTTTTCTTTGGCAACGACGAGGCCGGCAATTAAATCGCTGTGACCACCTAAATATTTTGTGGCACTGTGAATTACAAGATCAGCTCCCAGCGTGAGAGGCTGTTGTAAGGCGGGTGATGCAAAAGTATTATCCACACAAAGTAAACAGGCATTGGCTTTGGCGATTTTTGCTATGGCTTCAATATCGCTTACTTTTAAAGTTGGATTGGTTGGTGTTTCCAGCCAGATCAGTTTTGTGCGGGGCGTGATGGCATTAAAAACATTCGCTGCATCAGTAGTATCAACATAGTTTACCGTGATGCCAAACTTTTCATAAATATGTGTAAAGAGACGGAATGCACCGCCATAAATATCATCGACGGCCAGAATTTCGTCACCGGATTTTAATAATTTAACGACGGCATCAATGGCTGCAAGTCCGCTGCCAAAGGCTATACCAATGGTTCCTTTTTCCAGTTGTGCAATGATAGTTTCTAATGTGCCCCGGGTAGGGTTATTGCTTCGGGCATAATCATAACCTTTGTTTACACCCGGTGCATCCTGTACGTAGGTACTGGTTTGATAAATAGGAACACTGATTGCTCCGGTTAATGGATCTACCGGAATGCTGTGGATCAGTTCTGTTGCGTTGCTCATTGTTTTTTTTTTAATTTTTAATTAAATAGTGTTAAACAGTTTCTGTTTAATCACTTAACAAGTGAGCAACCTTACCGGGGTGAGACTATGAATTGCCACGGGCTTAAGCCCGAGGCAATTCAATAAAAAAGCTCATCCGGTAAATCAGATGAGCTTTAAATATGTTGAAGTATTTTATTAAGCTTTGGATCTGACTTATCTGTCCCGCTTTTAACGAGATGGAATTGGCACCTTTTTCCGAATAAATCCGGAATAGGTTGTCAAGGCTTCATCGGGCCATTACCCTCTGCCTTTCTTGATAAGTGATATTAAAGAACTTATACAAAGATATTGGGGAAAGTTTTAGATTTCCAAATAAAAATTGCACAATATTTTACGAAAAACTTAAAACCATTTACAGTAAAGGGTTTCAGAGCAAAAAATTATTTTATATTTTTTCGCATCCATTCCTCCTGCGAGGCAGCAGATTGCTCCAGGGTAACCTGTTGGGCAATTTTTTCCTGGCCCTTAATGATGGATTTTGAGACCATGCTATGCTCAATTACTTCATCTTCCTTCATACCCAGCATTTTCATGAGCGGTACAAGTTTTTCGCTGCCAAAATGTTTAAATAATGGTTCATCCATAGCACTATAAACAAGTATATTTGTACAGCCCCAGTTTTTAATTAATTCTGATTCTTTTGTATGCAGCGGATAATGTTCAACAAATACAGGGGTCTTATTTTCAAGCTTTGCGCCATGCAGAAAATGGGCTTCGGTGATTCGGTTTTCATCCAGTCCCTGTTGCCCGAAAAATGCTTTAAATGTAACCGCCGTATCGGCAAACCAACAAATGAATACATGGTTTGGCTCTTTCTTTGCTAATTCAGCACAGGCGCTCATTTTAGCAGCAGTGGTCACATAAGCCCTGTCAATGAAAACATGGTTTTCAGAAGTTTCATCTTTCTTTCCAAATAAATTAAACAGCATATATAAATTTGAAGTACAAATTTATAAAACAAAGTTTCCCTCAACAAATCATCTTTCATATTGTTTGTATCTTTGGTATAAGTATGTACAAATGGCGAAAGTAAAAAAAGCTTCTTCAGAAGATATAATTCATAAAGATTTTATAGAGGTATTTGGAGCAAGGGAACACAACCTTAAGAATATTGATATTAAAATTCCCAAAAATAAGTTGGTGGTTTTTACCGGTGTAAGTGGCAGTGGAAAGTCATCATTGGCATTTGATACCATTTATAATGAAGGGCAACGTCGTTATATGGAAAGCTTTAGTGCCTATGCCCGGCAGTTTGTTGGGGATATGGAAAGGCCTGATGTTGATAAAATAACCGGACTTTCTCCGGTAATTTCAATCGAACAAAAAACTACCAATAAAAATCCCAGGAGCACAGTGGGTACGGTTACTGAAATCTATGATTTTCTGCGTTTGCTGTATGCAAGGGTGGGAGAGGCTTATAGTTACAACACCGGAAAAAAAATGGTAAAGTTCAGTGAAGAAGAGATAGTGAGCAACATCTTTGAAAAATTTGAAGATAAAAAAATTACGTTACTGGCGCCATTGGTTAGAGGAAGAAAAGGGCATTACCGGGAACTGTTTGAAGACATCCGAAAGAAAGGGTATTTAAAAGTAAGGGTTGATGGCGAAGTGATGGATCTGAAACCGAGGATGCAGATTGACCGTTATAAAATTCATGATATTGAACTGGTGGTTGACAGGTTAGCCGTTACTGATGAAATGAGGTTCAGGTTAAGCCAGAGTGTACAAAAAACCTTGCAGTTGGGTAAGGACCTGATGTTTGTGGCCCCGGCCCCCAAAGGGGGAGAAAAGCAAGACTCTGATGTAAAAATGAAATCTTCAAATTCAGCAGACTCTCCGGATCCTCCCTTGGGGGGCGGGGGGTTTGGAGTTGGGGAGGTCATGTACAGCAAGCAGCTGATGTGTAATGAAACGGGTATCAGTTATGAAGAACCTTCACCCAATGCATTTTCTTTTAACTCACCCTATGGTGCTTGCCCTACCTGCAGGGGCTTGGGAAATGTTTTTACTATTGATATGGAAACGGTTTTACCCGATACATCAATAAGTGTAACTGATGGCGGGATAGTCCCTTTAGGCGAAGAAAGAGATGCCAGTGTTTTTCATCAGGTTGTTGTTTTTGCTAAAAAATATAAAATAAACTTAGACAAACCAATAAAGGATTTGCCAAAGCCACAGCTTGATTTACTTTTATATGGAGATCAAAGTATAAATCCGGATCTGGAACTGGATATGAGTGATGAATCTGTTCCCGAAGTTTATACAGGTAGTTACGAAGGAATTATTCCGATGCTTAAGCGATGGTTCAGTTCTTCCCAGAGTTCTGAAATGCTTCGGAGTTGGGTTGAAAAATATATGGAGCTGGCACTCTGCACTTCATGTAATGGCGCAAGATTAAAAAAAGAAAGTCTTTGGTTTAAAATTGATAAAAGAAATATTGCCGAGCTGTGTAGTTTAAATTTAGATAACCTGGCTGCCTGGTTTGATGGACTTGAATTGCGGATGAGTGATAAACAAAATATCATTGCCAAAGATGTTTTAAAAGAAATAAGAGAACGGCTTCAGTTTTTACTGGATGTTGGCCTTACTTATCTTTCTTTAAACCGCCCTTCTAAAAGCCTTAGTGGTGGAGAGTCGCAGCGTATAAGATTAGCCACTCAAATCGGTTCTCAGTTACAGGGCATTACTTATATTTTAGATGAGCCAAGTATAGGATTGCATCAGCGGGATAACCAGCGATTGATTGCCGCATTGCAAAATTTAAGAGATATTGGTAACAGTATTTTAGTAGTTGAACATGATAAGGATATCATGCTTGCATCTGATTACTTAGTTGATATTGGTCCCAGGGCAGGCAAACATGGTGGCGAAATTGTTGCCATTGGAACACCAAAAACAATTTTAGATTCGAATTCTGAAACAGCTCAATATTTATTGGGAACAAAAAGCATTGCAGTACCAAAAGAACGCAGAAAGGGTAATGGAAAATTTATTGAGTTAACTGGCGTGAAGGGGAATAATTTAAGAGATGTACAGGTGAGATTTCCATTGGGTAAATTAATACTGGTTACCGGGGTAAGCGGAAGCGGTAAGTCTACGCTGGTAAATGAAACACTATATCCTTTACTTAGTAAGTTTTGTTATAACTCAAAAGCAAATCCTTTGGAGTATAAATCAATTAAAGGATTGGAACAGATTGATAAAGTAATAGAGATTGACCAGAGCCCGATTGGCAGAACACCAAGGAGCAACCCGGCAACTTACTGCGGTTTTTTTACAGATATCAGAACTTTATTTGCATTAGTACCCGAAGCTAAAATCAGGGGTTATAAGGCCGGTCGGTTTTCTTTCAATGTAAAAAGTGGCAGGTGCGATGTTTGTGAAGGTGGTGGCATGCGGGTCATTGAAATGAATTTTTTACCTGATGTACATGTACACTGTGAAAAATGCAATGGCAAACGCTACAACAGGGAAACATTGGAAATTCGTTACAAAGGAAAATCAATAAGTGATGTACTGGATATGACCGTTGATGAAGCAGTCGAATTTTTCCAGGCCGTACCCTATATCTACCGAAAAATAAAAGTTTTGCAGGATGTTGGCCTGGGATATATTACTCTTGGACAAAGTGCTGTAACGCTTAGCGGAGGTGAAGCCCAGCGTGTAAAACTTTCTACCGAGTTGGGGAAAAAAGATACGGGTAAAACCTTTTATATCCTGGATGAGCCTACTACCGGGCTGCACTTTCAGGATATTCAGCATTTACTGGAAGTGATTAATAAATTGGTTGACCGGGGTAATACCGTGCTGGTTATTGAGCATAATATGGATGTTATAAAAGTTGCTGATCACATTATTGATATTGGCCCCGAAGGAGGTGATGGTGGCGGATTGGTTTTATTTGAAGGGGTGCCTGAAGATTTAATTAAAGTAAAAGAAAGTTTTACCGGAACTTATTTAAAGGCCGAATTAAAATAAAAAAAATCCATGTCTCATAAACATGGATTTTAATTTACAAAAGCGTAAGAGATATCAATGAAATTTTAAAATTGTGGTTTCAGGGGTAATCTTCAGATATTAAAATATCTATAGCTATCCATGGGGGTTAAACTTCTATTGTATCACAATACACTTAAAAATGTATATTATTTTACTTGAATAATTGTATTACCAGTAGCAGACAAGTTGTAAAAATTACTGCCGCCTTGTATGTTTTTGGGTTTAGTTGAAAATTATTACTCATAACATTTATTTTATTTAGGGTTTAATAAACAGCCGGGCACCTCGTTTGTCTTGCAGCACTTCTTGCGAATGCGCTTTCATATATCGGACCTAAGCGAATTCCAACTTTCGCTACCAGCGAAATATAGGTATCGGCATCTTTGTTATCACCTCTTTGGGTACCGGCAGGGTACCTTGTCATACCCGGGAAAATAATGCCTTTGGCTTTATCGGATAATTTATATGCTAATGATGCCTCCTGTGATGATAGATATTTTGTATAATTGGCAGGGTCAATATAATTTTTACTTACGTCATCAATATAATCAGTAAAAGTTTTTCTGTACAGCATCTCTATACTCGCAGTGATCCTGTCTGAAGCAAAATATTTTATACCGCCTCCATAAGGAATATTCAGTTGTGTTAATTTATAGGGTTTACTGTAGGGGTATTCCGGCATGCCCTGTCCTTCTAAACGTAATGGGTGAAGATAGTACCAGCTTTTATTTCCGGCACCATCTGTAAGAGAACCTTTTGGATTAAAATGGAACATACCAACACCTGCCAGTAAATAGGGCCTTAGTCTTGGTTCATAATCTGCATTTTTATACAGAAACATGGTTGGAAATACTTCCAGTGCAACATATGCTTCAAAAATATTAGTTTTAAAATCGAGATTTCGTTGTTTGCGCCAGAGTTCGTCAATACCGGTTGTATTGATGATCGCATCATCCCCTTCCAGGTAAGTAAGATCAGCAGCAACCCTTAAGCCTATCCAGTTTTTCGGATACATGGTTATAAAAGCACCCTTCATAAATTTGGTAAACTCAAAATTGATATCCTTTAAATTATTTGTTCCTTTACCCGAATTGCCACCCAGATCGCCTAAAAAGAAACTTGGGCCGAAATTGAAACCTACTTCCCATTTAACTTTTTCGCCAAATAGTAATGCCTGTGAATATGAATTGGAGAGAATGGTGAAACTGAAGAGAAGGAGTATCATACTCTTTCCCAAAAACTTTTGTATAAATGGTTTCATTAGAATTCAGGTTTAGTCTTTCTATAGATAATTGGATATTTGTTGCAGTTGTAAAAATCACCCCGGGTAAGTATAAAGCGGATAAAATTCAAAACCACAATTTTTAAAACGGTAATTTTATCCTGTTATTGCCTCCTGCGGAGATTTATTTCTTTAAGATCATTTCTATATGAGGGATCCCGTCTTCAAGATATGCTTCGGTGCTCCGGATAAAACCAAACGATTCATAGAATTTAATTAAGTAAACCTGGGCACTAACCTTTATTTCCGAACAATTGAATTCACTGTATGCTTTACTGATACTGGCCTCCATCAGGAGTTTGCCGGCACCTGTTTTTCGGTATTTTGGAGCAGTAACTACCCGGCCAATACGGGCAGTTTTAAAGGGGATGTCGGGAGGGATGATACGGGTATAAGCCACCAGGTTTTCCCCATCCCAGCCACAAAGATGCAGGGATCGCTGGTCTTTATTATCTGCATCCTGGTAAACACAGTTCTGTTCAACTACAAATACTTCATTTCTTAACTGCATAATAGTATACAGTTCAGCTGTTGTCAGGGCTTCAAATTTTTTACATACCCAGGATAATTTCATGGTTTGTTTTTTTGGCCGGCTAACCGGAAATATAGTAAAAGCGGGTTTTAAAAAATAAATTGTTGTTAAGTTTTATTGATATCACATCTGTATACGATTCATCCCGGGCGGTACAGTTTTGCTGCATTACTTTATTGAATAACTTATTTTACAGATAGTTTATCACCAGCATCATTCATTTTAAAGAACATGACATCGGCAATTGATCTTGCCCTTGTTTTGGCCAGATCAGTAATTTTTCCTTCATAAAATTCATCAATTGATTCAATAAATAACTGAAGCCATCTTTCAAAATGTTCTTTTTGTAATGTCACTTTTTTATTCAAAGCATAATGTACTTCCATGGCATTTTTTTTGTAAACCGGATTATCGAGTAATATGCTTTCCCAAAAATCAACGATTAACGGTATATGCTTTTCCCAATTCATTTGTACCACCACATTAAAAATAAAACCAATGACAGTATCCTGTTGCACTTTTTCGTAAAAAATAGTTATAAATTTTTCTATATCGGGCCTGTTCAGAATATCGGGCTTCATTTATTTTCAAATTTCAGATAAGGTAAAATTTCAAGTATACTAACCGGTTTCTGTTGGTCGTCTATTTCTATAACGATACAATAACCGGTTGCACCGCCAGCAACCTGTAATGCATCTGCAAGTTTTTGCTGATCACTCTCTAATCTTTTTCCATCTGCACCCTGCCATAATTCTCTGGTACACAAACAGCCCTGCGTGGGCGTATATGGATAGTAAAGCTGACCTTTATAATATTCAGGATCTACGGCTGATCCATGTGCAATGATCTCTGTTCTTCCTGCTTTGCCGGCATAATAAGATTCATATACCGGAAAATAATTCTGCCAGGAAACCGGAAGCATTGATGTATAATGGTTGCTAAACGACTGGATTAGCGAATCTGACACTTCTGTTGATTTTTCAAAAGGCATTGCCAATTGTATATTGGCAGTAGGGCCAATAAAACTGCTTTTTGAAATACCATACCCGGTAATTTTAAATATGCCCTGCGGCGTATTCCCATTGGTTAAATATCCCGGCATATTGCTTACACTTCTTGCCAGCTGTTGGACAGCAAAATAATCTCCATTTGCATCTTTTATGAATTCTCCGTTTTTACTTCTTATCAGTGCCAGGCCGGGGTAGTTCCTGTTTTTTCGCTGAAAACTGTATATGACAGTTTCATTATGTAAAAATGATTTCTTTAAAAGTTCAGAAATTGGCGGCCTGCCGGGTTTCTTTACTAAAAGCTTATCTATTAAAACAGTAAAGAAAGGGTCAACAGTATCATCCTTAAAATTTGATATAATCGTGGTCATCCTTTTAATTATTAGATCCCTGTATTCCTGTTTCCTGTTATTCATGAAAAGATATTCTGCACACATCGCAAAAAGTTTGGTGTTGCCTGTATGTTTAAGAAATGAAACAATTTGTGGTATATATGCATCGCGATAATTTGTATAAATCAGCTCTAAAAAGGCACGCTGAAAAACGATACTTCTTTTTTCAATGGAATCAAAGGCCATACTTATTCTTCCATCTATCCATGGAGATCTGTGATTAATTAATTCCAGGGCCAAAAAAGCATCCTGCCAGTTTTCTTCGGTTGAATCTGTTAAGGGCAGGGATAAATTTTTATTGATACTGTTATTGATCAGGTTATGGTACAACTTAACCCTGTTTTCTGTTGTAGCCTCTTTTACGATAAGGGTATTACCGGTTTGTGCAGATATTTTTATACATATAATGGTTGTAAAAATTAATGTTATGTAACGTGTTTTCAAAATCAGTACAAAGTTTAAAAAAAGCACCAACCAACAGGCAGATGCTTTTATTATTTAGTTTATGAATTATTTATCATTGAACATTAGCTATAATGAATGCCTGTATCCTGTTGAATGCATCGGTATAAGTAGCCACATCCCAGTCTCCATGCCCGCCTGCTGGATATAAAACATATTCATTCACTACCGTTGCGGCAGTTAATTTATTTTTTAGGGCAACTGATTGTGTAGTTGCATTTACCAAAGGGTCGGATCCGCCCTGTAAAATTATAGTTGGGCAACTCTGTGCATTTGCAAATGTTATCGGGCTCGACTGCAGATAAAGGGTTGGGTTGGTAACCGGTGTACCATTCATTAAAAGTGCAATATTAATCGCTGGTAATCCACCCGGATTATTGTACAGGTCTGACATATCAGTGGGGCCAAAAAAATCAACCACGGCTTTTACATTTACCACGCTGTGGTATTTATAAGCCTGTAATAATGCCAGGTGTGCACCTGCACTGGCCCCCAGCATCACAAATTTGTCGCTGATCAGGTAGGTAGAACGGTTGCCATAAATAAATTCAACAGCAGCTTTAATATCCAATTCCTGAGCCGGAAAAGTATTTGTTGCAGGGAATGCTGCCAACCGGTAGTTTATATTAAAGATGGCATAATCCGGAAACCTCTTTTTCAAAGTATCAATATAGGGTACAAAATTAGCATCAGATTTATCACCGCTTGCCCAGGCCCCTCCATGAATCAATATAAATACTTTAGTAGTGGTTGTACTTCTGTTTGCAGGTAAATAGACATCCATTTTTTGCAGGGCATCAGTACCATACGCAACATCAGGAATTGTTTTTGATGCAATGCCGTTATCGCCTGCATCTGCAGAATCTTTTGTGCAGGATAAAGCTGTTAGTATAAGTGCACATGCCGAAAAAAAGAGTGTTTTCATTTTGTATAAAAATATTTAATGGCTTAAAAATAACACATTTATAATTTACCGGGATTATTAAATTTAATAAAGCTAACGGTTGGCGATTGATAATAAATTGGTTAAGCAATCTTTTGCATTAAAGTGAGCCGTTTATAGATACTCTCTTCAATTTCAATTAATTCAGAATGATTTCCGCGTTCAACGATCTGCCCATCCTGCAATATTAAAATTTCATCAGCTTCTTTAATAGTACTTAAACGATGTGCAATAACTAATGTTGTTCTGCCCTCCATCAGATTATTTAATGCATCCTGTACTGATTTTTCCGATTCGGTATCCAGTGCAGAAGTGGCTTCATCTAAAATTAATATAGCAGGATTTTTAAAAACAGCCCGGGCAATACTGATACGCTGGCGCTGACCACCTGATAACCGGATACCCCGGTCGCCGATATTGGTTTCGTAACCTTCTTCGGTATCTATAATAAATTCGTGTGCATTGGCAATTTTTGCAGCTCTTATTACTTCCTCTAAACCGGCATCTGGTTTACCCAAAGCGATATTGTTAAAGATAGAATCGTTGAACAGAATAATATCCTGAGTTACAAAGCTCATCTGGCTTCTTAAAGATTCCATAGTATAGCTTTTAATATCTTTTCCATCAATGGTTATACTGCCACCGGTTACATCATAAAACCGGGGCAATAAATCTGCAATGGTTGATTTACCAACACCTGAAGGGCCAACCAAAGCGATGGTCCTTCCTTTATCAATGTTGAAACTAATATTGGTTAAAACGGGTTTACCCGAATAGCCAAAACAAACATTTTTAAATTCAACCCTATGATTAAATGATCTTAAAGCAACGGCATTTGGGTGATCTGCAACTTCAATTTTGGTATCCAGTATTTCAATAATTCTTCTTCCCGATGCTTCCCCTCGCTGAATATTTGCCAGGGCAACCACCATGGCTTTTGCCGGACGGATTACCTGCGAAAAAATGGCGATGAAGGCAATGAATTCACTTGCCTGCAACCCGGAAGGGTCTGCACCATTATTTTTTAAGATCATACTGCCGCCATAAATTAAAATGCAGGCCACTACAATTACCCCGGATACTTCTGAAAATATAGGCGCAAGTTCCCTTTTCTTAAAGCCCTGTAAACTGGCTTTACGGTAAAAATCATTTTCACGTCTGAATCTTTTTACAATAAAATCAGTTGCATTGAAAGAACGGATGATACGCATGCCCATTAAAGTTTCATCAATGATAGTAAGTAACCTGCCGATTGATGACTGCATATCACTTGCTTCTTTCCGTAATTTTTTTGTTACCATGGCAATGCCGATTGCAGAGATGGGGATGATCAACAGTGTAAACAAGGTAAGCTTAAAAGAAATGGTAAACAATGCAATAAAATAACCGATCATGATATACGGTTCTTTAAACAAAATTTCCAGCGAGTTGGCAGCTACGGCTTCAATTTCAAAAACATCCGAGTTCATGCGTGAAAGCAGATCGCCTTTCTTTTCTTTGGTAAAATACCCCATGTGCAGGTAATTAATTTTTTCGAAAATAGCCTCCCGTATCCTTTTAACTAAAAGTGTTCTGGCATTTACCATGCTGCGTTGTGCCAGGTAGCGGAAAACATTGGTAAGTATTACTGCAAGTACAATCAATGCTGCAATAAAGTACAAGGCATAAACCGGGTTCTGTGTTTTTAAATGATAGATCTGGTAGTAAAAGAGGTTTTTAAAATAAGCACCTGAAAAGGAAAATTCAGGTGCAGTTGCATATTGCCGCATACTTTCTGCAGTCTGGTTATCAAATAAAAAATTTAACAGCGGAATGATCAAGGCAAACTGGAAAATGCTGAAGAATACCGCGATCAGCGTAAATACAAAAAAGGGCACTATAAAAATCCTGTAAGGCTTTGCAAATTTTAATAACCGCCGATACGTTTTCATTTACTTATTTGATCTTTAATATAGTGAACGGTAGATTTTCCAATATTCCTGCGCTGCATTATCCCAGCTATAATCTTTTCCCTTTTTTATGATCTGGTCCTGCATTTTAAATCGTTTGTATTGGATCATACCGTCTGCAAAAGTTTTTTTCATGTGTGCAGCTGAAAAATTTTCAAAATAGAAAGCTACATCACCACCAATCTCCGGTAAAGCTGTATTGTCTGATAAAAATATGGGTTTACCAACCGACATAGCTTCTGTAACCGGCAGTCCAAAGCCTTCGGCTGTTGAAGGAAAAGCAAAGGCATAACAATTATTAAAGTACCATGATTTTTCACTTTCTGTAATAGGTCCAACCAGTTTTACATTTTTTGATATGCCCATTTTTTCCGCAGTATCTAATATCAATTGATAATAACCAACATCATCAATACGGCCTGCAATTATCAACTCCATTTGCTCCTGGTCCTGAACTAATGGAAGTAAACTGTGAAAATTCTTTTTTGGCAATATAGTACCCAGGGAAAATATAAATGGCTTACCGGGTTTATAAGATTGCTTAAGCAGTTCAGGCACGGTTAAGGTATTTGTGCCATTATGGATAACATGAACGGGCTTGTTTTTTAGGTCGCAATAATAAATAAGATCTTTTTTTGTGTACTCACTTATACAAATAATTTCATCTGCCCTGTTTATAAGCATCTGTAACCTGCGTAGATTTCTTTGTTTTTTGTATTCAGATTTAGCCGGGTTGTACATGAAATTAAGGTCATGTACAGAAAGTACAACTTTAATATTTTTATTTCTGAAAGGCAGATAATAACTGTCCTGGTATGTGGCATGCCATACTGAAAATCTGTTTAATGAAGGCAACCAGAATTTGTGTAACTCCGTTTGAGTGATATGTTTGATATCAGCATTAAATAAATATTCTTTATCATGAGGGCTGTAAAAGCAAATTTCTTCAAACGGTGGCCTGATAAATTTTGTAATATGATTACCCAGGTTTAAACAATAATGAAATAAACCCGTGTTTTCGTGTTTCATCCGTTCACAGTCAAATATTATCCGGTTAACCATATTTTTAAAGTGTTTTAATCCTTAAATATTATCAATTAGCTGCTATATATGAAACTGTAATTATTGAAGATAGGTTGCCTTAAACAAGCAAAAACTGTGCAAAATCAGTTTATTAAGTGATTTAAAATAGTTTTCGTTTTTAAAATAACCCGAAATTTAATTTTAAAATAGAAAGTAAAAAGTTAAAGTTTACTTAAGGCAATTTTATAAGCATATTTTTATTTGCAAAAAATCTGGTTTATGTTTAAAATCATCCTGGATTGTGATTTGATGCGGTATAAAGATTCCGGTTTATACCATTACTGTCTTAATTTAGGAACTTATGTTAAAAAGGCTTTGGATGAAGAACAGGAGGGCCACATTTCATTTTATGTTCCTTCGGCAGAAAAAAGATCATTTGGGGGGGATGGCGGTTGTATTATTGAAAAAAGATGGCATCAGAAATTTTTAAGACCATTTTTATGGGATTGTGATATCTGGCATGCACCTTTTCAATCCGGAAGGATATTCCCTAAAAAAAATAAGCGCACTAAAATTTTATTAACCATTCATGATCTGAATTGTTTGCATGAGGATAAACCGGATAAGGAACGGTTGGAAAGTTTACAAAGAACTCAGGGGTTAATAGACCGGAGTGATGCTCTTGTATGCATTTCCAATCATTGTAAAAATGATGTGATCACTTATCTTGATGTTAAAGACAAGCCGGTTCATGTTATTTATAATGGTACACACCATGTTAATTTCCCTCCGGTAAAACCTGCAGGGTACAAGCCTTCTAAACCATTTATTTTTACGATGGGGTATGTAAACAGGAAAAAGAATTTTCATACCCTGGTACCTTTATTAAAAGATACGGAATTCGATCTGATAATAGCCGGTAAACTGGATGAGCATGATTATGTAAATAAAATGAGGATGATGGCAAGGAAGTTAGGCGTTTCGGAAAGACTGCACATCCTTGGCCCTGTTTCGGAAGAAGATAAAGCCTGGTATTTTAAAAATTGCCTGGCATTTATACTGCCTTCATTGGCCGAAGGTTTTGGAGCGCCGGTGGTTGAAGCTATGAAATTCGGGAAGCCACTGTTCCTGTCAAATCTTACATCATTACCTGAGATCGGTGCAGATGTTGCTTTTTATTTTAACAGTTTTGAACCGGAACATATGCAGCAGATCTTCACGGAAGGTATTTTTCAATATCAGAAAAACGGATTGGCAAAAAAAATTATAGAAAGAGGAAACGAATTTAATTGGGAGGAAAAAGCAAAAGAATACCTTAAAGTATACTGCTCCATGCTATAGATTAATATAAAACTGAAATACTATGATAGATGCAAAATCAACAGCAAGACATTGGAACAGGTCACTCATAAATGACTTTGGCAAAAGACGATCGGAGCTGTGCAAAGCAAAAGACTACGGGGCAGTGTGGTTTAAGCATTGGTGCGATCAATTGGGTGAAAAGCCAAACTTCCATCGTAAACAATGGGAATTTGTTTTTGTTATGCAGGCCTTATGGGAGCGGGGTTGTATTGCAAAAAATAAAAAAGGTTTGGTATTTGCTGTTGGTACAGAACCATTGCCGGCCATGTTTGCCAGTTTTGGATGTCAGGTATTGGCCACCGATATTTTTCCGGATAAAGGCATTGAAATGGGTTGGGATAATGCCAACCAGCTTTGTTTTGGATTGGAATTTTTAAATACCCGGCAGCTTTGTGATGCCGAAGATTTTATTAAACTGGTTCAATACCGGCCGGTTGATATGAATGATATACCGGATGACCTGACTGACTTTGATTTTAACTGGAGCAGTTGTTCATTTGAACATTTGGGAACACTGGAAAAAGGTTTTCAGTTTCTTAAAAACCAAATGAAAACTTTAAAACCCGGCGGATGGGCGGTGCATACAACCGAATACAATGTATCCAGTAATGATGAAACACAGGAAAACAACAGTACTGTAATTTACCGCCAGCGGGATATTGAACATATTGTAAACGAATTAAGAAAAGAAGGCCATTTTGTGGAAGAAGTGGATTTTTCTTTAGGCGGATTACCGGAAGATTTTATGGTAGATATTGAACCACATCAGCAAAAAATTCATCTGAAACTTCAGGTTGATAAATACGTGGTAACTTCAATTGGGTTGATCATGCAGAAGAAGTTGTAGAAAAATAAAATATGCATTAATTTTTTGAACCAGTGAAATCAGTGCCTGGCGGCAGGCTGGTTTCGTCATTTCAAATCCAGTTTTATCTGCAACTCCTCAAATTGTTTAGCATCTAAAGTTGCCGGTGCATCCAGCATCACATCTCTGCCACTGTTATTTTTAGGAAATGCAATAAAATCACGGATGCTTTCGCTGCCCCCTAAAATAGCACAAAGCCTGTCGAATCCAAATGCAATACCACCATGTGGAGGAGCACCGTATTCAAAAGCGCCCAATAAGAAACCAAATTTATGTTGTTGTTCTGCTGCATCCATTCCTAAAGCCGCAAACATTTTTTCCTGTAATTCTCTTTGATAGATACGGATGGAACCGCCACCAATTTCATTCCCGTTCAACACCATATCATAAGCATTGGCTTTAATGTTGGCATACGGATGTTCTAAATATTTTGCTGCATCTTCAATTACCGGGTTGTTGTTGATCATGATATCAATATTATCTGGCTTGGGTGATGTGAACGGATGGTGACGGGCAACCCAGCGGTTTCCTTCTTCATCATATTCAAACAACGGGAAGTCCATTACCCATAATAATTTGAATTCGGTTGGCTTTCTCATTCCCAGTTTATCAGCCATATACATTCTCAGATCGCTGATGGCTTTACGGGTTCTTTCTTCGGCACCGGCTAAAATTAAAATCAAATCACCGGGCTTTGCATTGGCTGATTCGGCAATGGCTTTCAATTTGTCTTCGGTATAAAATTTATCTATGCTGCTTTTAAAAGTTCCATCTGCATTGCACTTAATAAATACTAATCCTTTCATGCCAATCTGCGGACGCTTTATCCATTCAGTAAGTTCATCTGTTTGTTTACGGCTATATTCACTGCAACCCGGCACAGCAATGGCAACAACAGTTTCTGCTTCGTTGAATACAGCGAAATCACCAGCAATTAAAGCTGCTTTATTTTCTTTTGTAAGAAAAGCATGCGACGGAAATTTAAGATTGCAAAGTTTGATATCAAAACGGATATCGGGTTTATCATTACCATAAGTAAACATGGCATCTTCCCAGGTCATGCATTCAACCTTATCGGTATAATCAATGCCTTTTACATCTTTAAATATTTGTTTTATCAAACCTTCAAACATGTTTACAATATCATCCTGGCCAACAAAAGCCATTTCGCAATCTATTTGTGTAAACTCGGGCTGGCGGTCGGCACGCAGATCTTCATCACGAAAACATTTTACAATCTGGTAGTAACGATCATAACCGCTCACCATTAACAATTGTTTAAAGGTTTGCGGTGATTGCGGTAATGCATAAAATTGTCCGGGGTTCATCCTGCTTGGCACTACAAAATCCCTGGCGCCTTCCGGTGTACTTTTAATTAAGAAAGGTGTTTCAATATCCATGAAATTATTTTCATGCAGGTAATTCCTGGCGCTGCGGTTTACCTGGTAACGCAGCTCTAAATTTTTCTTCACAGCATTTCTTCTCAGATCAAGGAAACGGTATTTCATCCGTATATCATCACCGCCATCAGTGTCATCCTGTATGGTAAAAGGAGGAACGGCTGATTTATTTAAGATCTTAAATTCAGTAACAATAATTTCTATCTCACCGGTTGGGATATTGGCATTTTTACTGCTACGTTCATTTACTTTACCGGTTACCTGCAACACAAATTCCCTGCCTAGCGGATTAGCGTCCAGATCAGTATTCAAACTTTCAGAAAATAATAACTGGGTAATTCCATAACGGTCACGCAAGTCAACAAAAGTGATGCTGCCGAATTTGCGAACGGTTTGTACCCAGCCGGACAGGGATACTTCTTTGTTTATATCTGTTAACCTTAATTCGCCACAGGTATGAGTTCTGTACATATTAATCTTGAATTGAGCGGCAAAGATAATTTAAATGACTTACATCGTCTCAACTGCATTTTTATGCATTGGTCTCCAGACTAAATAATAATAAACTAAAAGTAATATGCCTATAGAAAAAGGAATAATAGCCAGGTATTTATACGTGATACCGCCATAAACAATCATGGTATCAAAGCTAAAAAATTCGCTGACCATCCAATAAGCATTGGCAGTTATCCAGAATACGATAGCCACATTATGGCAAACCTCACTCATATATTGCCGTGTTCTTATTGAAATAATGATGGCTATTATTAAAGTTGGAAAGATCATTGCAATACCCAGTGGCCGCCATATCATACACCAGCTTAAATCTTTAAATAGCCAGAAAACAATGTGCAGGTTTTCCATTTTACGAAAACGGATGGGGATGTTATAGGTTTGTTCGTTTGGCATATGAGCAGTTATAAGTTATGAATTATAAGTGAAGAGTTAAAAATACAAAACCTCTTGCAAAATAACTCATAACTCATAATTCATCATTCTACTGTTACCCTGATACCCTCACTATGGCTGGTAAACTCCGGCGCATACATACGGCCTCACCCTCGTTCCCTCTCCGAAGGAGAGGGAGGCCGAACATAGTTTTCTATTCAGGCATTTGTAATTAAGCATTTCAGCATTTCTTATTTATTCAACAATAACACGAATTCCTTCACTGTGGGAAGTAAATTCAGGAGCATACATGCATTGAATTGTGGTGATACCATTGCTGAAATTACCGGCATGCGTAACAAACATAGGATACTCAAAAACATAACTGCCACGGGCCAGCCAGCCAAAAAAGAAATTAGTACTGGCATCTTTGGCGCTTTCGTAATAACCAAAAAAGCGGTGTTTGCGTTAGAGGTGACACCTTTTAAAAAGGTGTCACCTCTTGTATCAAAAAGGTGTCACCTCTTGTATCACTCTTCGATAGCTACGTTACTGTTGTAGTAGTATTCTGTCATTACTTTGTGTATTTCTATAAATTTTTCAAAACCTCCGAACCATTCCAACACTTCCTCTCTTTTTAAACCGGTAGGATTGTTTGAAAGCATGCTATGCCAGGAAGTCCATTTATGCTGAGTAAAATCTTTACACAAATTGTGATGTTGAGCATTTGCATGAATGTAAACGATTGCCTGTGTAAAATGAGATTCTTTATCAATTTCTATTCTTTTAAAAGGTCGATGAAATAAATTTCCTGTCCTGTTTTGTTGTTTATTGAATGCCATTGAGTAAGAAGTAAAAAATCTTTTCCATTCCAGTTCTAAAAGCAATTCAGTAGTGGTTGCATCAGTAAGATATTGCTTTTCGATAGGTTTTAATGATTCTCTGGGTAATGATTTAAGATGATTTTTTATTTCTTCCATTGACTTTATTTGAACCAGGAAATGAAAATGATTTGGTAATAAATTCCAGCAAAATGTATCTAAGAAAGGTGACAAATATTTTGCAAACTGCTTTAGGAAGTATAGCCTGTTTTCGTCAGATTTAAAGAGTAGCTCTTTATTATTTGTTCTATTGTAAACATGAAAAATCCCGTTTTCATAAAAGTTTGCCAGGTAGTTGGTTTTAGTATTCATGATCCTTTATTAAAAGAGGTGACACCTTTTTAAAAGGTGTCACCTCTAATATTATTCCACTGTCACTCTTATCCCCTCACTATGACTTGTAAACTCCGGTGCATACATACACTGTATGGTTGTAATGCCATTGCTGAAATTACCGGCATGCGTTACAAACAGGGGATACTCAAAAACATAACTGCCACGGGCCAGCCAGCCAAAAAAGAAATTAGTGCTGGCATCTTTGGTGCTTTCGTAATAGCCAAGACCGCCCTGGTATTTATATTCACTGAGTACATTGATTGGTTCCATACATGCAGCTCGCATATCTTTCATGTGTACATATTCCATGTCACGGTCAACCTTTAGTTCGATACGCACTTTTATTTTATCGCCAACTTTTAGTTGAGCACCATCTGCCAATGCTACCAGTACCGGGCCTTTGTCTGAATTTTTTTCGATGTATAATTTCTTTACCAGTTTAAGTGGTGTTTCGGCTGAAGTTATTTTGTCGAGATCTTCGAAGTATTGCCAGTAGACGGAGCCCCAAGAAGCCCCCTTCAAACCTCCCCCCGAAGGGGAGGCTTTTGAAGACTTCACTGATACAACTATATCACCCATCTCTGGTCTCACTTTAGTGCCTTCAATTCTTTTTTTGAAGTATCCTGTGCCTTCTTCGGCCTCACCCCGTCCCTCTCCAACAGGAGAGGGTGTTGTGGAGATATTAGCGGAGGAAATAATCATTTCGTTTCCGAGTTTGATGGTAACTTCTTTTTCTTCACTCAACCAGTTGTTGCCGCCGAGCAATAGTGCATAACATGCTTCTGCCGTGGCTTTGGTTGTTTTCCAGTTTTGGGTTTGCTTTTGTTTAAGTAACCAGGTTTTCAGGTCATTAACGGTTGTATTGTCCCGATAGCTATCGGGATCAATATCCATAAAAGCTTCTATCATCATGGCCTGAGATTCTATTGGTGCCTGTTGCCAGTAGTAACCGCCGGTTGTCCATTCTTTCCAGTACATGCCCAGTTCTTCTTTGTTGATGGAATTTTCTTTTAAAGATCTGATGATGGTTTTTGGAGTTGCAGCATCATTGCTGCGATGTAATGCCAAAGCGATCATGGCCTGCATATATTTGCTGTTGCTGAGCCAGTATTTTTTTGCCTGGCCGGTATAATAATTATAAGCGGTTTGTGAGGCAGCCGCAATTTTATATTCGACAAAGAAACTGCGCATGTATAAATACTGAATCTGAATACTGCTTAAATTATTGTTGCTTAATTTACTTTTGTATCTGATCAGGTTATCATAATCTTCTTTTATTTTTTTATCGAGATAAGGGATGGCTTTATCAATAATTGTTTTTATGGTTTGATAATTATCGCCGGTCAGTGCATTCAATTTTCTTAAATGCCCGATGCCAGTTACAATGTACTGCGTCATGTAGCGATCATCTGCACCGCCTTTAAACCAAACAAAACCACCATTGCTGCTTTGCATATCTTTTAGTTTGTTAAAAGCTTTTTCCTGTTCTGCACTCATACGAACCATATCAAACAGCAGCGCAATATTTTTCTTTTGCTGGTTTTCATTCTGGGCATCCAGTACCCAGGGTGTTTCCTGCAGTAAGGCCGATTTTAATTCTTCATTTTTTTGAAGATTGGAAAGCAAAGCCCCAGCCTCACCCCCCGCCCTCTCCAAAGGAGAGGGGGCTTTTACAGAGTCAGCTAACCACGTAGAGAAAACTGCTTTAATTTTTGGATTACTGTTGCTGATATAAGAAGCCAAAGTATTTGCATAGTAGCGGTTAAAGGTTTGCTCGGCACATTCATAAGGATACTCTATTAAATAGGGCAGGGCCTGAACGGCGTACCAGGCGGGGTTGCTTGTGTATTCAACTGTCAGTGCATGATGAGCCCCTCCCCAACCCTCCCCGGTGGGGAGGGAGTTTAACAACTTTTCGAATTTAAATTGTTTACTGTTTACACCACGGAGATTGATGGGCATGCTTTCTGTTACCAGCATCCGGTTGGTTAAAACAGGAATGGCCATTTCTTCACCATCTGAATGGTCACCTGCTTTGGCAACGATCCTGAACGTCATTGCCGAATTAAAATTAAAAGGTATCTCCATTGGGAATTTTACCGCTTCGCTTTGCCCGGGTGCTACCGTAAAATATTGATTGGGAAAAATATTCTTAAACCAGCCGTTAACAGGTTTGTTGGTAGCGGCATCCAGTAATTCAAGCGTGGCAATTCCGGTTACTTCTTTTCCGCTCAGGTTTACAATTTTTGCACTGAACTCCATATTATCACCCTCCCTCATAAAACGTGGGGCATTGGGTTGTACCATCAAAGGCTTTTGAGTAACAACTGTTTTTTCGCTATAGGCAGTTGCTGCATCTTTGGTATGGGCCATTGCCATCAGCTTCCATTGGGTTAATGCTTCGGGCATGGTAAAAGAAAATTCGATATTGCCTTCGGCATCTGTTTTCAGATCGGGAAAGAAGAAAGCGGTTTCGGAAAAGTTCTTGCGAATTTGGACAGAAGTACCGTTTCTCATTTCTGGTTTCTCGTTTCCTTCCTTACTAGTCTTCATTTTGAACGAAATAGAGTCTTCCATAACTTCTTCATCTCCTGCAATTTTTGGTTGAGTAAACTTTACCTGATTGAGGAGTAAAGATGATTGTCCACGAAGCTGTATGCCTGCCACTTTTCCGCTTAATGCTTCATTAATATTTTTATTCCTTATGTTATGATATCCAACAGATGAACTTAATAATCTATCATAAGTTTTAGCAACTCCGCTTAATTCATCATAATCCATTTTATTATACTCTTCCGATTCCATTTCTTCAAATCCATTCCCTGTCCAGTTAACAGCATTATACAATCCCGGCCAGATATTTAATTTGCTCCAGCTATGTGGTTTAAACTGGTCCAGGCTTGCATCGTACATACCAGTGAGCATTTCAGCAGCAACCTTTTCTCCTTTATTACCCGTTATTTTTACTTTCCATTTTTCATTGGCGCCGGGTAATAATTTATCACGGAATGTTTCGTAACTGATGTTCAAATCCTTATTACTCCATGGAATGCTGAAACTTTCGTTGCCTTTATAAACACGGTTGTGTTTTACAAAAGCATAACTCATGGCCATGCCCCCACGATCTTGTTCTGCTACCGATTGTGCAAAGGGCGCAGCTTGTGTGTTGGTAATTGTTTTGTAGGTTAAAGTATTTGATTTATCCATTTTACTTAATGAATGAATCAACCAGATATTATCAAAACCGGTTGCAACAGTGTAACTGATAAATTCACCGGGTTCTGCATTTCCCTTTGTAATATCAAGTTTTACTGCATCATATATTTTTTCATTGGCTGCACTATTGGTTAACTGAACATATTTTTCTGCCTTAACCAGTTCTCCGTATTTATCTTTTGTTGTAGCAATAATCTTGTACCACTGGCCCCCTCTATCTCCCCCCTTGGGGGAGGAAATGGAGAAGATAGAAGCGATTTTGTCGCTGTTTATTTTATTTAATTTTTCGTTTGATGAATCTGAAAAGTCAATCAACTTTTCTCCCAAAGGCCATGTATTTTTCTGATCCTCATCTTTATAAATATCATAAGGGAAATTGTCTTCATATTCATGTTGACTCATGGTAAACTGGTCGGGCATTTCCCAGTATCTCTCCCTGAATATTTTAGTTGGAGATTGTACTTTGGTTATAGTAACATTAACGTTAGCTTTTTCAAAAATATCGTTGAGGTTCGTACTGAAAATTTTTAAATTTTTCAAACTGTCTGCCGGCATGCTTTCCGGTATCTCTATATTCAGTTGCAACATCTGGTAAGCCACAGCTACTGAAGTATTGCCGCTCCTGGTTTCACCGTTGATGTCGGTAATATCTGCACTTACTTCATAATAAAAAGTTGGCTGATCTTTTTTATCAATAGTCTCATCGGGGATGGCTTTAAATTTAATTTTAAATTCACCCTTTGTGTCGGTTAAAGTTTCACCATTGGTAATCTCCATTTCTTCATTGTTGCCGGAAGGAAAACCTTTGTAATAACCTCCCCATCCCCACCAGACCGGGTAGCGCACTTTACGTACCACACGGTAACTTACTTTGGCCCCATCTACATTATTGCCTGCATAGGCTTTTGCAAAGCCGGTAACTTCAATGCTGTCGTTAACCCGGTACGTGCCTTTTGGTTTTTGTATTTCGGTAAAAAATTTTGGGCGCTTGTATTCTTCCACACTAAAACTATAAAAAACTTTGGTTACTGTATCAAACAGATTGAAGTTACCATTCATTACCCCTTCAGGCAATTTGAAACTACCTTTATAACTTCCAAATTCATTTGTTGTAAGGCTTAACTCAGCCGACTTCTGTCCATTTGCATCCAACAACTGAAGTTTTGTTTTAAAATTAGGGATCACAGCAGATTTTGAAACGTCTTCTTCTTTTGAAACAACAATGCCTTTGAAAAATATTGTTTGTCCTGGCCGGTATATGGAACGGTCGGTAAATAAAAAAGTATGCTTTTTAATATCGGGCGTGTAGCTATTGTAATAATAAGAAGTATTATTATCATCCATAAATAATTCATCTGTACCATAACTAACCTGTATTAAAAAATTCCGATACTCTTTTGTTTCCTTCATTTTGAAGAAACCATTCTTATCCGTTGCATATTTTTCAGCTTTGGTTTCTTCCTGAATGCTGGTTTTGTAATTATAACTGCTTTGCCATAATTGCACCTTTGCATTTGCCAGCGGCCCGCCATTATCACGGTCAAGTATATAATAATCGTTTTTATTGGTATGTATATAACTGATATTGCTTACATAGGTAAGTTGTTTTGCAATGATGTTTTTATCGAGTGAAAAATGTTCATCAATACTTGCGAGGATAATATATATACCATTTGCCAGCCCGTCAATTTTTATTTCGGCACTGTGTTCCTGATAATCCTGAAGATCGGGGAGTTTGATATTCCAGCTTTTTACAGGATTCAATTCTGTATAAGCTTTCCAGAGTTTTTCATTATCTCTTCTATCGAGCTTTTTTATTTCATCCCTGGTCGTTTTGATAACTCGAAAGTAAAGTGTTTTAACATTTTTATATTTTACCAGGCTGCGGAAAGGCTGCAGCGGGATATTTACTTTTTCTGTTTCAAGAATTAAAGAGGGTTGTTCAATTTGTAAAATGCTGTTCTTCGCATTTATCCCCCCTTCTGATTTTGGAAAGCTGGCAAATGTAGTTTCAAATAATTCTTTGGCCCTTTTTATTTCGTATTGATTTTGGGTTTTTGTAAATGGTTCATATTCCTGTCCACGACTTAAATAAATTGAACCACGCAAAAACATAGCTTGTGCAATTGAAGCATTAGCAGGATATTTATTTTCAATATTCAGCAATGCTGCTTCATAAAGTTTTTCTTTGCCCTCCCCGTCCGATCCGGCACGGGCGGGCATTACTCCATATTGGTTCACAAAATTCAGCCGTATAAGGTCAGCATCAATTAATGCATCCGGATTGGTGTCCCCTAAATGAAAAGATAAGATATCCTGCAAAAGCAGCAGGGTTTTTAGTTGCAGCGAAGCAGTGTCTTTGGTTTTAAATGAAGCATTTATGAAATCCGCTGCTTTTGCAAAAGTAACCGCATCATCAATTTTAAATTTGTAAGCCGGTTTGATAACCTCTTCAACATCATCTGTATAAAATTCAAGAACCCTATGTGCCAGAAAATCATATAAAGTTGGACGCAGCTGCCGGGTATTTTCTCCTTTTATGATTATCGCATCCAGGCCATCTAATTTGGTGCTTTTTAAAAGAAGGTCATTTTGTAACGACGCTTTGTTCAATTTTGCTATTGTGGCATATAGTTTATCTATACTCCAGGTACTGATGTCTTTACTTTTTTCTTCGGCCAGTTTGGTGCGGTTATAAAATTTCCAGCGGTTGTTTTGCAGGTATTGCCAGAACATTTCGGCCTGCATGCTTTGCAGCATATTTTTTGCCGGTGCTTTGGCTTTTAAGATCAGCGTATCAATAAAGAATATATTATTTTCATGGCTGTCTTCTTCTACCATGTTGCGGTATTTGATCTGGTACATGCAACTCTTTATCTGCTGTGCATCGTTACCTGCTGCAAGGGCCAGGTTATAAATAACCAGTACTTCCTGCAGCGCCGTTTTGGTGAGCCCTTTTTTCTCGAGGTCATCTACCTTTTTCCAGTTTTTTGTATAATCGTTTTTTGTTTGGGCCATATTGGTTAATGAAATACCAGTTAACATAAAAATAACCAGTATCAATTTCTTAATAAACATAATCGGCAATTTAATTACAAGATACAATTTGTTGCGGAGCAGTTATATCAGTTGAATAATATAACCATTTATACTGAGATGGATTTGAAAAGGATTTTGCATAAGCCACAATCCATTTTTTCTTTAACATTTTTTTAAACACACAAATCAAACTGGCGGCATGTCAATTGTGTATATATAGACAGAATAAATTTCATGGCTATACTTTAAGGCCTGCCATGGGGCAGGCAGGGCCGGGGCGAAAGCTCCGGTTTTTTTTTACCTCACCCTACCTCACCCCTTATTCCCCTCTCCTGTGGAGAGGGGGTGGAGAATGGGGAGTATGAAATTAAAAAGCCTCTTTAATTCATAGTGAAGAGGTTTGAAAAATTAATTCTTTTCGTCTTTCTGACTTACCGGCAAAAAAATCCCCCGATATTTTTCGGGGGATCCATAAAATATATTTCAGGTAATTATTTCTTCATCACTTCAGCCATAATTTTACCAATATCAGCGGGGCTTGCCACCACATGAATACCACAGGCCGCCATAATTTTCATTTTAGCAGCTGCCGTATCATCGGCACCACCAACAATAGCACCTGCATGCCCCATACGGCGGCCGGGAGGAGCTGTTTGTCCGGCTATAAAACCAACAACGGGTTTTTTGTTTCCGGTGGATTTAATATAGTCAGCTGCTTCTGCTTCCATGCCACCACCAATTTCACCAATCATCACAATAGCATCAGTTTCGGTATCATTCATAAACAATTCAACCGCTTCTTTGGTGGTTGTTCCAATGATTGGATCGCCGCCAATACCAATAGCCGTAGAAATACCCAGTCCGGCTTTTGCAACCTGGTCGGCGGCTTCATAAGTTAATGTTCCCGATTTTGAAACGATACCAATCCTGCCTTTTTTAAAAATAAAACCAGGCATGATACCCACTTTGCATTCATCTGCTGTTATAACACCCGGGCAATTGGGGCCAACTAACCTGCTGTCTTTATTAGCTAAATAATTTTTCACTTTCACCATATCCTGAACAGGAATACCTTCGGTAATACAAACCACCAATCCAATTCCTGCATCAGCGGCTTCCATAATGGCATCGGCAGCAAAAGCCGGAGGAACAAAAATAATACTCACATCAGCGCCGGTAGTTTTAACAGCATCGGCAACGGTATTAAAAACAGGCTTATCCAAATGTGTGCTGCCGCCTTTACCCGGTGTAACTCCACCCACTACCTTAGTGCCATATTCAATCATTTGTGTGGCATGAAATGTACCTTCGGTACCGGTAAAACCCTGTACAATAATTTTGGAATCTTTATTAACTAAAACAGCCATGGTATAATTAAGAATTAAAAATTAGAAATTAAGAATTGCGGCAAAGATAGGGGAGATGAGGTGATTGACGAAAGGGATATTTTGGTTACGGGGATTTGAACCCTGATTGGGCTGAACATCTCATCCATATCCCTGCCATCACTTATTTTCCCTTTGGCATCCTGTAAAAATTCATAAGAAAAAATTCTACAAAATGTTCCGATGGAACATTAAATGCACACTAATAAAAAATGCTACCCACAATTCGTCCCAACCGGGACGATTTATAGGTAGAAAAATAATAAATTTGGTGGATTTCGTTCAGGAACGATTTGTGGTTATTAAAAAATGAATTCAATTTTCTAGTCTAATTTACCACCATTCAACATTTCATCCATATCCCTGTCAGTACTTATTTTTCCTTTCGCTTCCAGCATACGCATATCTTTGGCATCCTGTAAAAATTCGGAGGCAAAAATAAAACCATTAAGCCGTTTGTTCTTGGAGAAAATGATGTCTTTTTTATTTCCGGTCCATTCTTTTTTTCCTTCGTAGAGGTAAATGATATTTTCGCCCATTTCCATTACACTGTTCATATCATGGGTATTAATAACAGTGGTCATGTTAAACTCACGGGTAATATCCAGGATCAGTTTATCAATAACCATCGAAGTCTGGGGATCAAGCCCGGAATTGGGCTCATCGCAAAACAAAAATTTTGGATTAAGTACAATGGCACGGGCAATACCAACCCGTTTTTTCATACCCCCACTTAATTCTGCAGGGTATTTTTTATTTACATCTTCTAAATTAACCCTTTCCAAAACTTCATTTACACGTTTTAATTTCTCACTAAAATGTTTGGTTGTAAACATGTCTAATGGGAACATAATATTCTGTTCAACCGTCATGCTGTCAAACAATGCCGAACCCTGGAACAGCATACCGATCAGGCCGCGTAATTCTTTTCTTTCTTCGGTATTCATATCTGTAAAACTAACCCCGTCATAAATAATTTCACCTTCATCGGGTTCAAATAAACCTACCAGGCATTTTTGTAATACTGTTTTTCCGCTTCCGCTTTGCCCGATAATTAAATTGGCCTTACCTGTTTCCATAATATGGCTTACATCATCCAGTACAATTTTATCACCGAATTTTTTCTTTATGTTTTTAAATTCAATCATACCCCAAACCCCTAAAGGGGCTTTTTAGTCTCTAATTATTTTTAGAGTATTTTAAAAATAAAATTTCGATTCGATCTTTTCCATTTCCCCATTTAGGGGATAGCGGTGTCTTACAACAACAATGCTGCCAGAATATAATCCGCAAATAAAATCATTACACAACTCACTACCACACTCTTGGTACTGCTGCGCCCGATTTCAAGAGCCCCGCCTTTCACATAATAACCATAATACGCAGGGATGCTGCTGATAATAAATGCAAAAGTATAAGCCTTTTCCAGGGCAAAAGTTACATTGTAGGGCATAAAATTTTCAAGTAAACCGCTATCATAAGTATCTGCAGATAAAATTCCGGAGGCAACGCCGGCTAATCTACCTCCCCAGATACCCAGTGCCATTGATAACACCACCAGCATGGGTATGGTAACTAAAGTGGCTAAAATTTTCGGTAATACTAAATATGATTTGGTATTGATACCCATTATTTCCAGTGCATCAATTTGTTCACTTACCCGCATGTTGCCCAGCTCACTGGCAATTTTACTGCCTACAACACCGGCTAATACAATACAAACTACAGTAGGTGCGAATTCCAATATCACGGTATCACGTACAATCTGTGCTATAGTTGATTTTGGAATAAGCGGACTTACGATCTGGTAGGCTGTTTGTACGGCACTAACAGCACCCATGAAAACAGAAATGATAACGACAATACCCAGTGAACCGATGCCTATTTCCACACACTGGTGCATAAATTCTTTCCAATACATGCGCATGTTTTCCGGTTTGGTAAACATGCCTTTAAGCATCAAAAGGTACCGGCCAAAATGGTTAAAAAAAAGCATTTATTTAAACTATGTTAGTTGTACAATGTTGGACGTACGAATGTAAGATTATTTTAGTTGTTGATGTTGAAGTACCCGGTGCCAGCTGTTTTATATTTCTGCTGCTGTATTTTCTTTGCGTTTCCACCATTTGCTTTTCTTAACAATTTCCTTTGTATTTATTTTGCTTTTGGTTTGTGCATCCACAACGGCAATCAACACCATATTAAATATGGAACGGACCGAACTTCCCAACTGTAATACGTGAACCGGCTTTTTAAGACCCAGTAAGATAGGACCGATTGAATCGGTGCCACCCACTTCCTGCAATAAATTATATGCAATATTACCTGCTGATAAATTCGGGAAGATAAGTGTGTTTACCTCGCCGTTCAATAATTCTGTAAAAGGATAATTCTCTCTTAATATTTCTTTATTGAATGCAAGAATACCCTGCACTTCACCATCGCAGATAAGCGCTGGATCTTTTGCTTTTACAATTTCCCTGGCTTTACGAACCAGGTTTGCTTCTTCAGAATCACTGCTGCCAAAGTTAGAGTAGGAGAGCATGGCGATCCTTGGTTTAATATTAAATTGTTTTACTTCTTTGGCAACCAGTAAAGTTATCTCTGCCAGTTCTTCGGCAGTTGGTTTAAAGTTTACCGTTGTATCTGCCAGGAAAAGCGGGCCACGTTTGGTAAACATGATATACATCCCGGCAATATTTTTAACGCCATCATCGGTTCCAATTATCTGCAGTGCAGGACGGATGGTGTCCGGGTAATTTCTGCTCAATCCGCTGATCATGCAATCAGCCTCTTCATTTTCTATAAGCATACAGCCAAAATGGTTACGTTCTTTCATCGCTTTATAGGCTTCATATTTATTTACACCTTTGCGGTGTCTTTTATTAAAGAACATTTCTCCATATTGCTTTCTTAATTCTTCGTGTTTGTCATCTGTGGGATTAATGATGGGCATACCATACAGGTCAATTCCATTTTCTTCAGCAATCTTCATGATCCTTTCTTCCCTGCCCAGGAGGATCGGATAGGCAACATTTTCTTCCATTACCAGTTGCGCAACTTTTAATATTTTAATATTTTCAGCATCGGCAAAAACAACGCGTTTAGGATCTTTTCTGGCTTTGGAGCCAATAACCCGGCTTAATTGATTATCCAGTCCCAGGCGACTGTTCAATTCTTCAATATATTCATCCCAATTGGTAATCGGGTGTTTGGCAACACCGCTTTCCATGGCTGCTTTTGCAACAGCAGGTGCCACCGTAGTTAATAAACGGGGGTCCAATGGTTTTGGAATGATGTAGCTAGGCCCAAAATTTATTGTCTTTTCATTATAAGCCAGGTTTACTATATCAGGTACCGGCGCCTTGGCAAGTTCTGCCAAAGCCTTTACTGCTGCCAGTTTCATAGCTTCATTTATTACTGTGGCCCTTACATCCAGGGCGCCACGGAAAATATAAGGGAAGCCCAATACATTGTTAACCTGGTTGGGATAATCACTTCGTCCGGTTGCCATAATGATATCTTTACGGGCAGCAACAGCCACTTCATAATTGATTTCCGAATCGGGGTTAGCCATCGCAAAAACTATTGGATGCTTCGCCATACTTTTCACCATTTCAGGGGTAACCACATTTCCAATACTTAAACCTATAAATACATCGGCATCCTTTAACGCTTTTCCAAGATCGTAGTTTGCATATTTGGCATCAACACAAAACTTTTGCTTTAAATCCTCCACATCAGGCCGCCCTGTATACAATATACCTTTACGGTCAAATACCATAAAATTGCTGTGCTTTGCCCCCAACGATTCATACAGTTGAATACAGGCCATAGCGGCTGCTCCTGCACCATTAACCACAAATCTTACTTTTTCAATTTTCTTTTTCTGGATGATCAATGCATTTAACAATGCAGCTGCACTGATGATGGCTGTACCATGCTGGTCATCATGCATGATAGGGATCTTACATCGTTTTTTTAATTCCTGTTCAATATAAAAACACTCGGGTGCTTTAATATCTTCCAGGTTGATACCGCCAAAAGTTGGTTCCAGTGCCTGAACGATCTGAACAAATTTCTCCGGATCGGTTTCGTTGATCTCAATATCAAATACATCGATGTCAGCAAAAATTTTGAATAAAACACCCTTACCTTCCATAACCGGTTTACCAGCTTCGGGGCCAATATTACCCAATCCTAAAACTGCTGTTCCATTACTGATCACACCAACCAGGTTTCCCTTGGCAGTGTATTTATATACGTCTTCAGGGTTTGCAGCAATTTCCAGGCAGGGTTCTGCAACGCCGGGTGAATATGCAAGTGAAAGGTCTCTTTGTGTTTTGGCTTCTTTGGTAGGTACCACTTCTATTTTACCCGGACGGCCTTTTGAATGATAGTCTAAAGCTTCCTGTTTACGTAAGTCTTTTGCCATAATGATGAACCCCGGCCCCGGCCCCCTCTATCTCCCCCGAAAGGGGAGGACATTGAGAAGACATAAGCGGAGATTATGTTTTATATTTTTTTGTAACAAGCATTTGTATTTTATTTCAACTTCATTGACCACGAACTTTTGTACGTAAGCAATGACATGAACTTGGAGATGCAATTTAGTGAAATAAGGGGATAGCAAACTTATATCAGGTTATATTAAGATTTAACTTTAAAGCTCCAGGTAATGGCGAATTCGGCTATAATTTCTCCGGCTGCATTTCTGCCATATGATTTTGCAGTAATTGTTTTTCCTTCATTGCTTATAATACTTTCTTCAATGGTTTGTTTTATTACCAAACCATCGTTGCATATAAAAGTTGTTTTGCCCACTGCCTTTTTAATAAAGTTACCGCTAATATTTACTACAAGCATGCTTACCGCCGGGCTGCGTTTATAAATATGGGCAAGCCCTAAAATTCCGGTACTCATTTCAGCAGCCATACCAAGACAGGCAAAATAGGTACTCTTAAACGGGTTCTGGCTGAACCATTTAAAAGGAACGGTAACTATACATTTATTCTCATCAGCATCAATAACCTTTACCCCGCAAAAAAAAGCACTGGGTAATTTAGAAAACAGAAACAGCCTGAATTTGACTGGATGCTTTATAAGCTGAAGAAATTGATTGGCATTTGACATTGAAAATTGTTTGTTGAACTGTGAATACTGAACATTAAAATAAAAACGATCAATGATCAATGCGTACTATTAAATTCCCGGTTATTACTCTCCGTACATTTTTGGATTCAATGCCACGGGACTCCACATTTCTAAAAATGCCTGCACTTTTCTTCTGTCATAACTTTTTTTACCGTCTTCCAGGTATTCGCTGTTTTGTGTATGAATGCGTTCGCCTTTTTCATTTAAGATGATAAATGTTGGAAATCCAAAACGCTGGGCATAGCCATACTTTGCAAAGGCTGCTTTATTTTCGTTTTCTTTACTATAGTTCAAATGATACCAAATAAAGCCTGCATTGATCACTGAATCTATTTTAGGGTCAGCCTTACAAAACCGGGCAAATTCAATACACCAGCCGCACCAGTTACCGCCACCCTGTACCAGCACATATTTTTTTTCTGCTTTAGCCTTTCGTATGGCAGCAGCAATATCCTTTTCTGCATTGGCATCCGGATGGTATAATTTACTTCCTTCAGTTTGAGCGTTGCATACATAACCCATTAAACAAAAAGCAATGACGCATATTTTTTTCATAAGTTTATTTTTTAACTTCCACCACACAAAATACAACATTCTGATTTGCATTATCTGCTTTGAAATTTATGGTACCTCCGCTGCCCGATGCAAACCGTACACCTGACACCGCATTTTGCTGTAATGCAGCAGCAACTTTTGATGCATAATCAGCTCCAGTACTTTTTGTAATGGCATTATTAACCGCAAACCAATCTATGGCCTGTTTAGTAACTACAACAGCAAAAACATCTTTATTACCAATATTATCCGGCACCAGATTTTTACCCTTTGGAAATAAGCGGTAACCCGTTATGCCGCAGTAAGGTGAGAATGAAGTTTTAGATATGTCTTCTTTTAAAGGATAAGGAAATAAAGTATAACTGCTGCCATCTGTTTCCTGCCCAAAAATATAAATATAACATTCCGTCGAATTTTTTATTTCCATTTTAAATTTTGTACCGGGAGCTACTGTACTCACAGTCTCAAATATATTACCGCCTTTTAGTTTTAAAGGGATGTATTGTTTATCGTCAGTTTTAACCAGGCCAACATTTGCCTCAAAACCAACATTTACAGCTGCACCCCGTTTGGGCATCGGATCAACACCATAAGCCTCTCTTACAAATTCTTTAAAATCTGCATAGCGAACCCAACCAATTCCGTTAACACCCCATTCAGGCCCCCAGCTGTTCATGATCTGAAAAGCCTGTTTACGGTCATCATAACCGATCACACACATGGCATGTCCGCCAAAACCCATCTGGCTGCGGTCTTCATCGCTGGGTGTCCACATTTCTTTTCCCATCATGCCTTGCATAAATGTTCCGCCAACCATCATGCCGATCACTACCGGTGCATCTTTTGCCAAATGTTCTTTAACGGCACGTACATTAATGCCTTCTGTACTTTCACCATCAGTTAACCTGGTAAAACCATGTAATTTGTTTTGTGCTGCATTATTTACCATCGCAGCATTAGGCTGCCTGCTGCAATCCCGGTCATCATACGGGAAATCATTGAAAGCTACTACGCCTTTATTGGCCATGAATTCCATGGCATTTTGTATATAAGCACCCTGGCAACCTTCCAAACCAATCTGGTTGTAAACAAATGCAGGGCTGTATGCTGTGCGGTTTCCACTTTGGTTGGTTGATGCAGCTTCTACAATTGTTCTTGCGGCATATACACTGCTCCATGCCACACAACTTCCCTGTTGCCCCTGGTTTTGCCGGTCGGGAGCAAAACGTAATAAAGAAACACTTTCCGGTAAAGGGTTTTTTGTATTGTCATCATCAAGTCCTTCGTAAACATTTGCTTTTTTAAACTGCTCCGGACTAAAACTATATCCACTTTGTGAAAAGAGATTCTTAATTATATCTGTTCCGCCACCTGAACTGTTTCTGAAAAAGAAAAAATAGGCAGCACCGGCAGCAATCAGCAATAAAATAATTTTTTTTCCGCCGCCGCCACCTTTGAATAAAGAGAGGAGCAAGGGTAAAAAAGCAAGTAATCCACCGCCACCGACACCACCGGTTGTTCTTCCACCCGAAGTATTACTGTCATCAAATTCCTGTTGATCCGTTGGATCATCTTCCATTCGTATTGGCATCGTAAGATTTTTTTAATTAAAAATATACTTAAAAGTAAGAAGAAAATTAATAAAGAAGCCTGTTGTTAATATTGTACTTAGATTTCACCGAAATCATATTCAATCAATGTAATCAACGTTTTTCTTTTTCCAGTATCTCAAATTGCCTGGATACACTGATCCCATTTTCATCTACCAAAGTGATTATATGTTTTCCCGGAGAAGGATTTAACCCGATCTGGTGAAAATTTTGAGTGGTGCCAATGAATTCATCATCCATACTCCAGAAAATTTTTGATCCGGCACGGCGGTGTGCAGCTGTAAAAACTGTTTTGCCTCTTTCACCATTTATTTCAAGCGGTACATAAATTTTTGCATCGGGCTGCGGATAAATAATTTCTATCAGCTTACCGGTTTCAGTCCCGATAACTATCGGGATACAACCGGATTTAAAGGGGGGCAGTACTTTGTAATCTATATTTCTTTGCCTGTAATAAAATTCCATGGCTGGAGATAAGATGAACCAGCTTTTGTGCTGCATGTTTGAAGGTGATTCGCATGCCTCTGTAACACGAAAACTCCCTGTAGCATCAAGGTGTACCAATTTGTGATAAGGACAAAGTGCAACTTTGATTGCATTGGATGGCATGAATAAGGTATCTGTATCGGGGCAATCAATATTTGCCCGGTAACCGCTTTGCCGGCACACCGGCACAAAAGAAAAATTATATTTTGGTTTTTCAAACCATCCTGCCTGACCGGCAGGCAGGATGTTGTTTGGCAATAACCTGAAAATATCAAATAGGATCGGTGCCGCTGTTTGTATACCAATCAATCCGGGCCTGCCTTCACCATCGGTATTACCAACCCAAACCGCTACTACTTTTTCAGGGGTAAGCCCAATGGCCCATCCATCTCTAAAACCAAAACTTGTACCTGTTTTCCAGGCAATTTTTTGTGAAGATGAAAACTGTTGCCAAAGCCCTTCTTCACCGGGCCGCATTACATCCTGCATCGCTTGAAACGTAAAATAAATTGAAGTTGCATCTAACGGAATGTTTCTCGTTTCTCGTTGTTCGTTGTCCGTTGTCTGTCGCCTGTTGTTAAATATATAATTTGGCGGATGAAAATCATTTGCATCCGGCTTGCCCTTATTTTTTGTTTGATGATTTAGGGAACGTGCCATGGATGCATAAACACCTGCAAGGTCCCACATGGTTACTTCGCAACCACCAAGTATCAAACTCAATCCATAAAAATCTGCATTTTTATGTAACGTAGTTATACCAATTTGTTGCAGGGTTTCATAAAAACGCTGGTATTTATATTGCTGCAGCATTTTTACGGCCGGCACATTCAGACTTCTGGACAAAGCCCTGCCTGCAGGTACAGCACCATCATAATTTAGATCAAAATTCTTAGGCGCATAACTGCCGATCTGTGTGGGAATATCGGGTATGATCGAATTGGGTAAGATCAATCCATCGCTTAACATAGATGCATATAAAATTGGTTTTAATGCACTACCCGGACTACGTGGTGCTGCTATCACATCAACATCTGCCTCCATTTCAGGGTTGCGGGCATCTTTAATATTACCAACATAGGCCAGGGTATTTCCGGTTTCCACATCAAGCACTAATGCACAAACATTATTAATGCCATTACCTTTTAAAATGGATTGATGTTGCTGAATGATCAGGCTTACATTTTTTTGAAGATCACCATCAAGCGTTGTTTTTATTTTTGTTTCCTGTTTCCAGATTTTATTATCCTTTATAAACCGTTGCAACAAATGCGATGCATTTTGCGGAAGCCGGTAGGGCTCATCGGGCAAGGGTTCCAGCTTAGCGAGTGCTGCACCTGCTTTATTAATCTTTCCGGCCTGTAGTAAATTATCGATTAGTGTATTTCTTTTTTTCAATAACGTGTTCCTGTTTTTTCCGGGATGAACAAGAGATGGTGCATTGGGTAAAACTGCCAGTGCGGCCATTTCGCCCCAGCTTAATTTATCGGCACTGCGGCCATAGTATCGCCAGGCGGCTGCATCCAATCCAACAATGTTGCTACCAAAAGGTGCATTGCTGGCATATAAGGCAAGGATATTTTTTTTAGAATAAGATAGTTCCAGCCGTACTGCCAGAATGCTTTCTTTTAATTTGTTCAGGAGATTTCTTCTGTCATTTTTTTTTGAAAGCCTGATCACCTGCATGGTTATTGTACTGCCACCTTGCACAACGCCTTTGCTTTTTACGTTTTTGATAATTGCCCTGCCAATAGAAACCGGATCAACACCGGGATGTTTAAAAAAACGCCGGTCTTCAAAAGTTGTAATGCAGTCAATGAATTTTTGCGGTACATTTTTGTTGTACGGAAATCGCCATTGCCCGTCGGCTGCAATGGTAGCGTTTAGGAGGTTGCCATCTTTATCTTCAATAACATAACAGGTTGCTGTATGAAATAATTTTGATGGAAGGGCAAGCCAGAACCAAATTAACAGGCCCAACAGCACAATCAATTTTATTCGGCCTCTCCCTAACCCCCTCCCGAGGAGGGGGGACAAGGAGAGTAATTTTTTAGGATGAATCATTTCTTGTTTGTTCAATACGCTTCAATCTTTGCACTTATCTTCTACATTTCCCTCCCCTTCGGGGGAGGATAGGTGGGGCCTCTACTGATTCACAACTTCCACCCACTTTCCATTTACCCCGGCATTGATCTTGTTATCATACATGGCTTCGCAATATGTACCGGGCAAAAAGAACCGGCCGAGGTACGATGCATTCAACTGTATGTAATAGGTGAATGTCTGGTTGCTGCCAATATTAAAATAAGTGTACACCCGGTCATCACGGATATCCTGGTACGTTGATGAAGAAGATTTAAATGCGCCTTCTCCATCAAACATACGGGCATTTAAAATCTCCCAGCCGCTGGGGAAAATCTGCGATAAGGCCATCTGCGAATAATAACCTCGCTTACCCGGATTTGTAATTACAACTTTTGCAATAAAATCAGAGCCTTGTGTAAGTTTATTGATATCAATAGCCCCACCGTTCTGATTAACATAACTCACATTCATATTTAAAACAGCCGGGTTGTTATTTATCTTAATACTGTCGCCGGCAATGGGTTGCCCTTGTGTAACCAAACGCACATATAAAGTATTACTTCCATTATTGGTAATTACAACATTACTGCTGCCGCTGGTAAATAAAATGGGCAACTGTTTGATGTAAGAAGCAGTATTGATGTCAATATTTTTTCCATCAATAGTTGCGCCTGCAATAATTTTTGCACCTGAAGGATTTTTACCACAATACCTTGCAATAGCAATTAATGCATAGGCTGTTGTTTGTGTGCTGTACCAGCTATCCTGCGATAATTTTGCAGCAATGGTTGGTAACATTTCTGCTGCCTTTGCTTTTTTACCCATGATGGTAAGGGTTTCAAAAACCATGGCCTGGTCTCTTAATGCAGATCCAAAAGTAGACCCCGGGGCAGTTCTTTCTTCAAAGCCAGTAGACAAACCGCTTATCAAATCCAGTGCAGGATTATCCTGGCCGGTGAGTTTGTAAGCTGCTGCCAGGCGCCATTTTGCTTCAGCTGATAAATATTTAAATTCTTTCAAACGGTTCATGGCACCCAGTTCGGGTGCTTTTGCCAAAGCCAGGGTATACAGGCGGTATGCCTGTGTAAGATCGCCACCATAAAAATTAGTTGATGAAGGCGCCCAGCTGTTTGCCCTGCCACGTTGATAATTTTTCCACTGCTGCAGTATATAATCACTAACTAAGTAACCATTGTTCTGAGCCTCAGTTAAAAAATGACCGGCATAGTTGGTGCCCCATTCATCACTTTCATTGCCTCCGGGCCAGTAACTAAAGCCACCGTCTGGCCGCTGAAAGTTCTGAAGCTTTGCAATACCTGCTTTTATATTTCTATCTACCTGTGCTTTTTTAAATTCATCCAGATCGGTCAATTGATTTAATACCAACTGCGGAAAAACTGCTGATATAGTTTGTTCAACACAGCCGTGTGGATATTCGATCAGATAACTCAAACGCTTTTGCAGGTTCATAGAAGGTACGCTGGAAATTTCCAGTACAGCAGTACTTGTTGCTGACACACCAATGGGTGCAGCCATAGTTTTCCATTGCTGTCCCGCAGTTAAAGTCATCTCTGCTACCTTTGTAACCGGTGGATTTGGATTCCTGATATCAAGCTCTACTTCATAATCTGCTTTTTCAATACCTGAACTTGCCTGGAGTTTTACTTTTCCAATACCAACATTTGGTTTCACCCGTACATCAAAGTAAATCATCTGCTCACCTGTTTCAGAAAAGTTAAGGGTCTGGGCATTTCCACCAACAACTTCCAGGAAAGGATTTGATTGCAGGGAAACAGTTACTTTCTTAATATAATTCTCCATGGCAAAAACCGTAACCGGTAGTTTGATGGTTTCGCCGGGGCCCAATACACGGGGCATGGTAGCCAGCATCATCAATGGTTTTTTAACTGCCACTGCTTTTTCTGTTGCTCCATAACTGCCATTGTGAGCCGCAATAACCATTGCCCTTACCGAACCGATATAAGAAGGGAGTGTGAATGATTGTTTTTGTGATTGATTTCTATTTAAATGAAATGGCCCAAGGTATTTTACAACAGGCTTAAAACGGTTGGCAGTTTTTTGTTTCCCGGTCCCAGCTTCATTATCACCACCAATGGTTAATATCCTTTCAAGGTCTCCGCCCCAGGCACCTATCACATAATCAAATAGATCAAAACTTTTTACGCCAAGTGCTTCCCGTGCATAAAACACATCATGCGGATTGGGTGTTTTAAACCTGGTAAGATCCAGCAATCCTTCATCAACAACCGCTACACAATAGGTCATTTCCTTCCCGTTTTGTTCACTTATGGTAAAGGAAATATTTTGTTCGGGCCGGATGCTGCCGGCAATATTGATCACCGGTTTCAACACGGTGTTTTTATCCTCAATAAAAATCGGAATAGAGCCATACATACGGATCGGCAGATCGTTGATGGTTTGTGAATGTGGCTGTAATAAACTAACTGTGGCATATACATTGGGAGCCATGCCGGCTTCAGCTTTAAATTTCACATCAGTTTGTCCCTGCCCGGTTTCCTTCCAGAAAGATCTTATTACTTTACTTCCGTTTTCGATACTTACCAAAACCCTGCCGCCTTTACTGCTCGGAATGGTTAAGGCAACTTCATCACCAACATTGTATTTTTCTTTGTTTGATTTAAAAATCAACATAGATGCTGCAGATTGATTGTCATCGGCATTACCATTCCGGCTTTGCCAGTATGGATCATCAATATAAAAAGTTGAACCGGTTGTATGGCCGCTTTTTAAATCCTTAACTAAAATCAAATAGCGCCCCCATTCATTTTCTGAGGTACCGAAAGTCCATTGTCCACGGCCATTATTTAATTTTATGGTTTCTGTTTTCAACAGTTTATTGTATTCGTCCTGAGTAAAGTTGCTGAGGTTGTCACCGTTATTATCCCACCACCAGCGCCATTGAATACGGTAAAACTGAACTTCCACTTCATTACTTCCGGTCATTAAATTTCCTTTGCTGTCTACATCTACTATTTGGGCGGTATGATTTTTTCCGGCGAGTAAGTAATCAAATGGTTTTTCACCATCCGGTAATTTCAGTCCTGCATAACTTGTAAAAGGACTGTATTGCATGGTCACATTATCAATGCTGAAACTTCCGCCCGGTTCAAAAACCTTCACCAGCATATTTGCACTTAACATGCCCGGTGCTGTTTCATCAATTTCAAAATTTGTTTTTAATGCAGCATTTCCTTCCCCATCTAAAGTGCCTTCATAGATCGTTTTGCTTTGCGTTTCATATTTAGATGTGGGGTTATCAAAATCATAACCTGCAAATTTAGTAAAGGAAGTACCCCTGGCAGACAATGTTGCATCGATTTTTGCTTTTAAGTTTTTGCCCACTGCACCAAACAGCCATTTGGCATTGATGTTTCCGGCTTGTGTATTGCTTTTTCCAAGCACGGCATCTTTACCAAAATCCAGGTTTATCTTCAAACGGTTTGGCATAATGGTTTCTACTTTAATTCTTTTTTCAAAAACGGCGCCACCCACTTTTATTTTAGCCAGCCAGTTGCCTGTTGGGGATGCAGCATCGGTATTGGTTTTAAAAAGGTAGAACCCGTCTCCTGCATTGGATTGTACTGAATGTGTATACAATTGCCCCTGCGGTGTAAATAAACTAAACTCAACCGGATGGTCTACCGGTAATTTACCCTCCTTATCTTCTACAATAAAATTCAGGAACATGGTATCGCCGGGGCGCCAAACACCCCGTTCTCCAAAAATAAATCCTTTGATACCGTTCTTTACTTCTTCACCACTAACATCAAAGCGGCTAAGCGCCAGCGAACTGCCATCATCCAGTTTTAAATAACCTCTTTCATTTCCTTTGCGGGCAATGAGTAAAAAGGGTTTTCTTTTCAGATCAATGCTAACAAAACCATCTGCGCCGCTTTTTGCGCTATTGATGATGGTATGTTGATAATCGGTCACTTCAATGTCAACACCATTCATTGGCTCGGTTGTAAGGATATTACTTACAGCCACCATCAGGCTGTTATCATTGCCACGCTTTGCAGTAAGGCCAATATTGCTGGCCAAAATATTTCTTGTTGCCCACCGGTCTTTGTTATAATAAGATTTGCTGGCTGGGTCATCTCTCCGTTGCCAGTTATAACCAAAAGGATAATACGTATCATACCTTTCCCAAAACATATCATCTTCATCAAGGCCCATGTTGCTTCCATTATCATTGTAGTCGCTGTAATAATCTTCTTCTTCACCTTCGGTTGTATTTGTAGTTGTATCTGTAGACAGATACAAAGAATATTCAGGACGAAAACCAATGGTTACTTTATAAATAGCACCCTGTTCGGTTTTTAAATATTTATCAATGTCTAATGAAAAATGCTGTTTTTTATGCAGGTCCAGCGTTTTATCATCATCAAGTCTTAATGTTTTTTGAACAATGGGTTTACCAACCCTTCTCAATTCATTATTGCCACCCAGGCTGTTTTCCTGTAAAAACTGGGGTACATTATTTTCAAATATTTTAATAATACTGATATCAACTGCATTAAGATTGATGGATTCGAAAGGCAAAACAAGCCTTCCACTGCTGGGTAAAATATTCCCCCTGCCATGAATTTTTACCGAAGGCATCCTGTTTTGGAAATTAATATTGGATGCAAAACCTTTGTCTAAAACATCACCCCAGGTATTTTTTATACCGGCATTTATATTCAATGTATAGTTGCCATCTAATTTTCCATTACTAAAAACTTTTACTTCGCTGCCGTTGATGGTATATGAAATATCTGATTGTCCGCTAATGGTTATCAGGCCGTTTAGATCCTGCCCAACAGCGATCATATCGCTAAACAGTACAGAAGCATATTGTTGTGCATCATTTATGGCCATAACATCCAGCACTTTAAAATCACCTTCGGCAGGCACAGCTACAGCTGCTTCTCCTTTTATATCTATATTCATCAGCTTTCCATCCCAACGCAGATTTACATTCGTTGCAGCTTTCAGCCGGTTAATATTTTCAATAGTGTACTGATGGGTTTTTGTGGCATCATTATGCTGCCAGTTTATTTTCAGGGCTTTGTTATTTTGAAATGCGGTCAATAGTTTTTCAACCCTTTTGCCATCTTCAATATCGGCTGTTTCCAGGTTACCGCTTAAGCTCATTTTATTTTTAATGCTGCTGCTGCGCAATCCTTCATTTTCAACTTTAAATGACGGCTTAACTGTTTTCATGCTGAAACTGAATTCAGAAAACCTGCCGGTTGTTTCAGTTACTTTACCCAGATCAAATTTTACTTCATACAGCTGGTCGGGTTTTAACCAGGCATCAGGTTTAAATTCAATGGTTCTGGCATCTAGCCAAAATGCTTTTCCTTTAACAGCAGGCGAAATGTTGAATAAAGATTCTTTAACAGCTTCGCCAACGGCATGCGTGGTATTGGCATCGGCTGCCAGTTTAATTCGCACTGCAGATGTTTTGGAAATAGTGCCTGTTGTGTAGGCTTCAATGTATTTGCTGAAAGCAGGATCAACCTCGATCCATTTTTCTTTTTTGCTGCAGGAAAACAGAAGCAGGGTTACAGTTAAGCATAACAGGGTGTGTAAAAAAGTTATTTTAAACTTTTTGCTACGGGGTTCACAGTCGTGTTCCATAAATTTGAAATTGATTGTTGAAGTTAAGTTGACAATGATGGATTCACCAATATCGGCATTTTTTATTTGCTATGTAAATGTGGAAAGAAAATTTGATATCTACAACAGGCATATAATCCGTCTTTAGTTAAAAGATGTATAAATCGGAAAAAAATGATGGTTTTAAAAATGCTTAATTGATTTTAACCACTTCAACTTTATAGGTTCCGTTAGTTAAGGAAGAGGAGGTTTCCTGGGTGTAGGAGTTGGCGGCTGTTTCAACGATTTTTACATGAACTTCCAAATTGGCGGGGAAGTCAAACTTATTTTCATTCCGAATGACTTTATCAAGTTTTAGCGTATAAGTACAGTTGTCACGCCATGTAATTCTGAACCGTACAACGGCTTTCAGGGCTTCGCTGTACTCGGTCTGGTAATTACCTCTTCGCTCTGCAATCGTTATTACGCCGGCCCTTGTATCTGCTATCCTGAATTTGCCTTCACGGAATTTGCCGCAGTCGGGGGGTTGACAGAAAGCAGCAGCAGGCATGATCAATAAAAAAAGTATGGTTATTTTTTTGATCATGATAAAACCTGGTTCCTTAATAAGTCCTCAAATTCATCTCTTCTTCTGATCAACTGGGCTTTGCCGTCTTTTACCAGCACTTCGGCAGGTTTAAGGCGTGAGTTAAAATTGCTGCTCATTTCAAAGCCATAGGCACCGGCATTGTAAAAAACCAGGTAGTCGCCTTCCCGGATTTCGTTTATTTTCCGGTCAAACGCAAAAGTATCTGTTTCGCAGATATTGCCTACCACATTATAAATCCTTTCTGCCCCGCCTGGGTTACTTATATTTTCAATGTGATGGTAAGCATCATACATCATCGGCCTTATTAAATGATTGAAGCCACTGTTAACACCTGCAAAAAGTGCAGCGGGAGTCTGTTTGATAACATTTGTCTTTGTAATAAAATAGCCTGCCTGGCTTACGAGGTATTTCCCCGGTTCAAACCAAAGTTCGAGGCCTTTTACTTTTGGATTTTCAAATTGAGCAAATGCCTGAGCAATTTTTTGTGCCAGCAATGCAACATCTGTTTCATTATCGCCCGGTTGATAGGGAACTTTAAAACCGCTTCCCATATCAAGATATTTTAAGTTGTGAAAATGCTCAACTGTATTCAGCATCACATCCAGCCCCAGTAGAAAAACATTAATATCTTTTATTTCACTGCCGGTGTGCATGTGAATTCCTTCCACATTCAGATTAGTTGTTTTTACAACCCTTTCAATATGTCGCATCTGGTGAATAGAAATACCAAACTTACTATCCACATGGCCTGTAGAAATTTTAAAATTGCCACCGGCCATGATGTGTGGATTTAACCGTATACAAACCGGGTAGGAGTTTCCGTATTTGGCACCAAACTGTTCGAGGATTGAAATATTATCAATATTGATATTTACACCCAACTCTTTTGCCTGAACTATTTCATCAAAGTCAACACAGTTTGGTGTATAAAGAATGTCCTTTGGTTCAAAGCCGGCCATCAATCCCAGTTTTACTTCATGAATACTTACACAATCAAGTGAAGCACCTAAGGAATGGATATATTTCAGCACATTTAAATTGGTAAGCGATTTACAGGCGTAAAAAAAACGGGCATTAGAATCCTTAAATGCTTTTTTCAGTTTGTTGTATTGTTGGGCAATACGTTCTGCATGGTAAATATAAACCGGTGTACCATATTCCTGGGCAATGTCAACCAATTGTTGATGCGTTAGTGATTGTTGCATAAAGCGAAAATAATAAATGAAACGCTGATTCTGATGATTGAAATGATTTCGCAGATTTTACGCAACTATTTCCTGTATCTCCGTTGGCTCCAGGTTTGCATTGCGCATGGCAATACCTCTAACTGCATTGGAAGCAAAATCCATAAAAGCTTTCCTGGTAATTACGTCATCACCAACCATGGCAGGTACACCAATATCCCCACCTTCCCTGATACTTTCTACAATTGGTATTTGTCCCAGGAAGGGGATATCAAATTCTTCTGCTAAATTTTTACCACCATCTTTTCCAAAAATATAATATTTGCTTTCCGGTAATCCGGTCCCGTTATTGGGCGGGATGAAGTAACTCATATTTTCTACCAAACCTATAACCGGTACTTTTAACTGTGCCTGTCCAAACATGGCAATTCCTTTTTTAGCATCGGCCAGTGCTACTGTTTGTGGCGTAGTAACCACAATAACACCAGTAACCGGTACAGTTTGTACAATGGTTAAATGAATGTCGCCGGTGCCCGGTGGCATATCAATGACCAGGTAATCGAGTTCGCCCCAATCTACTTCACTAACAAACTGGCGGATAGCACTGCTTACCATTGGCCCCCGCCAAACCACGGCCTGTTTTTCATCTATGAGTAAACCAATGCTCATCATTTTGATCCCGTATTTTTCAATAGGTACGATCAATCCTTTGTTATCCACTTCTTTCATTAAAGGTCTTTCGCCCCTTACGCCAAACATAATATGCTGGCTTGGGCCATAAATATCTGCATCCATTAAACCTACTTTGGCACCGCCTGCTGCAAGTGCCAGGGCAAAATTGGAGGCAACTGTACTTTTACCTACACCGCCTTTGCCACTCACTACAGCAATAATATTTTTTACGCCGCTTAAAATGGTTTTACCATCTTTTCGGTTGCTGCTGGTGTTGCTGGTAAAGTTTACAGTAACCACAGCTTCTTTATTTACCAGTAACTTTACGGCATTAATACATGCATTCATGATCAGGTCCTTCAGCGGGCACGCAGGCGTAGTAAGCACTACAGTAAATGAAACATTATTACCATCAATCGCAATATCCTTAACCATATTCAATGTTACCAGGTCTTTGCCCAGGTCGGGTTCCTGTACATTACTAAGTGCTTTTAAAATAGCCTCGTTTGTCATCGTTCAATTATTTGTTAAAAAAACAGGTAGAACAGCAAATTTAAACATTGATGCCCTTACTTTGTTTATTAATTAAGGAATGTTGGTATTTTTGGAAATAAGGATCAGGATTTAGTGTGCATAAAGTAGTTTTAATTTTCAATATAAAATGCTCAATTTTCAATGTTCAGTTAAAAGCAATGTGATTTAAAAGTTCTGTCACTTGAACATTGATTACTGAATATTGATTATTGAATATTTTTTTATATTCCAGGTTACCGGGAAGTTAATTTTAGTAATTGAATGAAGAAATTTATACCATACATTTTTATAATCTCTTTAATCTTACCTGTTGCTGCCAGCGCACAGTTTGAAACATTTAAGGATTCCGTGGTACAATTGTATGGTATTGTAATGACTGCCGATAGTTTGAAAGGTCTGGAATCGGTAAGTGTGGTTGTAAAAGGGCAGAACCGGGGTACCATAACCAATAGCAAAGGGGTATTCAGCATCGTGGTTTTAAAAGGCGACCAGGTAGAATTTACCAGCATTGGTTATAAACCCAAAACAATATCTATACCTTCAAACCTGGAAGGGAATCAACACAGTATTATTCAGTTGATGGTAAATGATACTATTTATTTAGCAGCAACTATTATTAAAGCAAGACCAACCCGGGCTCAGTTTGAACGTGATTTTATAAATACAGAGATACCTGATGATTATATTACGGTGGCCCGTAAAAACACCAATGATGCCACACGCAGGATATTGGTTGCAAACCTGCCAACTGATGGAAGAGAGGCCAGTAACCGTTATTTAAGACAGGCCAGTAATAAGGCATATTATGCCGGACAGGCACCCCCAATGAATATTTTTAATCCTTTCGCCTGGTCTGAGTTTATTAAAGCCTGGAAGCGGGGTGATTATAAAAGTAAAAAATAACATGCTTCCCTCATTATTGCTGCAGGTAACTGCATATGCGATGCCTGCCATAAAAAAATATTTCCTGTAATTTAGCTGCAACTTAACATTATGAAAATTTTCCTCATTGGATTTATGGGAAGTGGCAAAACTTATTGGGGCAGGTTATGGTCACAGCAAAATAATATTGATTTTTTTGATCTGGATGAAATGATTGAGCAGCATCAGAATAAAAAAATTACTAAAATATTTGAAGAAGAAGGCGAGGCAATTTTCAGAAATATAGAAACAGAAACATTAAAAATATTTACTGAAAATAATAACTGTATCATTGCCTGTGGCGGCGGTACTCCCTGTTATAATGATAATATACATTGGATGAATGAAAACGGGATTACCGTTTACCTGTCTGCATCGCCGCAATATATATATAACCGGGTTATTGAAGAAAAAGACAGGCGTCCCCTGATCAGGGATTTGAACAATACTGATCTGCTTTTATATATTGAACAGAAATTAAAAGAAAGGGAACCAATTTACAAACAGGCAGAACTTATTTTTCAGGTTGAAGAACTTAATGCGGCAAGTTTTCAAAAAATCATAAATCGTAATTTATAATTCAGTCACATGCACAAAGGGTTTTTAAAAACAGCAACTCTAACCGGAGCTTTATCAGTTATTTTGGGAGCATTTGCTGCACATCGTTTAAAACAGATCTTGTCGCCGGAGATACTGCAGGTTTTTGAAACGGCGGTACGTTACCAGTTTTATCATGTGTTTGCTTTGATGGCTGCGGGTATTTTATATAAAGAATTTACGGGTAATCTGCTGAAATGGGCCGGCTACTTATTTATTACCGGTATGATCTTATTCTGTGGGTCATTGTATTTACTGTGTTATATAAAACATAATGAATGGCCGTTAAGCGGGGTTGGTGCAATTACCCCAATTGGCGGGGCTGCTTTTATTGCCGGATGGATCATGTTATTTGCCGGAATTGCAAAACGCATCCGATAGCTATCGGATTAAAACTGGGTTACTTTTCTGTGTAAAGTTACCAGTGTTCCGTTATTATTTTCAATACTGAATTCAATATCTACATCGGCCATTCTCTTTTTCATATTTTTTAAACCGTTACCAAACTGGCGCAGGGAATCAAAATCAATACCCTTGCCATTATCCTGGATATATAAGGTTAGCCTGTCATCAGTTCTTACAAGCGTAATATTTACTTCAGAGGCATTTGCATGTTTTAGAATATTATTCAGTGCTTCCTTAACTACGAGGAAAACATTTCTTCTGATCTCACCAATTACCTGAATATTCGGAAGATTTTCGGGTATATCGATCCTGCATTTTATTCCGGTATCTTCAAAATACTCCAGTGCATAACTTCTGATGTAGGCGATCATATTTCCCAAAGAATCATTACTGCTGCTCATGCTCCAGATAATAGCATTCATTTTATTTAATAATTCATTTGCCGATGAGGATATTTTATCTATTTCGGGTATTTGATTAGTGTCCAGCTTACTTTTTGCCAGTTCGCTGTATAACCTGATCGTGGTCATCCCTGCGCCAAGGTCGTCATGCATATCTGCACTGATCCTGTTACGTTCTTCCTGTTGTGCTTTTATTACAGCAATCTGCATTTCAAATTCCTGTTTCTCAGCTTCCAGTTTCATGGCTTCCTGTTCTTTAATTTTCTGGATCAATTCGCTCCTGTTTTTATAGGTAAGCCCTAACAGAAAAAAGGCCAGTTCGGATACAATGCCTATATAATAAAAAAACAACGCAGAAAAAATACCGCCCAGCTTTATGTTAAATAAAATTATCGCAAATGAGATCAAAGAAAAAAATACCAGCATTGCATTTCCGGCAGCGATATAGTTAAGCAGGCGGTTATGCTGTTTAAATGCTAAATAAATAAATGCCACCCCAATACCCAGGAAAATAAATTTCATGATATTTTCCAGGTAAAACTGCGGCAAATAGGTATCGGTAAAAAAATTGAGAATGGTATAAACGATCAGTAACAACAGAATGAAACGTTCTCCGTATTTTAATATTTTTTCTAAATTGGGGTAGTTGATTTTTGTGTTTAAAAATTTGCGGGTAAAGGAAATATAAAATATAGTACCTGTGGCAAGCAGAAAAAAATCAAAATAGCTATAGTAAAAATTAGTAAAATCTGAAGGATTTTTAGGTACTAATGAATTAAAGAATATTAATAGAAACATGCATAAAGAATAGAGCGCATTATAAATAAATTCCGGTTTAAAGCTGATGATAAAATTGGTTACCATAAACAGGATCATCATAAATAGTACCCCGCTTAATATAAAGCCTAAAATCTGTATATTGTATTTGTGCCCTGCAATAAATACAGTAAAATTATTGATATAGCTTTCATTTACCAGCTTTGGACTTATTCCATTAAAATCATTTTTTAAAGGTTCCAGTTGAATCAAAACATATGATAATTCTCCGGCCCCCAGCGTAAATTTTCTAAAACCCGGAACATTATTTGAGTCATTGCGCTTTATGGGTTTGTCATTGATTTTATATAATGCTATTTTTTTAAAATAAGTACCTGGGGATAAATAAGCAGATTTCTCAGTATCAGCACTGTTTAATACTAAAATTTTCAGGTAAAATGAATAGGTGATCATACCTGTAGGGATATCCTTTCTTTTTTTAAAATCCGATAGTGGTGAAAAATTTTTTTGTAAAATTTCGTATATGGAAAGCTTTGCTGAGGTATCTATATATAACGCTGTTTTTGATATTATAATGCTGTCTTCTTTTACCCAGGCTATGTCAATAGGTATAGAATCTGATAAAATCTGGGCACTACAATAGGTAACAGTAATGCAAAATCCCAGCAGGGTAACAATACTTTTCAACAGTTGGTTGTTTTATCAAACCTACATAAATTCACTGATACTGCATATAGTAAACTCATTTTTTGTGTGTATTTGAACTAAGGGTTTTCTATATCTTTGCAGGCAATGACGAATAAATTAAAATCTTCTAAACTAAAAAACGTTGATCCTGATAAATTAAAGCAGGAAAAGGAAGAAACAGTGGAAGTAAAACAGTTATTGAAGGATGAACGTACCCATAAAATTGCGGGCAGTATTTTATTGCTTTTGGCCTTTCTTTTTTTTATTGCATTCACTTCTTACTTATTTACCTGGGGAGAAGACCAGGACAAATTCAGCTACAGGATGCTGCTTGCCAATGATATAAAAGTGCAGAATCTGCTGGGGACCTTCGGCGCTTTTATTTCAGAAATTTTTATCAGGCATGGGTTTGGCATTGCTTCTTTTCTGATTTGTTTGAGTTTTTTTACTGCCGGGGTTAATTTATTTTTTGGTAAAAAGGTTTTTTCAATTTCCCGTAATATCAAATACCTGGTCGTTGGATTACCGGTAATCAGTGTAGCGGCGTCAGTTATTTTTAACGGAATGCCCTTTCCATGGGGCGGCGCTGTTGGCGATATGACAAGAGATTGGTTGTACAAAACAATCGGGCAGGTGGGCACTGTTGCAATACTGCTGGTAACTGTGTTGTCCTATATCATTTGGCGTTTTAACCCTTCATTTAATTTACCATCGAAAAAAAATAAGGATAGTATCGATGAAAATATCACCCCGGTTGATGAAAGTATATCTGAAAAAGTTGAGTGGAATGGAACAGCAGAAAGCTCACCAGGCATCATGAACAGCTTAAAAAAGGATGTACCCATACCACAACTGCTTTCAATAGAAGACCCGGTATTTGATCATGATCTTACTATTGTTGAAAAGGAAGAGATTAAAAAGGATCAGGTAGTAATTCCGGAAACTGTAATTCAGCAAACGGTGATCCCGGGTAAAAAAAATAACGGAAATGATCTTCCGCTCGAAATTAAAATGGTGCCGGATATACTTGTAGCGGAAAAAGCTGCCGGTGCCATTGCAAAAACCCCGGTTACAAAACCTTATGATCCGGTACTTGATCTGCGGGATTATAAATACCCGGTGCTTGATCTTTTGGAAAATCATGGCACCGATAAAATCGTTCAGGATGTTAATGAACTGGAGAATAATAAAAACCAGATCATCAATACCCTGAAGAATTATGATATACAGATCCAGAAAATATATGCCACGGTTGGCCCTACTGTTACTTTGTATGAGATTATTCCGGCTGCCGGTGTCAGGATCTCAAGGATCAAAAACCTGGAAGATGATATTGCTTTAAGCCTTGCCGCATTGGGCATACGTATCATTGCACCCATCCCCGGAAAAGGAACAATAGGTATTGAGGTGCCCAATGCAAAGAAGAGCATTGTGAGCATGAAAACCTTACTTTCCTCTGAAAAATTCCAGCAAAATAATTTCTCACTTCCTATAGCTATCGGTAAAAAAATTGACAATGAAAATTTCATCGTTGACCTTACCACCATGCCGCATTTATTGATGGCCGGGGCTACCGGCCAGGGTAAATCGGTTGGCTTAAATGCTATATTGGTTTCGCTCTTATATAAAAAACATCCGTCTCAGTTAAAATTTGTTTTGGTTGATCCCAAAAAAGTTGAATTGAGTATTTATAAAACGATCGAAAATCATTTCCTGGCAAAACTTCCGGGTGAAGAAGATGCCATCATTACCGATACAAAAAAAGTAGTACATACTTTAAATGCTTTATGTATAGAAATGGATAACCGGTACGATCTTTTAAAAGAAGCCGGTTGCAGAAATATAAAAGAGTATAATGAAAAATTTGTAACGCGTAAATTAAATCCCGAAAAAGGGCACCAATACCTGCCATTTATTGTTTTAGTGGTAGATGAATTTGCTGATCTGATCATGACCGCCGGTAAAGAGATTGAAATGCCCATTGCCCGCCTGGCACAATTGGCAAGGGCTGTAGGTATTCACCTGATTATTGCAACACAAAGACCTTCTGTAAATATTATTACCGGCACCATTAAAGCCAACTTCCCTGCAAGAATTGCATTTAAAGTAAGCAGTAAGATCGACAGCCGTACTATTTTGGATACCGGTGGTGCAGAACAATTAATTGGAAAAGGGGATATGCTGATCAGTTATAACGGAGATATTGTTCGTTTACAATGCGCATTTGTTGATACACCTGAAGTTGATAAGATTGTTGATTTTATAGGGGAGCAAAGGGGATATCCACAACCATTTTTATTACCGGAATATATTGATGAAAAAGATATGGAGGGAAGGGATTTCGACCTGGGGGATAAAGACCCCTTGTTTGAAGATGCTGCCAGGTTAATTGTTGCCAGCCAGGTGGGCAGTACTTCTTTATTGCAGCGCCGTATGAAACTCGGCTATAACAGGGCCGGCCGATTAATGGATCAACTTGAAGCAGCCGGTGTAGTGGGGGGAAACCAGGGAAGTAAGGCCAGGGAAGTACTGGTAAAAACAGAAACTGATCTGCAACAAATGCTGAATGCATTAAATTAAAACGGGAGTCCTGAGTCGCCGGGCGTGAGTTTTGAATCTGCTCACTTATCATGACTCACGATTCACCACTCACCATTAACATGTCAAAATTCCTCATCATTGGTCTTGGTAATATTGGAAACGAATATGCTAATACCCGGCATAATATAGGCTTTGACGTAGTAAATGCTTTAGTTCTTAAACATGGAGGTAGTTTTAAAACAGACAGGTTAGCTTATGTAGCGGAAATAAAAATCAAAGGCAGGCAACTGGTATGTATTTGTCCTACTACTTTTATGAATGTTAGCGGCAGGGCATTTAAATACTGGATGGATAAAGTAAAAGTTCCACTGGAAAATACACTTACCGTTATGGATGACCTGGCGCTGCCATTGGACAAAATAAGGTTGAGGCCGAGCGGTACAGATGCCGGGCATAATGGGCTGAAGGATATTCAAAATATATTAGGAACCGATAAATATCCAAAACTGAGGTTTGGCATAGGAAATAATTACCCTAAAGGCATGCAGGCAGAATTTGTTTTGAGTAAATGGTTAAAGTCAGAAGAGCCTGCTGTACAGCTTAAAATTGAAAAATGTATTGAAATAATTGAGTGTTTTGTAACTGCAGGCATTGAACAGGCAATGACCCTGTACAATAGTATCTCTATTAAGCCTTAAAAAAGAGCCACTTATCTTTTTAAAAAAATCCACATAATTGTTTTTTTTAGGCTATTTGTCTATATTCGTGCCTGAACCGCTATACCTTTAATAAAACGTGAAATGAAGATAATATGTGTAGGCCGTAATTATACGGATCATGTAAAAGAACTAGGTAATGAAATACCGGATGAGCCGGTTTTGTTTATGAAACCCAAGAGTGCATTGCTGCAAAGCCATACACCTTTTTATTATCCTGAGTTTACAAATGAGTTGCACTTTGAGTGTGAGCTGGTTTTACGGGTATGCAAAAACGGTAAATATATTCAGCAGAAGCATGCTGCCAATTATTATGATGCAGTAACTGTTGGTATTGATTTTACAGCCAGGGATATACAGGATCAGTTAAAAGAAAAAGGACTGCCCTGGGAAAAAGCCAAAGCATTTGATAATTCTGCAGTACTGGGAAAGTATATTGAAATCACACCTGATTTTAACAGGAAGAGTATTAATTTTTCGATGTTAAAAAATAAGGAAGTAGTTCAAAAAGCAAACTCAGGCCAGATGATATTCAGTTTTGATAAAATAATTGAAAATATCTCAAATTATTTCTCGTTAAATATTGGTGACCTCATTTTTACGGGAACCCCTGCCGGTGTTGGCGAATGCGTTGTTGGTGATGTTTTGGAAGGTTATATTGATGATAAAAACCTGTTTAGTGTAGAAATAAAATAAGGCGTAATTTATTTTACGGTTATAGATCTGTTTGAATCGCTGTATTTTCCAAATCAGCGATTTTTTATTTATACATTTGCCCTTTACTTTTACATTATTTTTTCATTTTCATTCTAAAGGTATAAATGATCGATCAGGATATTTTATTAAGAGCATATAGATTAATGTGTACCGCCAAAGCAATGGCCGAAACTTATGAAGAGAACAGGCAGGTTTGTAAATATGTTCATTCCACAAGCAGGGGACACGAAGCCATTCAGCTGGCGACTGCTTTTCAGTTATTACCCTGCGATTTTGTAAGTCCTTATTACCGTGATGAGAGTATGTTGCTGGGATTGGGCTTTTCGGCTTATGAGCTGATGCTTCAATTATTGGCCAAAGGCAATGATATATTTACAGGCGGCAGGGAATATTATTCACATCCCAATTACCGGGGCGATGATAAACCCACTATCATACATCAGAGCAGTGCAACCGGTATGCAGGCCATACCAACCACCGGTATTGCGCAGGGCATAAAATATTTGGAAAAAATAAATGCGCCTTTAATAAAAAGTAATAATCCAAATGGGCCAGCTACGCCCGCCAATGGGCGGGACCAATTGCCAATTGTTGTCTGTTCCCTGGGTGATGCATCTGTTACCGAGGGAGAAGTAAGTGAAGCCTTTCAATTTGCAGCCTTACATCAGTTACCCATAATTTACCTGGTACAGGATAATGGATGGGGGATCAGTGTTACATCTGAAGAAGCCAGGACCTCTAATGCCCATGAAATGGTAAAGGGTTTTAAAGGAATAAAACGGATCAGTATTGATGGCAGTGATTTTTTACAGAGTTATGATGTAATGAAAAATGTGATCGATGAAGTCAGATCAGAAAGGCATCCTTTTTTAGTACATGCAAGAGTACCCTTGTTAGGCCATCATACCAGCGGTGTACGGAAAGAATTTTACAGAACAGAAGAAGACCTGGCTAAACATATTGCAGATGATCCTGGCCCGAAGCTCAGAAATAAATTATTGGAATCCGGTATAGCAGAAGAGATATTATTGGAGATTGAAAAAGAGACAGTCTTAGAAGTAATTCACCATTTCCAGGGTGCCGTAGCTGCACCTGAACCCGATCCATCAACGGTTAGTGATTTTGTTTTTGTACCAACACCTGTTACAGAAGAAGCCGGCGAAAGGGTCCCGATAGCTAACGGGAGCGATAAAGAAAAAATATTAATGGTTGATGCCGGGCTCTTTGCCATCCGGGAGATCATGGAAGCTTATCCCGAATCGGTTTTCTACGGTCAGGATGTAGGGCGACGGCTGGGAGGCGTTTTTAGGGAAGCGGCAACATTGGCTGAGCAGTTTGGCGATCATCGTGTTTTTAATACAGCTATACAGGAAGCATACATTATCGGTTCAACCGTTGGTATGGCAGCAGTAGGTTTAAAACCGATAGTGGAAGTTCAGTTTGGTGATTATATTTATCCGGGATTGAACCAGCTGGTAACAGAAATTTCGAAAAGCTGTTACCTGAGTTGCGGAAAATTCCCTGTTCAAACTTTGATAAGGGTACCTGTTGGTGCCTATGGTGGTGGCGGACCTTATCACAGCGGATGTGTTGAAAGTACTTTACTTACTATAAAGGGTATTAAAATAGTTTATCCCAGCAATGCTGCAGATATGAAGGGGCTTTTAAAAGCTGCTTTTCTTGATCCCAATCCTGTGGTCATGCTGGAACATAAAGGCTTGTACTGGAGTAAGGTTCCCGGTACCGAAGAAGCAAAAAATACGGAGCCTTCAAGAGATTATATAATCCCATTGGGAAAAGGAAATATTGTTTTAAAGGCAGATGAGGATTATATAGATAGAGGTGAAAGTTGTTGTATCATCACTTATGGCATGGGTGTGTATTGGGCAAAAGCTGCCGCTAAAAATTTTCCGGGACAAATAGAGGTTATTGACCTTCGTACTTTATTTCCGTTAGATGAAATGTTGGTTTTTAAAACCGTAAAAAAACATGGTAAATGTTTAATACTAACTGAAGAGCAACAGAATAATTCATTTGCAGAAGCATTAGCCGGTAGAATTTCTAAATCCTGTTTCCGGTATTTAGATGCACCGGTTGAAGTTTTAGGAGCACTGAATTTACCAGCTGTACCCATGAATATTATTCTGGAACAGGCGATGTTACCCAATGCCGCAAAGGTTTCTCAGCGGCTTGAACAACTTCTGAGGGGTTAGAACCAAAATTTCTGATCAAATCGCCTATATTTGCACCCCGTTAACCGGATTAAAAGCTGATAAAGAATAATAAAATGTCGGGATATCCGCCGCGGCGGATGGTCAGAGCATCGGATTCATATCCGACGATGCGAACGGCAGTTAAAATGTTAAAATAAAAATATTTGTCGGGATATCCGCCGCGGCGGATGGTTAGAGCATCGGATTCATAACCGCCGCGGCGGACGGCAGTTAAAATGTTAAAATAAAAATATTTGTCGGGATAGCTCAGCTGGTTAGAGCATCGGATTCATAACCCGAAGGTCGGCAGTTCAAGTCTGCTTCCCGATACCAAGCCTTGAGAGATCAAGGCTTTTTTAATATGATATATACAGTCTACATACTTTATTCTTCAAAGTACTATAAGCATTATACAGGATTTACATCAAATCTTAAACAAAGATTATTGTCACATGATGAGCTTGGCAAAGATTGGACAGCAAAGTACAGGCCCTGGCAACTGATCTATTCCAAAGAGTTTGATACAAAAAAGGAAGCTATGGGATATGAAAAATGGTTGAAAACAGGTGTGGGGAGAGACTTTATAAAAACATTAGCGCATTAGTGCATCGGATCGGCAGTTCAAGTCTGCTTCCCGATACCAAGCCTTGAGAGATCAAGGCTTTTTTGATATGATATATACAGTCTACATACTTTATTCTTCAAAGTACTATAAGCATTATACAGGATTTACATCAAACCTTAAACAAAGATTATTGTCACATGATGATCTTGGCAATGATTGGACAGCAAAGTACAGGCCCTGGTAACTGATCTATTCCAAAGAGTTTGATACAAAAAAGGAAGCCATGGGATATGAAAAATGGTTGAAAACAGGTGTGGGGAGAGATTTTATAAAATCAATACATCATTAGCGCATCGGATCGGCAGTTCAAGTCTGCTTCCCGATAACAAGCCTTGAGAGATCAAGGCTTTTTTAATATGCTTTATACAACATCCTTATGATCTCAGTACCAAAATAGCTTACCTGATTTAGCACATGCCTGCTTAAAATACAAAAGTGACTACAATCACAACACACACTAATTAGCATCATTTTAAGAACAAGTTGATCAATATAACTTTGAAAACAGAAATGAGAATTTCATTTTAATTAAACCCTGCTAAAACTTTCGGCTGATTGAGTTGCTATGTAAATTTTATAACCGGGCCTAAAAAAATATATGAAAAAAATTATCGCTGCATTTGACGGACTTAAATACTCACAAAGTACAAGAGATTATGCCATAGACCTTGCAAAGCAAACAGATACACACCTGGTAGGTGTTTTTATGGATGACTTTACCTACACCAGTTATAAAATATATGAGCTGATCACAAAGGAGGGTGTATCAGAAAGCAGGTTGAAAAAACTGGAGTCACAGGATCAGGCTAAACGTAGCGCAGCGGCTGAAAATTTTGAAAAAGCCTGTCAGAAAGCTGGTATCGAACATAGCATACACCACGACCGTAAAATTGCCTTACAGGAATTAAAGCATGAAAGTATTTACACAGACCTGTTGATCATAGACTCAAAAGAAACACTTACCCACTATACAGAAAAATTACCTACACGGTTTATCCGTGATTTATTAAGTGATGCACAATGCCCGGTACTGGTTGTGCCACAGAAATACAGTCCTGTTGAGAAAATAATTTTATTGTACGATGGTGAACCTTCCGCTGTGCATGCCATGAAAATGTTCAGTTATTTACTGCCCCAGCTAAAACACCTGGATATTGAAGCTATTACTATCAATTCCTTTAATAAAGATTTACATATTCCTGATAATAAACTGATGAAAGAGTTTATGAAAAGGCATTATCCTAAAGTAAAAATTACGGTAGCTAAAGGTTTGGCCGAAGATGAAATTGTAAAGCAGTTAAAGCAGGTAAATGAAAATACGCTCGTAGTACTGGGTGCATACAGAAGGGGACCGGTTAGCAGGTGGTTTAGGGAAAGTATGGCTGATACTTTAATGAAAGAGTTGAAGCTGCCCTTGTTTATTGCACATAATAAATAATTGGTTTTGTAATAATAAGTGAGCCAGGTTTGTATTCAAATCAAGACTGGCTGCCCGTTTTCACAAACGCAGGATACCGGATATGGATTCTATTACACACATTGCCCTTGGTGCCTGTATGGGCGAAGCCTTTGCAGGAAGAACATTGGGTAAAAAGGCAATGTTATGGGGAGCTCTTGCTCAAAGTATTCCGGATATAGATTTTGTTGCCTCATTATGGATGAATACCTCGTCCAATTTATTGGCTCACCGGGGATTTACACATTCTTTGTTGTTTTGTGCGGTCATAACGCCTTTACTTGCATTGCTTGCCGAAAGAGTACACAGGCCACATGATATCAGGTTGAGAAATTGGGTACTTTTCTTTGGAGCAGTAATTTTCATTCATATTTTTATAGATGCTTTTAATAATTATGGGGTTGGCTGGTTTGAACCTTTCAGCCACAGGCGGATATCCTTTAATGCCATTTATGTGGCAGATCCTTTTTTTTCTATATGGCCCGGCATTGCCTGCATGGCTCTTATTTTTATAAAAAGATGGTTACCGCAGCGGAAAAAATGGTGGAGGATGGGGCTTGGGTTGAGTGCATTGTATCTGATGTATTGTATGTTTAATAAAACCAGGATCGATGCCGATGTAAAAGACATACTGCAGAAACAGCAAATAAATTATACCAGGTTTTTTACCACACCGGCACCCTTACAAAACTGGCTGTGGTATGTGGTTGCCGGAAATGACAGTGGTTATTATATCGGTTTTCGATCATTGTTCGACAGTAAAAAAGAAATTACTTTTCAATATTTTCCACGTAATGATTCCCTCCTGAAAACTGTCAGTGATCATGAGGATTTAAATAAGCTCATCCGCTTTTCGCAGCAATTTTATACAGTTGAAAAATGGAAAGACACGCTGGTATTTAATGACCTCAGGTTTGGCCAGATCATTGGCTGGCAAAATGCCAGGGGAAAATTTGTTTTTCATTATTATCTGCAACATCCTGATGATAATACGCTGGTTGTACAACGCGGCAGATTTGAAGGATGGAACCGGCAAACAGCCGTTTTGTTATGGAAAAGAATTAAAGGAAAATAATTTTCCTGGTTGAATATATTTTTGCTTATTTAAGCAGATGCTTTTTCCCATCTTCCTGATATGATTGTATGCAGGCGATTTATTTAATTTACACATAATGAGGATAATCAAACTTTATAATGACAGCTGTCAGTGTTTTGGCGATTGGTAAAAAGTACTTTAGCAATATAAACTTCCAATAATGAAAAAGATATCAGCCCCATCAAAAATACTTGAAGTAATCGAAGCAGTTCATTACAGGCCTGCTGTATCCGTGATCATGCCGTTTGAGCCAAAGATGAGTTTGAAAACTGAATTGACTCATTCACTTGATTTGGCAGCTGATAAAATAGAACGGGAATTATTGGAGAATTATTCAGATGAAATGAGTATGCTGGTTATGCGGAAATTAAAATCAATAATTAAGACATTGAATTTTGATACGTATAAAAAAAGCATAGCAATTTACGTATCTCCGGTTTTTGAAAAAGTATTATACCTGGATATACCTGTGGAAGAGAAAATTATAATAGATGAGTCATTTGAGATCCGGGACCTGGTGTACAGTAAGAAAGAGCTGCATAAATACCTGGTGCTGCTGGTAAGTGCCAGGGATAGCAGGATTTATCTTGGTAATTCATCAACATTTGTAAAAATTTTATCGAAAGCTTCTGAATCAGAATCTTCTCAAAATGAATTACCTGAACGGGTAGCAAATTTTTCTGATATAGCGGAGCGAAAGGAGATAGAAATGCATAAATTTATACATCAGATTGATCATACACTCGGTATTATCCTGAAATCATACAACTTACCGCTTTTTGTATTGGGTACCGAAAGAATACTTGGTCATTTTAAGAAAATCACAAAACATGAAGGGGCAGTTATTGATTATGTACAGGGAAATTATGAAGATATCAGTTTATTTGCACTGCATGAAAAACTTAAACCACATATTGATGACTGGAAAAAAGTAATGCAAAAAAATCTAATAAATAAGCTGGATGCCGCAGCAGCTAAAAAGAAACTGGCTTCCGGTATGAGAGACGTCTGGCGTGCTGCAATGGAAAAAAAAGGCAGCCTGCTGCTGGTTGAAAAAAATTATATGTATGCAGCCGAACGTGGAAGCAGTGACGAGATCATCTATAAAGCAATAGAACCTTACAATAAATTTTCGTACATTAAAGATGCAGTGGATGACGTGATGGAAAAAGTGCTCGAAAACGGGGGCGATGTGGAATTTGTTGATGAAGGGTACCTGAAAAACTATAACCATATTGCATTGATATTATTTTATTAACTAAAAAAATTATTTATGAAAACAATACTTGTTACAACAGATTTTTCTCCCGCAGCAAATAATGCAGTTAATTATGCTGCTGATATGGCTTTGTCAATTAATGCCGGTCTGTTATTGCTGAATGTGGTTCAATCACCAGTAGGGTATAGCGATTTACCCATAGTTATCAATCTTGAAGATATGATGCGCAGCGCTGAAAGAGATATTCAGCATCTTAAAGAAGAATTGAAACTCAGAACAAAAGACAAAATTAATATTGATGCTGAAGTTGGATTGGGAGCATTTTTCAGTGAGCTTAAAAATGTTTGTGAACGTGTAAAACCCTATGCCGTAGTAATGGGAAGCCAGGGTAAAACGGCTGCAGAACATTTGTTATTTGGAGCACATGCCGTACATACCGTAAAACACTTAACCTGGCCGGTTATAACTGTACCACCGGGAGGCACTTTCTCCGCTGTTAAAAAAATTGGCCTGGCAAGCGATTTAACCAAAGTGGTTGAAACCACTCCCGTTGATGAAATAAAAATGCTGGTGAATGACTTTAATGCTGAATTACATATTCTGAATACCGGTAAAAGTGAAGTATTTGATGCGGATGTTGTTTTCGAATCCGGACTGATGCAGGAAATGACAATGGCATTAAAACCAAAATTCCATTTTATCAATAACGACGATACCGATGCAGGGATCATAGATTTTGTAGATAAGAATAATATTGATCTGTTGATCGTATTGCCAAGGCGGCATAATTTAATAGAAAGCCTGTTCCATAAAAGTCATACTAAAAAACTGGTATTGCACAGTCATGTTCCGGTAATGGCGCTGCATCAATAGGATACTTATAAATTGTTACTGGTATAAGGTTTATATAATAATCTGTATCTTATAATATGCATACGATAATTACCATCACTTTCAGTCCCTGTATTGATAAAAGCACTTCTGTGCCATCTTTAATTCCTGAAAAAAAATTAAAATGTGCGGCACCCAAACTTGAACCGGGTGGTGGCGGCATTAATGTAGCCAGGGCTATACATAAACTTGGTGGCAAGGCCACAGCCATTTTTCCTTCGGGGGGTTATACCGGTAAATTTTTTAATCACCTGCTTGAAAAAGAAAATATACCTGCTGTTATCATTGAATCGGGCAATGAGACCAGGGAAAACATTATTGTGCTTGATGAATCAACGAATGATCAATATCGTTTTGGGATGCCTGGTACTGTGTTAAGTGAACCTGAATGGAAAAAATGTTTGAAAGCAGTGGAAGAAATTAAGGATGTTGAATTTATTATTGCCAGTGGCAGTTTACCTCCGGGTGTTCCGGAAAATATTTATGCAAGGTTGGCAAAGATCGCTAAAAGTAAAAATGCAAAATTAATTGTTGATACATCCGGTGAAGCTTTACAGCATGCTGCTGATGAAGGAGTTTATTTATTAAAACCAAACCTTGGGGAATTAAGTTCACTGGCTGGTAAAAAAGAGTTGCAGCAGGATGAAGTAACAGATATTGCAAGAGATATTATTGCAAAAGGACAATGTGAAGTGATGGTTGTGTCTATGGGTGCTGCAGGTGCTATGCTGGTAACAAATGATGTGTGTGAAATATTTGCACCTCCACCAGTTAAGCGGATAAGTACCGTTGGGGCCGGCGACTGTATGGTTGCAGGTATTGTTTATTATCTGTCGTTTGGTAAATCCCTGGTTGAAGCCGTGCAATATGGCGTTGCCTGCGGTACAGCTGCAACGCTCAATCCCGGAACGGCTTTATGCAATAAGGCAGATGCAGACAGGCTGTATGCTTTAATAAGTGTAAGCAAATGAATCTGAGCTTTTATAAATTCTTAAATGAACAAAAACCAGGTTAAACATATCATCGATGATCATTACCGGAAATTAAAAAAGCAGTTAAACCATATCATCCCCGGTTTCGATCCTGAATCAATACATCAATTCAGGGTGGCGTATAAGAAATTACGGGCTTTTTTAAGAATGATATCTCAGCAAAATAAAAAAGGAAGGGGAATAAAATTTCCTAAAAAACTTAAAAAGGCGTATAAAATTTCAGGGTCAATCCGTGATCTGCAATTGCAGCAACAGCGAATTCTGCAAACCACAAACCAGGAACTCAAAAGGCCAAAGGTTTACCTTGGGTTGTTACAGAAAGAAATTGAAAAATTAAAACCGGCCTTTTCTGAAATAATTTCGGAAGAACCTGTCACAGAAAGTAAAAAGAAAACAAAGGCAGCTATTCCCGATAAATTCACCCTATTGGATTTTAAAGTGTTTATTGATAAAAAATGGAATGCTGTTAATACTGTAATTGTATCATGTCATCTTAGTGATGAGCGTATTCATGCAATACGCAAAAACCTTAAAGATCTGTTTTATAATCTGAAAATTTTCGATGGAATTGATCAGGATATAGCATCAATTAGTAAATGGAAAGAGAATATTGAAACTTATGTTGATCGACTCCAGCTGGACCTCGGCAACTTCCAGGATAAGTGCGTGGCCATTAATTTAATAAAATTGTATTATCCGGATAATTTAAGTACAGTTACCCGGAAAGAGTTGGAGCAACTTAAAAAAAAATGGGAAAGCGAAAAACTACAGCAGAAACGATTGCTGGTAAAGAAATTAAAGTCTGTTGTGAAAGGGTATAAGCTGCCATGAATTAAATCAGCATTGGTAAACCGGTTATTAACTGACTATAATCATCAACTAAACTGACCATTTTTATAAATCAGCCGAATAAAATTAAATAATTTAGTCATTTAATGATCATGATGATATCGCCTTCCATAGAATTATTTTTAAATGAAGTGGGTGGACTTGCACGTTTCACCGGGCGGTTCTTCAATCAATGCTTTAAGCCACGTTATGAGCTCAAAGAATTCCTGCGGCAATGTTTTGTGATCGGGTATAAATCACTTCCCCTGGTAGGGTTAACTGCATTTATTTTAGGTTTGGTGTTAACCATGCAGCTCCGGCCATCCATGGTTGATTATGGAGTTGAATCACAGATACCGGTAATTGTTGGTATTGCAATTATCCGGGAAATAGGGCCTGTAATAACAGCATTGATCTTTGCCGGAAAGATCGGAAGCAGTATTGGCGCCGAACTGGGCTCTATGAAAGTCACTGAACAGATTGATGCGATGGAAGTCAGCGGAACCAACCCGTTTAAATACCTGGCAGTAACCAGGGTATTGGCTGCTACAGTGATGTTACCAATACTGGTTATACTTGGCGATGCAATTTCATTGTATGGCTCATACCTGGGCGTAAACATGCAAAGTACCACCAGTTTTAGTTTATTCTGGACACAGGTATTCGATAGTCTTTCATTTGCAGATGTTGTACCGGCATTTATAAAAAGTTATTTCTTTGGCTTTGCAGTAGGTATTATCGGATGTTATAAAGGATATAACAGCAGTAAAGGTACCGAGGGGGTTGGCCGCTCAGCTAATTCAGCCGTAGTGGTTTCTTCGGTAATAATCTTTATTATTGATTTACTGGCAGTGCAGGTTACTGAAGCACTCGGCTTTAATTGAACAAAATGACAGCAGCAATAAAACAGGATGCAGTTACAGTTAAAGCGATACCGCCGGAGCGGGTCTTAGCGATTCATAGCCTGTACAAATCCTTTGGCAACAATCATGTATTGGTTGATTTTAACCTCGAAATAAACCGGGGAGAAAGTGTGGTGGTGTTGGGAAAATCCGGGTCAGGTAAATCAGTATTGATAAAATGTATCATTGGTTTACTGAAGCCCGACAGCGGTATAATTGAAATGCTTGGTGAAAACATGTCTGATATAACAAACGAGGATTTAGATAAGATAAGAGCCAGGGTGGGTTTCTTATTTCAGAGTAATGCGCTCTATGATTCAATGACCATAAGGGAAAATCTCGAGTTCCCGTTACGTCGCCACTGGATCGAGGTTTCGCAGGATGAAATAGATAAGATGGTAATGGAAGCCCTTGAAGATGTGGACCTGGCACATACTATAGATATGATGCCTGCAGCCTTATCGGGCGGAATGCGAAAAAGAATTGCCCTGGCCCGGACATTAATTTTAAAACCCGAGATCATTTTATATGATGAACCTACAACAGGACTTGACCCAATGACAGGTAAAGAAATCATTGATCTGATGATGCTGATAAAGGAAAAATACAATACCACATCCCTGATCATATCACATGATATGAACTGTGTAAAGCAGGCAAGTGACCGGGTAGTTATTTTACTGGATGGCCGATGCTATGCAAGCGGTACTTTTGAGCAGTTAATTCAGCATTCAGATTCAAAAGTGAAACAATTCTTTGAATAAGAAAAACTATGACAAAGCGTATTATAAATAATGTAAAACTGGGATTATTCATACTGGCCGGGTTATTATTCCTCGTCTTACTCTTATACATGGTCGGTAAAAACCGGAACTTATTCGGAGATACTTATCTTCTTAAAGCAAGGTTTGAAAATATTCAGGGGTTGGTAGCAGGTAATAATGTAAGATTTGCCGGCATACAGGCGGGTACGGTGAAAAAAATAGCAATACTCAACGACACAGTTATTGAAGTATCGATGATCATTGATACTAAAATGCAAACCATTATCCGCAAAAATGCCATTGCTTCCATTAATACCGATGGCCTGGTGGGTAACAGGGTAGTAAATATAGTTCCGGCAAGGAGCCCCGGTTTGTTGGCAGAAGAAGGAGATATTTTAGTCTCCAGAAAAGCAGTGGCTACAGATGATATGCTGCAAACGCTTTACAAAACCAATAAGGATGTGGCAGTAATCGCATCTGATTTAAAAACTACAGTGCAACGTATTAACAACAGCAGTGCTTTATGGGCGTTGCTGAATGATAAAACCATACCTGAGGATCTAAAAATTTCAGTTGCCAATATTCGTCTGGCAACAGGTAAGGCCGGTAATATGGCTAATAACCTGGATGATATTATTACTGATGTAAAAAACGGGAAAGGTTCTTTGGGCGCCATTTTAACTGATACATCAATTTCAAAAAATCTAAATGAAGCGATACTTAAAATAAAAACTGTGGCAGATGAAGCCAATGCTTTAGCCGGAGAAATAAACAAACTGGCAGCAGGTATACAGCAGGATGTAAATAATGGAAAAGGCCCTGTAAATGCTTTGCTCAGGGATTCAATGATGGTGATAAAGTTAAATACAAGCCTGGATAATATTCAGAAAGGCACCGATAACTTTAACCAGAATATGGAGGCATTAAAACATAATTTCTTATTAAGGGGCTATTTCAGGAAGCAGGAAAAAAAGAAACAAGCGCAGTAAAATCAGGGGCCGGATAAAAATCAGGCCCCGTTCAATCCAATATCTATTGAAAAACCTGTACAAAGGTATCACTGTGGTATTTTAATAAGAATAACCATGGTTATTAAATATGCTGATTGTAAACAGCAAAGTTGAAATAATTCTTAAAAACCGGTTTAGTTAATTCTGATTTGAATCATCAAATATATTGAGGCCTGTCATTCTTATTAGGCAGGCTAACTTTTATCTTGCAATTATCAATTAATACTTAAAATAATATTTTATGAACACAAGTGGTAAAATACTGGCTGCTGTTGCCGCAGGTATTGCAGCTGGTGCCGTGTTGGGTATTTTATTTGCCCCCGATAAAGGAAGTGAAACCAGGCGTAAGATCAATGAACAGGGAAAGAAGTTCGCTGATGGTGTAAAAGACAAATTCAGTAAAGGCAAAGAAAAATTCAACGAATATAAAGAGGATATTGAAAAAAAGGTTAGAGAGAAGGTTGACGAATTTGCATAAGGATCCTGAAAGGAAATAGGTAATGAATGATTATTTAAAAAAATCATAATGGAAAAGGTGTTTGCAAAAACAGAAGAACTGGCCGGTAACATTAAAGCTTATGTTAATGCCAGGATTGA
>JANOFR010000051.1:0-4548 GCA_031413755.1 Chitinophagaceae bacterium
TACCGTGGTGCCTTTGATCCAGCCCAGCCTCAGTGGACCGACAACTGGACGAACTGGGATCCTCAGAACACTTTTTACCCAATTACCACGGTTACCATACCTGCAGGTGTTATAGGCACCCAAACATGGACCAAAAACAACGTGTACAAGCTTGATGGCTTGGTATATGTGGACAGCCTTGCCACCTTAACCATTGAGGCTGGTACAATTATCCGTGCTAATGAACTTGTACCTAATACAGCCTTGGTAGTAACCCGTGGTGCACAGATCATTGCCAATGGAACAGTCTGTAACCCAATTGTATTTACATCAAACAAAACGATCGGTACCCGTGCTCCCAGCGATTGGGGCGGTCTTATTATTTTAGGAAGAGGCTTAGCCAACGGAGGTACCCAAAACCTGATAGAAGGCCTTAGTGCTGCAAACCCCGATCACTACCATGGAGGTACAGTTACTGCTGACAATTCAGGTTCATTAAGATATGTACGCATTGAGTACGGCGGTTTTGTACTATCAGGAAACAACGAGATTAATGGTTTAACCATGGGTTCAGTAGGTAGCGCAACAACGATAGATCATGTACAGGTATCTTTTGTAAATGATGATGCTTTTGAGTGGTTTGGCGGTTCAGTTAATTGCAACTACCTGGTAGCTTTCCGTAACCTGGATGATGATTTTGATCCAGATTTAGGTTATAGCGGAACAGTACAGTTTGCATTGGGTGTAAAAGACCCAACCCTTGCCGATAACCCTTCCATTTCTACATCAGAAGGATTTGAGAGTGATAACAATGCCGGCGGTACAGGAGCTACACCAAAAACCTCTGCCAGCTTTTATAATGTAACGCAGATAGGAGCCTTCCGTTGCGGCAGCAATGCAGGTCCTATAACACAGCCTTCAGCCGGTGGTTTCAGAAGAGGTGCCCGTTTAAGAAGAAATACTGAACTGAAGATCTTCAACAGTATTTTTATGAATAACTGGAGAGGTTTGTTGATAGATGCTTCAACCATTGCCAACGGCCAGGCTAATTTCCAGAATAACATCATAGCGATGGATTTTACCACAGCCTGGGTAGCTCCATATGCCGGAGTGGCATTAGCTGGAGAAGATGCAGTTTCAACCACTTTTTTAAATGCAGCAGCCAGGACCAATAACATTTTATCAACACCATGCGACCTGCTGTTAAATGCCTGGAGTTTCACCAATCCTGATTTCCGTCCGAATCCAGGTGGCAGCGGCACTGCTGTATCCGGTTGCGATCTGTTTCCTTTCATTGAGATTGATGGTGTATCCTTTGCTGCAAACGAAGCCAAAGATTTCTTAGCTGATGTATTGGAGAACAATATAGGTAGCTCTAACGGCATTATAACCGTTACTATACCCAAATTATCCGGTTGGGATATTACCGTACCAAGCTTAGTCCTTTCAAACGTATTTCAGTCAGGTACCAATACCAATTCAAACGTAAATGGCGGTACACCTAATACCAATGGCGATTGGGAATTCCGTGATGATGGTTCTAACATCGTAGCTCAGTCAAAAGTAGGTTATATCATACCGATAGCCGGTTTTGTACAGATAGGCTTTACCGCTACACGTAAGAGCACCACACCAAACGGCACCAACCAAAGCCTTGCTCATAATGTGAGTGGTGGCAGCGATAATACAGCAGCTAACAATGGCGTTATCACTACGTTTAGTGCTAACTAATCTGTAAAGAGTAATCTGTAAAATTCTGTAGAATAAAAAATATAATAAATGCAAAAAACATCACATAAAGTTCACAATAACTTCATCTTATTCCGCATGTTAATAGAGTAATTTGCATTCAGATAATTCTTTAAAAAATAGCCTGAAAAATAATTTTATGAAAAAATTTTTACAGTTTACATACGTTTTAATAGCCGCAATTTGTTTATCAGTTATAGTAAAAGGTCAATCAGATAAGCTGGCTTATGTGGTAACAGATTCTGTGCAAAATGGCGTGAAATGGAATTATCTGCGCAAGATAGATCTGCGGACAGGAACTTTCAGCGGAATACTTTTGCGCTTACTTAACAGAAATGATACTGTAGCCAATTCATCCATATTCAACGGAGTTGCTGCTATTGCCCTGGATGATAAAAATAAGCGATTATACTATACACCTATGTTGACAGACCGTCTTATTTATGTTGACCTTAGAACAATGAGAACTCACATTGTAACCAATAATTTTACCGGGCTGGTTCCAAAAGCAGCCGACCAGAGCGATATTTTTACAAGAATGGTCATTGGCGATGATGACAATGGTTATGCATTAACCAACGATGGTAAACACCTTGTAAGATTCAATACAAAAAATAATCGTATCAGAGATCTGGGCTCTTTGGTTGATGCACCTCAAAATGAAGTATCTGTTCATGAAGTATGCAGCAGTTACGGTGGTGATATCATAGCCGCCGATAATGATTTACTTTACCTGATAACTTCCCGCAATCATGTTTTCAAAATAAAAATTGAAACCAGGGTGGCCAGATACCTGGGTACGCTTACCGGTCTCTCAGAAAGTTTTGCAACTAGTGGTGCAGCAGTTGATTACCGCAATAACCGGGTTGTAATAGGAAGTGCAGTTGATGGTTCAGATATCTATTCGGTTGATTTGAAAACCCTCGCGGCAGTTGGGTTAAACGCTGCTAATTCCCGGTATTCATCAGACCTTACGAACAGTAATATTCTTAAAATGAAAAAAGACAAAGGTGACGTACATGATGGAGAGCGGAACATATTTGTTAATACTGATCCCACAAATACAGATCTGATCCAATTGTATCCTAATCCGGTTACTGCAAATGAATTTAAAATTGAATTCACAAACACAAATGCCGGCAGTTATACTGTAAATGTGATAAGTGTTACCGGACAGGTAGTTTCAACAAATAAAATTGAGAACTTATCAGGTAAATACAATATTGTCAAGATCAGTCTGTCTGCAGTAACGGGAAAAGGAATTTATATTGTTAGGGTTTCAGATAAGAACAATAAAATTATTTTTAGTGAAAAGATTGTTTTGCTATAAAGTACTGGTTATAAAATATACCACTTTGTAAGTACTTTTAAAGGTACCCGTTTTCTCTTTTTGGTAATTAAGATGGCTACATTAATTTACTGAATTCCATTTGCAAATAATTAATAATTTGGTTATGATTTGTTAACAGTGATGGCTATGCCAATACTTATTTTTGTGAACTGTCCTGTTGTTTTCTGGAACAGATTGCTTACAGCATTATTTAATATTCAGAATTAAAACCGGCAAACTTTAATGATAAAACCTGATTACAAACCGGAAATTATTATAAACCAAAGCAAAAATATTTCTTCACTTTATATGTTTGTTTTTATAAGAAATATATTTTAACGAAATGCAGGGGATTTTAAAAAGTAACCATCAGAGATTGTGCGATTGCTTGCAAGATGTTAAAGTAATACAGCCTGCACCCGGCCACAAATTAAATGAGCTGGAACATGAGTTATGCTCTGTGTTTACAAGTTATCAGGAAAAGATGAGGGAGTTAAAAGAGTTAATAAATATATACGAAGAAAAACAAAGGTCAATTAAGAATGAAATAAAAAAAATAAAAAAATTCAGTATTGTGGATTCAAAAGCAATACAGAAACGTGTTCTTAGCAAGGCCTTAGTTTAATTGTTACAGAACTGCACAAGGTTTTATGAGTATTGAACAGAAACGGATTTTGACATTTTTTATAAATTACCCGGTTAACCGTAATAATTTTTGTGTTTACGAAAAATCATTTTTCCTTAACAGAGACGTATTATTCCCATAAACTGTGGCCTGAATTTTATTCCCCCGTATTTTTTTTCAGTTAATAGCTTTTATATTTCTGTTCAAAAAATTAAATGGACCAAGCTTTTATGAAAAAGATCTGTTTATTATCTGTAGTTGTTTTTTTGGCAACTATTCTTTCAGTTTCCTTTAAGAAAACTGACCATAAAGATTTGTACCTGTCATCATATATGAGCAAACTCGGCCAATTCAGGGAGGAAGAATCGGAGCTGCTTGAAGTGATAGATAAAAGCGATATACTTAGCGCTGAAGGAATTGATAAAATAAGGGCGCAGATAAATGAAGCAAGAAATGGTTTGAAAGCTATGGATTTCTGGTTCCGTTACCTTGAACCTACTGCTTATAAAAAGATCAATGGCCCATTGCCGGTAGAATGGGAAACAGAAGTGTTTGAAAAGTTTGAGAAACCCTATAAAAGAGAAGGGGCAGGACTTACGCTTGCTGCATTATATATTGAAGAGGAAAATTTTGGAAAAGATAGTTTAGTAAAACTTGTCCGGTTATCCATTCAGGCCACTGAAATTTTTGCCGGCACGCACGCGCCGGATGCCGGTGGCCAGGTCGGAGACATAGTGCAGCCCGGCGCTGCGCGCGGTCTTGGATGATCCTGCGGCGCCGTTGGAGGATTTCTGCCCGCCATTCCTCACGTCCCCGCCTTAAGGAGTGATGGTGACGGTATCCGGCAGATCGAACTTCACATGGA